>JBIKKX010000050.1:0-14922 GCA_044360135.1 Cyanobium sp.
GAGTTCCTCGCGCAGCTCCTCGATCGCCATCAGCTCCTGGACCTGGCGGCCCAGGGTGATCTCCTGCTCATGGCTCAGCAGAGGCACCCGACCGATGTCGCGCAGGTAGGAGCGCACCAGGTCGCCGTCGATCGAGGGAAGGATCCGGGCCGGAGGATCGGCGGCTTCAGGGGCGGCGCCATCGTCAACAGCGAAGGGAACCCCGGAACGACGGGGCTCGACGGCGGACTCGAGGGCGATGGCGAGGACCACGGCGGGCTGAACCTAACGTTCCATGAAGGATAACCTGAAGAAGTGTGAACCCCTCTCAGGTTTCCGCAAATTCCCCGCAGCGGGGGTCACCAGAGCGCCAGATTCCATCGGCCTGCAAGCGCTGGGACGGCTCGTCCAGTCCCCGCCCCTCCCGCCGCACCAGCCCCGAGATCAGGCCCTAGGGCCTCAGGGATGGCCAAAGCGCCCCAGCAGCCAAGCGGCGGTCTGCAGATAGATGAACACCCCCGCCACATCGGTGGCGGTGGCGATGAACGGTGCCGACATCAGGGCCGGATCGAGCCCCAGACGGTCGAACAACAGAGGCAGGGCAGCCCCGGCGGTGGCGGCCAGGGTGGTGATCGCCACCAGGCTGCTGGCGGCGGCACCGGCCACCACCCAGCTGCCCGACACATGGGCCGCCCAGGGGAAGACCACCAGCATCATCAGCAGCCCCAGCAACAGGCCCGCCAGACACTCCCGACCAATCGCCCGCGCCAGCCCCAGGCTCTGGATCCGCTGGGTGCTGAGGCCGCGGATCACCACCGTGGAACTCTGGGCGCCGACATTGCCGCCGGTGCCGATCAGCAGCGGGATGAAGGCGGCCAGCACGACCACCTGGCTGAGCACCTTCTGCTCCGAGGCGATCACCGCGGAGGTGCCGCTGTTCGCCAACAGCAGCACCAGCAGCCAGACCACGCGGCGGCGAGCGATGGTGAACAGATTGCTGCGGAAGTAGTCGTCCTCGTCACCGGCCTGCACAGCGCCGGCGGCGTAGAGGTCGCGGGTGGCCTCCTGCTGGATCACATCGATCACGTCGTCCACGGTCACGATCCCCACCAGGCGTTGCTCGCGGTCGACCACCGGCACCGCCAGAAAGTCATACCGCTGGATCACCCGTGCCACCTCCTCCTGATCGGCATCGGTGGTCACCTGCACCACCTCCCGGGTCATCACATCGCCGAGACGAGCCTCCGGATCGGCGGTCACCAGATCCCGCAGCGAGAGCATCCCGGTCAGGTGCCGCGACGCGTCGGTCACATAAAGGCTGTAGATCGTTTCGGTGTCGCGGGCACGGCGGCGCACGATCTCCAGGGCCTGGGCGGCGCTGTGGAACTCCTTGAGGTCGATGAACTCGGTCGTCATCAGACGGCCGGCCGTGCCTGCCCCGTAGCCCAGCATCTGGGCGGTGACCCGGCGCTCGGCGGGGCTGAGCTCGGCCAGCAGGCGGCGCACCACCTTGGCCGGCAACTCATCAAACAGCCGCACCCGGTCATCGGGGGACATCTCCTCGACCAGCTCCAGCACCTCGTTGGAGCGGAGCCGATCCAGCAGGCTCTGCTGCACATCCGGCTCGAGGTACTCGTAGACCTCGATCGCCTCGTCCTTGGGCAGCAACCGGAAGGCCAGGGCCTGCTGGGTGCGCGGCAGGGTGCCGATCGCCTCAGCCGCGTCGACCGGCTGCACGGGCTGCAGCAGCAGCTTGGCTCCGTCGTAGTTGGTGGCCTCCAGCAGCCCCACCAGCTGGCGGGCCACCACCTCGGCCACGGCGGTCCCTTCGGCCATGGATTCCGCGCTGCGCTTGCAGCGAGTGTATGGGTGCGACCGCTGGCCATCCACGCCGCCGGCTGCGCCTGGCCGGGCCGCAACAGGACGGGGTGATCGGGACGACGTGCCGCTGTGGCCCGCGATGCTCGAACCCAGGCCAGGTCACGACCCGTGCAATCCTGAGCCCCAGGTTTTCTGCGACGACATCCCATGGCCAATCCCAACCTCAGCGCCGTCACGGTGCGCACCGCCAGCGGCGAGGAGCGTCCCCTCGGCGATTGGAACGGCCAGGTGCTGCTGATCGTCAACGTGGCCAGCCGCTGCGGCTTCACCCGCCAGTACGCGGGTCTGCAGAAGCTCCAGGAGACCTACGGCCCGAGCGGCTTCAGCGTGCTTGCCTTCCCCTGCAACGACTTCGGCGCTCAGGAGCCCGGCAGCCTGGAGGAGATCCAGCAGTTCTGCTCCACCACCTACGGGGTCGACTTCCCGCTGTTCGACAAGGTGGCGATCTCGGCGGCCCCCTTCGACACCCTGATCACCACCGCCCCGGCCGGTCCGGTGGCCTGGAACTTCGAGAAATTCCTGGTGGGCCGCGACGGGGTTGTGCTGGCCCGCTTCGGCAGCCGGGTGGAGCCAGACTCCGCCGAGCTCAGCGGCGCCATCGAAGCGGCCCTGGCGAGCTGAAGCGCACCGGCCCCAAGGCCGTGCCCCGCCTGGCTCTCCAGGCAGGGCGCTTTGGCTTCAGGGCCGCGAACGGTGGTGCCGCATCCCGGCCCAGCGGAGCCCCAGCCAGGCCGCCAGCAGGCCGAGCCCGAGGCTGGCGACCAGCAGGGCCACCCCCTCCAGGGGCCGGGGCGAGCGCAGCCGCTCCGCCACCGCCAGCAACCAGCTGCTGAAGGTGGTGAGGCTGCCGCAGAAACCGATTCCCGCGAAGAGCAGCAGGCCACTGCGCCGCGGCAGCGAGCCCACCAGCACACCCAGCACCAGGGAGCCGAGAAGATTCACCACCAGGTCGGCGCCGGCGCTGCCCCCCAGCCAGGGCCCCAGCCACAGGCCGCACTGCCAGCGCAGCCAGGCCCCGGGCACCGCCCCTGCCGCCACCAACAGCATCTGCCGCGGCGTCACCGCGGCCCGAGGCCGAGGCGCCGCGTTCATCGTCCGATCTCCAGGCCGAGGTGCGGGCCGAGGTTCAGGCCGATCAACACCGCCAGCAGGCCCACCGCCAACGAACCGATCACCAGGGCCAGGGCCTGGCGGCGCTCCCCCCCCAGCCAGGCCTGCAACACCTCAACGCTGAAACTGGAGAAGGTGCTGAGGCTGCCGAGAAACCCGGTCGCCAGCAACAGGCTCAGACGCTGATCGCCACCGCGGCGACCGATCAGGGCGGTGACCAGGCCGAGGCTGAAGCAGGCCGAGACGTTGACCGCAAAGGTGGCCCAGTGACGGCGAGATAGCAGCGGGGCCAGGCGATCGACCAGCCGATAGCGCAACCAGGCGCCTGGCACGGCGCCGAGGGCCACCAGGGCCGCGTTCTGCAGCGATGGGGCGACCATGGCGGCCCAGATACGTAGCCCCATCCTGCAGGGGCAGGGACAGGCCCTCAGCCTGGCGACTCCAGCAGCATCCAACCCCGCCGGCGCCGCTCCGCCGCAGCAGGCCCGGCACCGGTCTCCACCAGCAGCCAGCGCTCACCGCGACGCCCCTGCCAGCCGTGCAGGACGCGTAAGGGCTGATCGCCCATCACGCTGGCCAGGGCGGGCGCCCGGCAGCTGGGGGAAGCCTTGAGATCGGCCCGGGACTCGGCCAGGAGGGGCTCACCGCTGAGGCGGCGGCGCAGTTCCGGATGGCGACGCTCGGCCCCACCGGCCGGCAGGCTGATCGGCCCGATCAGGGCGAAACCGAGCAGGGCGGCCCAGCGCCAACCCGGCGGTGGCGTCGGCGGCGTCTGGGGGGAGGGCAGAGGAGGCATCAGATGTCGAGCTGGGCGAGATCGAGCTCGGCGCTGTGGGTTTCGATGAACTCACGGCGGGGGGCCACCTTGTCGCCCATCAGGATCGTGAAGATGCGATCGGCCTCGGCAGCATCCTCGATCTCAACCCGCTTCATCGTGCGGGTGCCGGGATCCATGGTGGTTTCCCAGAGCTGCTTGGGCATCATCTCGCCAAGGCCCTTGAAGCGCTGGATCGTGACATTAGCCTTCTCACCAAAACCCTCGACCGTGCGCTTGAGCTCAGATTCGTTATAACAGTAGTGATGGTTCTTGCCCCGCTCCACTTTATAGAGAGGCGGGCAAGCGATGTAGATGTAACCCCCTTCCACCAGCGCCTTCTGGTAGCGATAGAAGAAGGTGAGCAACAGGGTGCGGATGTGGGCGCCATCGACGTCCGCATCGGTCATGATGACGATGCGGTGGTAGCGAAGATTGGAAGCATCGAAGTCTTCACCCTTGATGCCCAGACCAAGGGCGGTGATCAGGGCCTGGATCTCAGTATTTTTATAGATCTTGGCGTCATCGGTTTTTTCAATGTTGAGGATCTTGCCCCGCAGTGGCAGGATCGCCTGAAAGCGTCTGTCGCGCCCCTGCTTGGCAGAACCACCAGCGGAATCACCCTCAACGATATAGATCTCCGATTCGCCTGGATCACGGGAGCTGCAATCGGCCAGCTTGCCGGGCAGAGTCGAACTCTCCAGCACCGACTTGCGGCGCACCAGCTCGCGGGCCCGGCGGGCGGCCTCAGCAGCATTGAAGGCCTGGATCGCCTTCTCGAGGATCAGATCGATCACCGAGGGATTGAACTCCAGATATTCGCTCAACGACTCACCGACCAGCGAATCGACGATGCCGCGAACCTCGGTGTTGCCGAGCTTGGTCTTGGTCTGGCCCTCAAACTCGGGATCGGGCACCTTGACCGAAAGCACGGCCGTCAGCCCTTCGCGAATGTTCTCGCCAGCCAGGTTGGCATCAGCATCCTTGCGCTTGCCGCGCTTTTTGGCGAAGGCGTTGAGGGTGCGGGTGAGCACCGTCTTGAGACCCTCGATGTGGGTGCCGCCGTCGATGGTGCGGATGTTGTTGGCGAACCCGAAGATGTTGTCGGAGTAGGCATCGACGCACCACTGCAGAGCCGCCTCCACTTGCACACCATCCTTCTCAGCATTCACATAGATGATTTCGGGGTGCAGCGGATCTTTCTCGGCATTCATATAAGCAACATATTCCTTGATGCCGCCCTCGTAGTAATAGGCCTCTTCGTGGGCCTCTCCCGTGCTGCTCTGGGCCGCTGGCCGCTGATCGCGGAAAACGATGCGCACGCCGCCGTTGAGGTAGGCCAGCTCCCGGAGGCGGGCGGAAAGGGTGTGGTAATCGAAGCTGATGCCGCCGCTGAAAATCTCAATGTCCGGCTTGAAGCGCACGGCGGTGCCGGTGCGCTCCGGGTCGGCGGCGGGCTTGGAGGCCAGGCTGCCGATCGGAGCCCCCCGCTCAAAACGCTGCTGATGCTCCTGCCCCTGGCGGTGCACGGTGACCTCCACCCACTCGGAGAGGGCATTGACCACCGAGACGCCCACGCCATGGAGACCGCCTGACACCTTGTAGCCCCCCGCCCCGAACTTGCCGCCGGCATGCAGCACGGTGAGCACGGTCTCCAGGGCGCTGCGACCGGTGCGGGGATGGATGTCGGTGGGGATGCCGCGGCCGTTGTCGGTGACGCTGGCCGAGCCATCCTCGTGGAGCACCACCAGGATGCTGTCGCAGTGGCCGGCAAGGGCCTCGTCGACCGCGTTGTCGACCACCTCATAGACCAGGTGATGCAGACCCCGCGGCCCGGTGGAGCCGATGTACATGCCCGGCCGCTTACGGACCGGCTCCAGGCCTTCGAGAACCTGGATCTGCTCGGCGCCGTAGGCGGACTGGACTTTGGTGGAGTCGCTCATGCGGAAAGGGCTTCCCCGATCAAGGACACAGCGGAAGCAGGCGCCGGAATCAACGCAACGGGCTCCGACGAAAGCCTGGTCATGGAGACGGCCGGAGACCCGCTCGCTACACAAGATTAGCACCAGCGGCTCCTGGCGCCACCGGGGGGCCGCTCCGAGGCCTTTCGGCCGGGGGGTTGAATCAGGCAGGAAAAGGCCGCCAGCAGCCCCTGGAATCCGTGAGCGCTCCCCTCGCCCCTGAACCGACTCCCGGACCGGCGCACCCGGAGGCGCCCGTATCAGTGCCGATGGGTGAGCAACCCCTGACGATCGCCCTGCTCGGTCCCACCGCCAGCGGCAAGACCGACCTGGCGATCGCCCTGGCCGAAACGCTCGACCTGGCGGTGCTCTCGGTGGATTCGCGCCAGCTTTACCGGGGCATGGAGGTGGGCACGGCCAAACCGAGCGCCCTCCAGCAGCAACGGGTGCGCCATGAGCTGCTCGACCTGCGCGATCCTGACCAGCCGATCACCCTCCAGGAGTTCACCACCCTGGCCGAGGCCGCCATCGCCGCGGAGCATCGGCGGCGGGGGGTGGCCCTGCTGGTGGGGGGCAGCGGCCTTTACCTGCAGGCCCTGCTAGCTGGGTTGAGCCCCCCGGCCGTGGCGCCCCAGCCCGACCTGCGCGCCCAGTTCTCCGCCCTCGGCCAGGCCCACTGCCACAGCCTGCTGCGCCAGGCGGATCCGGTAGCGGCGGAGCGCATCGCGCCGGCCGACGCCGTGCGCACCCAGCGGGCCCTGGAGGTGGGCTATGCCACCGGTCGGCCGATCTCCAGCCAGCAGGGCTGCCGACCGCCGGCCTGGAGGGTGCTGGAACTGGGGTTGAATCCGCCGGATCTGGCCGAGCGGATCCGGATCCGCACCCGCCGCCTCTACGACGCCGGGCTGGTGGAGGAGACGGAGGCGTTGCTGGCGCGCTACGGACCAGGCTGTGCGCTGCTTGAAACGATCGGTTACGGCGAGGCCTGCCGGCTGCTGGCGGGGACCCTGGGCCGAGAGGAGGCGATCGCGCTGACGGAGCGCCGCACCCGCCAGTACGCCAAGCGTCAGCGGACCTGGTTCCGGCGCCGGCACCGGCCGATCTGGCTGGGGGAGGGCGATGGCCATGCCGGGGAGGAGGATCTGCTGCGCCAGGCCCTGGGCCTGGCCCACCAGGCCCAGCAAGGCCTAGGGTGAGCGTTCAGCAGCCCTTGTGAATGCCCCCCCGTCCGCGTTTTGATCGCCGCGCTCCCGTGCGGGAGCTCCCCAATATCAACGAGCGCATCAGCTACCCCAATCTGCGGGTGGTCGATGCTGATGGCAGCCAGTTGGGAGTGATCAGTCGAGAGCAGGCGCTGGAGGTAGCCCGCGAGCGCGAGCTCGACCTGGTGCTGGTGAGCGAGAAAGCCGATCCACCCGTGTGCCGGGTCATGGATTACGGCAAATACAAGTTCGAGCAGGAGAAAAAGGCCAAGGAGGCCAAGAAGAAGTCGCACCAGACCGAGGTCAAGGAGGTGAAGATGCGTTACAAGATCGACTCCCACGACTACCAGGTCAGGATCGGCCAGGCCGTCCGCTTCCTCAAGGCCGGCGACAAGGTCAAGTGCACAGTGATTTTCCGAGGCCGCGAGATTCAGCACACGGCCCTGGCGGAGCAGCTGCTGTTCCGGATGGCCAAGGATCTTGAGGAGAACGCCGAAATCCAGCAGCCGCCCAAGCGCGAGGGCCGCAACATGATCATGTTCCTGTCGCCGCGCAAACAGGTGGCCGGCAAGACGACCTCACCGCGCCCTGCCGTCGGCGCGACTGGAGGCAGCGCCGCTGCTGGAAACGGAGCGCCAGCTCAATCCCCGGCGAGCAAGTCCTCCTGAACTGCCTCCCCGCTCAGGGGGCAGGGCTGAGGCTGGCGCCGAACAGATCCAGCATCGCCGCCCAACCCTGGTGCGCCGCGCTGGGGCTGTAGTCGGCCCGGGCCTCACACAGGTAGCCGTGCCCAGCTCCGGCCGCGATGATCAGGCGGTGGCGGGCTGCCGGATCGCTGGCCGAGGTGCCGCCGTTGGCCGCCGTCAGGGCGGCTTCGATGGCGGCCAGCTCCTCCGGGGGCATCAGCGGATCGGCATCGCCACAGAAGCACCACAACCTGCCGGGGATGCGGGGCACCAGCTCAAGGCTGGGAGGACCGCCCCCGGGCCGGAAGCTGGCGACGCGGGCCCCGTAGAAGTCGCAGGTGGCGGCGATCGCAGGCAGGGTGGCGACGATCAGGGCCAGGTGTCCGCCGAAACAGAAGCCCACGCAGCCCAGGGGGCCCTCGCCCTGGCGCTGCCGCAGCCAGTCCACCGCCGCCGCCGCATCCGCCAGCAGCTGGTCGGCCATCACCCGGTCGCGATGCTCCCGACCGGCGGCCAGGCCGGCCGGGTCGTAGCCGAGATCGAGGGCGGGGGCCGTGCGCCAGAAGGGGTTGATCGCCAGGGCGGCGTAGCCCTCCCCGGCCAGCCGATCAGCCACACTGCGCACCCAGCGGTTCACTCCAAACACCTCCGGCAGCACCAGCACAGCGCCACGGACTGGCCGAGCGGCCGGGACGGCCCACCAGCAGGCCATGGCCGAGGCGGCCTCCCCGCTGGCGGCGGGCACCGCCACGGACACCCATTCGGCCCGCACCGGCTGCCGCGGCGCCGGGAGAGCTGGGCTCGGATCCACCATGGCTGACCGGTAGGGGCACTGCCCCCATTGTGAGCAGGGCATCGGCTGGCCCCGGCCACGGCCGGACGCGCAGCAACCCAAGGGTCGTAGCCCCTGCATGGCCCGTCCCGCCCCGGGAGGCGCAGAAGACGGCACCGGATCGGCATCGGATCAACGGTGGATCGGCGGAGGAAGCCCGGCAACGCCGCGCCAGAGCCATGGCCAGGGTCTGCCAGCCGACCGCGATCAAGCCACGGGCAGGGCCAGAACGGCAACCGGCTGGACCGGCGGACCAGAGGCCGGAGCCGGGAGAGTCCACCGTCCTTGCCAGAGAGCAGGCCAGAGCTGGGGAAGCTGGCACAGACCGGCACATGGAGTTATGCCAACAGGGGAATTGTCACCAGGCCGAAAGCTCCGTAGGGTGGCCGGCAGTTGATCCGGCCCATCCCGGCGTGCGATTCCACATCCAGCAGGAAAGCGACATTCCGGCCTCGACGCAGCTCTACAACCAGATCTGCTTCGCCATCGCCGCCCGCCACTACCCGCCGGGGCACCGACTGCCGAGCACCCGCCAGCTGGCGATGCAGACCGGCCTGCACCGCAACACCATCAGCAAGGTCTACCGGCAGCTCGAGACCGACGGGGTGGTGGAGGCCATGGCCGGATCGGGCATCTATGTGCGCGATCAGCAGAAGCCCCGCGAGATCAAGCCCCCGGCCGGGCTGCGCCACAAGGCCCTGCCCGACATCGACCGGGAGGTGCGCCAGAGCGTTGATGGCCTGCTCAACGCTGGCTGCACCCTGCAGCAGGCCCGCGAGCTGCTCACGCGCGAGATCGACTGGCGCCTGCGCTGCGGCGCCCGGGTGCTGGTGAGCACCCCCCGGGAGGACATCGGCGCCTCCCACCTGATCGCCGAAGAGCTCGCCCCAACCCTGGAGGTGCCGGTGGAGGTGGTGCCGATGGAGGAACTCGAATCGGTGCTGGAAAGCTCCAGCCAGGGCACCGTGGTCACCAGCCGCTACTTCCTGCAGGGGGTCGAGGAGATCGCCCAGCGCCATGGCGTGCGGGCCGTGCCGGTCGATCTCAATGATTTCCGCCACGAGCTCGACCTGCTCAAGGAGCTGCGACCCGGCAGCTGCGTCGGCCTGGTGAGCATCAGCCCAGGGATCCTGAGGGCGGCGGAGGTGATTCTGCACTCGATGCGCGGCAATGAGCTGCTGGTGATGACCGCCAATCCCGACACGGGCAGCAGGCTGCTGGCCCTGTTGCGGGCCGCCAGCCACGTGCTCTGTGACCGCCCCAGCCTGCCGCTGGTGGAACAGACCCTGCGGCAGAACCGGGCCCAGTTGATGCGGCTGCCGGTGGTGCACTGCGCCCAGAGCTATCTGGGAGCCGCCACGATCGACCAGCTGCGCAAGGAGATCGGCCTGCTGGCGGCCTGAAGGGCCAGGGGGAGCCCCGGAGGAGGGGGCACGCCCACTGGGGCACTGGGGCACGCCCACTGGCCTGCGGCCGCAGGTCCGTTGTCCTTTGAGGAGTGCACGACCATGACTCCCTCAACGGATCCACGTCCCTATCGCGTTACGCAGGATGCACCGCCCCCCAGCCCCTACCCTGACGCGATCGAGACGATCACCTCCATCCGGCCCGTGCCAGGGCCATCCCCCCGTTAAGGCTCCGCCATGCTGAACGCCCTGCGCGCCGACCTGGCGAACATCAAGGAACGGGATCCGGCGGCCCGCAGCTCCCTGGAGATCCTGCTCTGCTACCCGGGTCTGCATGCCCTGGCGCTGCATCGGCTCAGCCATCGGCTCTGGCGCCTGGAGGTGCCCTTGCTGCCCCGGCTGATCAGCCAACTGGGCCGCTGGCTGACCGGGATCGAAATCCACCCGGGCGCCCGAATCGGCCGGGGCGTGTTCATCGACCACGGCATGGGGGTGGTGATCGGCGAAACGGCCGTGGTGGGCGACAACTGCCTGCTGTACCAGGGGGTCACCCTTGGGGGCACGGGCAAGGTGCATGGCAAGCGCCACCCCACCCTGGAGAGGAACGTGGTGGTGGGCGCCGGCGCCAAGGTGCTTGGGGCGATCACCGTGGGAGCCAACACCCGCATCGGCGCCGGTTCCGTGCTGCTGCGCAACGTGGCGCCCGACAGCACCGTTGTGGGCATCCCGGGTCGGGTGATCCACCAATCAGGGGTGAAGATCGACCCGCTGGCCCACTCGGCTCTCCCCGATGCCGAGGCCCGGGTGATCCGCAACCTGATGGAGCGGATCGACACGCTGGAGAGTGAACTGGCCCGCACCCAGGCCTGCCTGCGCGAGGTGGCCGCCGGAAGGCCCCTGCTCGAGGCCTGCGGCGGCAGGGCCCAGAACCTCAAGGACCGGGAGATCCTGGAGTTCCTGGGCGAGACACAGAACCCTGCTCCCTGATCCGAACGAAACCCAACCAGACCAAGGCGACAGCTCCGTTCCATCCGACCCGGCCAAATAGGCCGCAACAATACAGGCACAAACCCGAACACGGATGATTAGACGAATATCAATAAAATCCGGGATTAATAAGAATGCCCGGGGGCGCGATCGAGATCAAACGCTGACCTGCTGAGGAATTTGGGGCTGGAACATGAACATCGAATAGATCACGTTGCGACGCATTTGCGTCATCATTTCCAGGAACATATCATAGCCTTCATTTTTATACTCAATCAGCGGATCCTTCTGGCCGTAGCCACGCAGGCCAACAGATTCGCGCAAAGCATCCATGGCCTGCAGGTGCTCACGCCAGAGGGTGTCGATCTGCTGCAGGATGAAGAAACGCTCTGCCTCTCGCATCAGACCAGGGCGAGCCTCCTCAACCTGACTTTCTTTGAGGTCATAAGCATTACGCATCTGCTCTTGGAGGAAGAGCTTAAGCTCCTCCATCGACAGGCCCTGCAACTGCTCGGGAGTGAGGTCTTCAAGCAAGTAGATGAACTCCTTTACTTTGGCCACGAGGTTGGTCAGGTCCCATTCCTCCGGCGGCAGATCTGGGTTCACGTAAGCCTCAACGATATCGCCGATGGTGCGCTCGCCATAGCCGATTACCTGCTGCTTAAGGCCTCTACCATCCAGGACACGCCTGCGCTCGGCATAAACAGCTTTGCGCTGATTGTTCATCACCTCATCATACTCAAACACCTGCTTGCGAATGTCATAGTAGTAGGTTTCAACCTTCTTCTGGGCGCCCTCCAGGGAGCGATTAAGCATCCCCGACTCAATCGGCATATCCTCTTCCACTCGGAAGGCATTCATCAGGCCTGCCACCCTTTCGCCACCGAAGATGCGAAGCAGGTTGTCTTCCAGGGAGAGGAAAAAACGGGTGCTTCCTGGATCTCCCTGACGCCCGGCACGGCCACGGAGCTGATTATCCACTCGCCGTGATTCGTGCCGCTCGGTGCCGATCACATGCAGGCCGCCACTGCTGCGCACCTGCTCTTCCTCCTGCTTGACCACCACGTCGTATTCGGCCTTGACCCGGCCGATCAGCTCGCGTAGGCGCAGCAGCTGAGGATCCTCAATCGGGGCTTTCTCCGCTGCCTGGGCGATGCGATCCTCAAGCTCCAGCACAGTGAGACTGCGATCGCCCCAGGCCTGGACCAGATCGCGGCCCAAGGCCACCAGAGCGTCCTCGGTATCCGATTGCAGCTGGCAAGGGTAGAGGGTTCCCATCGCCTTGACCTCGCTGGGAGCCTTGAAGGGATCGCCGCTCCCGCCATCGCGAAAACCGCCACTGCCGCTGGAACGACGCTGGGGGACTGGCGGCAGGTGATCCTCCTCGGGGCGCACCAGGCGTGGCAGGAGAACTTCCCGCAGCTTGAGACGGGCCATGTAATCGCTATTGCCGCCCAGGATGATGTCCGTGCCACGGCCAGCCATGTTGGTGGCGATCGTCACGGCGCCGGAGCGGCCGGCCTGGGCGACGATCTCGGCTTCCCGCTCAACATTCTCGGGCTTGGCATTGAGCAGGTTGTGGGGAACCTCCTGCTCCGCCAGCAGGGCCGAGAGCAACTCCGATTTCTCGACGCTGGTGGTGCCGACGAGTACAGGACGGCCACCGCTGTGGATGTGCGCCGTTTCAGCAGCAACAGCCCGCCACTTAGCGGTCTCGCTCTTGTAAACCTGATCGGTCCAGTCGGCACGGGAACGGGAGCGATTGGTGGGGACCACCGTGACCTCAAGCTTGTAGGTCTTCTCAAATTCGACCTCCTCGGTCTTGGCGGTACCCGTCATGCCCGCCAGCCGCGGGTAGAGGAGAAAGAAATTCTGATAGGTGATGCTGGCCAAAGTCTGAGTCTCGGGCTGGATCGGCAGGTTCTCCTTGGCCTCGATCGCCTGATGAAGGCCATCGCTCCAGCGGCGACCAGGCATGACGCGGCCGGTGAACTCGTCGACGATCACAGCATCGGTGCCGCGGACGATGTAATTCACATCCTTGACAAATAGCTCCTTGGCCTTGAGAGCATTGTTAATGAAATGAGCCCAAGGATCGGCAGGGTTGTAGAGATCAGAGACGCCGAGTAGCTGTTCGGCCTTAGCGAAACCCTCGTCTGTCATGGTCACATTGCGCTGCTTTTCATCAACCTCGTAATCACCCTCAGGATCGATCCCATCCTTACCCATTTCGGCAGCGCGAACCAACTGGTCGGCAATCTGGGAAGCCTGGCGATATTTCTCTTGAGGACGCTCCACCTGGCCGGAGATGATCAGCGGGGTGCGGGCTTCATCAACCAAAATAGAATCGACTTCGTCAATGATGCAGTAGTGGAAGTCGCGCTGCACTACGTCGGCGATGTCGGTCGCCATATTGTCGCGCAAATAATCGAATCCCAACTCAGAATTAGTGGCGTAAGTGATGTCGCAGCCATAGTTGCGCTGGCGCTCAATCGGCGGCATGTCCTGTTGAATCAGTCCAACGCTGAGGCCTAGGAAGCGATGGATCTGGCCCATCCACTCGGCGTCGCGGCGAGCGAGATAGTCGTTCACCGTCACCACGTGCACCCCGCGCCCCGTGAGGGCATTCAAATAAGCAGGCAGAGTGGCCACAAGGGTCTTGCCCTCGCCGGTCTTCATCTCAGCGATCTGGCCCTCATGCAGCACCATGCCACCGATCAGCTGCACATCGAAGTGGCGCATGCCAAGCACCCGCTTGCCCGCCTCGCGCACCACGGCAAAGGCTTGGGGAAGCAGCTCATCGAGTAGTTTGCGTTCCCGGGTCAGCACGGCCTCAGGGCTGCTGCCGGCGGCGCGGGCATTGGCGAGCTTCTGGCGAAACTCGGTCGTGAGGCCCCGCAACTGCTCATCGCTGAGCGGGGCGATGTCTTCCTCAAGAAGGTTGATATCGGAAACGAGAGGTTGGTAACGCTTCAGCTTGCGGGCATTGGGGTCACCCAGCAGCAGCTTGAGCATGGGAAGAACAACCGTTCAACGAATGGGGCCAGCCTATCACCGCCAGACCGCTTGATGTGAGGCAAGAAACTAGATGGCGCAAGGGTTCTGGGCCATGGCCACCACTGCAGCGGCCAACGGCCCTGGCGCCGGCCGGCGGCAGGCGAGGATTCAGCAGGCCGATGGAACCGGCCCCCGGCGCGCCCGTGTCTTCCACCAGCCTCCCCCCCTCCGCCAGCGCGGCCAACCCAACCGGGGAACCAACGCCGACAAGGATGGTCCCAGAGGGGGTCCGGCTGGTGCGCCACGGGCGCCTGCCAGTAGGGCTGCTGCTCAGGGTTGATCAGCTTCGGCAGCTGTTCGACGCCCATAGCTTCTGGGCGCAAAACCGCTCAAGGGCTGCTCTGCTACGCATGCTGCTCGGCAGCGCGACGGTGGTGAGTGCGTGGCGAGGCGGCCAGCTGGTCGGCATCGGCCGGGCGACGAGCGATGGGGTCTTCAGAGCCGTGCTCTGGGATGTGGTGGTGGCGGCCGAACACCAGGGTCAGGGGCTCGGACGCCGCATCGTCGAAACCCTCATGAACAGCCCTTCGGTGGCCGCTGCCGAGAGGGTCTATTTGATGACCACCAACGGCAGCGGTTTCTACGCCCGGCTTGGGTTCACTGAGCATCACGGACAAAAACTGCTTGTGAACTACCGCACAAGCACTGGAGCTGAGTCTGGGACTGAATCAGGGAAAGAGAGTAGCCGGAAGGGTCGGCAATAAGCGGATGAAGAGATTCGAACTCTCGACCCTCTCCTTGGCAAGGAGATGCTCTACCACTGAGCTACATCCGCAGGTCCGGGGCTTTGCCTCCCGTCCATCCATTGTGCACGACGGAGGGGCCCATGGTCAAACATCCGGTGTCTGCCCAGCCTGTCTGCCTGGACGGGGGTGCCCCCCCCCCCAGCGCGCCGGAGGCCGGGGCCGGGCGATGCCGGCTGGTAGGCGTCTGGCAGCGGGGGGGGGGGGGGGGGGGGGGGGGCCCCAGCGCGGTGCGCGGGGGTGGGGGCAGGCCAAACGGGGTGG
>JBIKKX010000031.1:0-40344 GCA_044360135.1 Cyanobium sp.
GCGCCCGTCTCTGGGGGGGGGGGGGGGCCCCCCCCCCCCCCCGGGCGGGGGGGGGGGGGGGGGGGGGGGGGGGGGGGGGGCGGGGGGGGGGGGGGGGGGGGGGGGGGGGGGGGGCGGTGGACCCAGCGCTGTGCTCCGTGCTGGGCAGAGCGCAACCTGGATGGGTGTCGCCACCTTGCCTAGGAGCCTGGCAAGGGCTTGGAGGAGAGCGGCAACGCGGCGCAAGGGGAGCAGCCTGACGGTGAGATGGGCCGACCTGCGCAGGGAACAGATGGAAACTTCAGGTCTGCCAGCATGCGTGGATAGGAAGTGACGCAAACGGCAAGCCTCCTGGCAAGCTGCAGGGTCAGGGGCCACCACCTCACGGATCCAGTCAAGGCAGCGGATCCTCGCGGGAAAGGCAACTGACCCAACCGAGGCCACGGCTGCCCCCTCGCCATGCCCCAAGCGGCATCTCGAGGGGGCACGTCGATTCCGGCCGAGGGTCAATGCCAGAGCATCAAGGAACTGTGGCATCTGAAGCGAGGGTCTGGAACCAAAGGCTCACTTCAGCAAGATCGCCAACGGCCATGGCCAGATCACAGCGATCGAGGGAACGGAACAGGAAGCGATGCCTGACGCCAGCCGCAAGGGCAGCCTCAATATCCGTGGCGTGGTCACCGACCATCAAAGAACGCTGGAGATCGAGATCCAGATCTTGGGCCGCACGCACCAACATGCCAGGCTGGGGCTTGCGGTCATAGCTGGGCTGGCGGTACGGGCCGATGCCGTGGTCGGGATGATACGGGCAATGGTAAACAGCATCAATCGCAGCATCGTTGTCCTCAAAGCAACCGAGCATCCAGCGGGTCAGTTCGGCGAACTGAGCCTCGGTGTAAAGCCCGCGACCAATACCAGCTTGATTGGTCACAACGACAGGCCGATACCCGTATCTACGCGCCTCACGGACAAGTTCGAAGATGCCCGGCACGAAGTCAAAGTTCTCGATCCGATGCACATGACCGTGATCAATATTGATCACACCATCACGATCAAGGAAAAGAGCGGGACATGGCATGGAGTCAGCGGTGCAGGGGAGCGAGCAGAGTCTGCGCCCGCCAGTAATCGTCAGGGATACCAATATCAATAAACTGCCCCTCAGTCACAAAGAGGTCGACCTTGTCCGAGCGCACCAGCGGAACCAGAAAGTCTTGTTCCAAGGAAAATGCTTGGCCAGGATGGAACGCATCCAATTGGGCCCGAGGCAGCACATAACAACCGGCATTGATCAACCCAGGTCCACTGACACCCTTTTCCACAAAACCGGTCACATGGCCATCTTCAACCATTAAACGGCCGTAGCGTTGGGCGTCATCCACCTCGCGACCAATGATGATGGGGCGATGGTGAGCCGACCACTGGGCCTCAACTGCGGCGATTTCGAGATCAAGGTAAGTATCCCCATTAAAAACATAGGCGTGATCGGAGGCGATCTCAATCATCGCCAACCGAACTGCCCCCCCAGTGCCCAGCGGCGAATTTTCAATCACAGGGTGCAGGTCCATGCCCGCAAAATTGGATCCAAAATGATCCAGGATGGAATCCGCCAAGAACCCAAGCGAAAGAACTACACGTTGAAAGCCATTATCAGCAAGCGAAGAGAGCAAGATCTCAAGGAAAGGGCGGTCACCAATGGGGGCCATTGGCTTAGGCACATCAGGAACAATTTGGCGCAGACGCGTGCCAAATCCTCCGGCGAGAATAATTGCTTCCATTAGACCGGAGAAGAAAAAAGCGCCTGTTCAACGAGGCCGCAGAGAACATGGCCAATGACAGAATGGCCCTCTTGTATTTTTGGCGTGTCAGAACTTGGGACAGCAAGAAGATAATCGCAGAGATCATGCATAGGGCCACCTCGGTTACCGGTCATGCCAATGCAAACGACTTGGCGCTGTCGAGCCTCTTCGAGAGCATGAATGATATTGGCAGAAGCGCCTGAAGTCGAGTAAGCGATGAACACGTCGCCTGCCAACGCATGGGCCTGAATCTGACGAGAGAAAAGACGTTGATAGGAATAATCATTGCCAATAGAAGTCAGAATAGAAGAATCAGTCGTTAGCGCTAGAGCCGGTAGACCGGGGCGATCAAAGGCAAATCGACTGACAAATTCACCGGCAATGTGCTGAGCATCAGCAGCACTGCCGCCATTGCCTGCAAGCAAAATTTTGTGACCGCGTTGGAAACAGCTGATGCAAGCCGATGCAGCGTCTTCAATACGATCCAAAAAAGCCTGATCAGCCAGCATTTGCGCCAGCAAAATCTGAGTGGTTTCCAATTGATTCGTGATATAGCTTCTCATAGGATTCGCCATGCCTGAGTGCCGTGTTGGGTAAAATGACAATTGCTTACTTGACCACCTAAGGCGTTAAGCGAACGGATCACATCCATTCGTTTTTCGGTGGGCACAAAAAACCACATAAACCCACCGCCGCCAGCCCCAGAAACCTTGCCGGCCAAAGCTCCAGCGTAACACGCGGTTTCGTAAATCTGGTCGACTCGGGGTGTGGTGACTGTGGCGGCGGTACGTTTCTTGTTGTCCCAGCCCATTCGAATCGACTCTACAAAGCCCTGGAAATCGCCTTTTAACAAAGATTCCTTCATAACCAGCGCCTCTTCTTTGATCCCATGCATGGCGGTGATCGCATCGGACATTCCCTGCGCAACATTAGAACTTTGGTCAGCGATAATTTGAGCAGATTCACGCGAAACACCTGTAAAGTATAAAATCAAAGATGCTTCAAGCTCGCAGACAATCCAGTTCTTGACACGCAGGGAGTTAACAATAACACGATCATCGCCATAAAACTCCATAAAGTTAAAACCGCCGAATGTGGCCGAATACTGATCTTGCCGCCCCCCCTGCAAGCCACAGTCGATACGCTCAATCCGAAAAGCCAATGATGCAATGGCATAATCATCGAGTGGAACATTAAGTAGCTCGACAAAAGCCTTGATCATGGCAACAACCAGTGTGGACGAGGAACCCAATCCTGACCCCACGGGAGCATCGCAAAACGTGTTGAGCTGCAGAGCGATAGGCTGATTGTCATTGTAGACTGCAACAAAGTAATTATACACAGCTTTGTGCAGATTCAGCGTTCCGTCCAGAGGAAGCCTTGAAATCAGTGGGCAAGTACAAGCGGCCTGCTGATCAGATGCCTCAAAACAAACTGACGAACCATCCAAAGGTCGCAATACAGCGTAGGCATAGCGGTCAATAGTGACATTAAGAACATAGCCACCATGCACATCACAATAGGGCGAAACGTCAGTGCCGCCACCAGCCAAGCCTAGACGTAAAGATGCCCTGGAACGGATTACACCTGGGAAGCGGATGGATGGCATTGGTTAGCAGGATTGATGCAGATCGTTAAATGCTAGCCATAAGGATTGGGTGCTGAAGCGGCCGGAAAGGGCCCTTCTCGCAGCCATGACCCTATAGAGCCATAGATCGTCATCCAGTATAAGCTCAGACGAAGCGTTGGCAAAAGCGGTAGGAGTCTCCGCCAAGCCAACGAACCCATCTAGCTCGGGGAGACCTTGCAGACCAATTGCAGTCGTGACAACAGCACAACCCTGGACGACAGCCGAAACAACCTTGTGCTTGACTCCAGCTCCATAGCGTAGCGGAACAATGACTATACGACTCAATGCATAAAGATGGGATAGCTCCTCATCAGAAACCCAGCCTTGCCAGACAATATCGCTGTCCAACCGAGTCGAGTGAACAAGATCAGAGGGAGGATTGGAGCCAACGATGCTGATTTCAGCACCGGCTAGTTGGCTACGAATGCAAGGCCAGATGTCTGCTAGCAACCATTGCAGGGCATCAATGTTGGGCTGATGACGAAAGTTGCCAACAAAAAGAAAGCGGCTCCCTGTAGGCAGTGTTGGCTTAGGAAGTTGATCAAAGTCATAGTGATAAGCAGGAACCTCTTTGATTTTGGCTTCAGGTTCAAGCGTCTTTAATTGAATTACTTCAGCAGCTGATGGATAGTAGCTGACATCAACCTGGCGAGAGATAGAACGCTCAAGAGAAAGAAAACGACGAGCCACCAAGCTCAGTTCTGGATGACCTGAGTGAAAAGCCTCCAAGAGAAAACGCTGATAATGCAAATCATGTCCGTAATAACCTGTAATCACATGTTGCGGTATAATAATAGGAAGCAGGGCCGCTGCCATGGTTGGGCGGCTTAACAAGATGATCTGGAAATTGGCCACATTACGTTCGAGCCAATCCAACAAACCATGCCTTGCAGGGAAGATGAGATGAATGCCTGACTGGATCAGTCTGCTGGCAGCAGCTGGACGTTCAATCTGATCAAAGGGACAAAGATAAACATCCCAACCATGATCAGCAAAAAGTTGCATGTACTGAACAATCGTTACGGCGCCGGCGTCCCTGTCTGCTTGAGGTGTAGAGCTGTCAACAAACAGAATGGCTTGGCGACCAGTACGAGGAATGGTAGGAGAAGCAGACATCCGCAGTCGAAATAGGCGACCTACAACACTCGAGAGACGAAGGATAAGAGTCAAAAATAATGGACTACTGGCAACAAAGAGCCTGCAGAAACGTTTAACTCTGATGATCACTAAATAGGCCTCACATCAGCAGACCAAGATGCTGATACTCTGTACAGCGCTGGTGATGAACAAAAAAACCATTGAACTGACCAGTATCAAGGTGCTGGTCTAACTGAAGACGCGAACCAGTTCGCTTTGCACGTAGATAGCCGAGACGCGAGAGAAGCTGGTTCAAAGATCGATCTTGAGTCTTATTTTCTTCGAACATGATCATTGGACGATGGGTGGACAAAATACGTTCGCCACCAGCCAATACATCATACTCCATTCCTTCAACATCAATTTTAACAGCGGCGATAGGGGCCTTGGAAAAATATGATGGATTACTCGCAATCAGATCGTCAAGAGGTCGGACTGGCACAGTAAAGTCCACAAACTGAAAGCAAAAAGACGAGATTCCATGCATCCACTTATTAACATGATTCAGAACATTATCAATCAGCGTTGACAGATCAGGGTTGGGTGAGGCGGTGGTTAACGCAGTCAAGGCAACATGATTGACCACAGGAAGAGAGAATGTCAGCTGGTCATCTTTAGCGGAGAGACCCGATAGAACGTAAGCGTATTGACCAGACCGCAGTTCAGCCAATGCCTGCAAACAAGGGCGATACATAGGTATGGCTTCAAAGGAGACAATATGACTTTCCGGTGAAGAGACCCAGATCGAAGCAGCGGAATATCCCCAATTCGCACCAATATCAAGAATTAGATTGTGACCACCCCGAAACCATTGAAAGACAGTATAGTCTTCTTCGTGTGGATGATCACGCTCCAGCAATTCAGGAACAAATGAAGGGTCGCCATCTAAAGATATTTGAGCAAAAGCGCTGTGATTAAAACCACGCTGAGCTGTCTTGCCTTGAAAATGACTCGTAGCATAGTCCAACAGGCGCTTACGGACCGAAGGATCGTTTATCGAATAAGTCGCTTCAACCGATGAGAGATACGAGCCTTTGCTGGTGATGCCAGAAACGGGGTGCGATTTTGAACTCTTTGAAGGCGTCGTAGCTTTTTCCGGCGTCAGACGCTGCAGAGACCGGCTGGAAGCCTGTAGGCAAAGATCCAAGAATGCTGACCGCCAACGATCTGGAGCAATGCCCTCGATCAAAGCATTGGGATGGGTCTCAGAGCTGCGAGCAGGACAGGCGAATTGCCGAGTTAGCTCATAGGATATAGCATACAACTCACTAACGAGGTGTCCGCAGGATTGTGGATACTCTTCCAGCCGGTTCAGCGTTGCAGGAAGACTAGCTCGATCGCCACGCTTTCCAAACAGCGCCAGAAAATCAGATCCTGATTGAATTACCAGAGGCAAAAGAGGGTGCGAGCCAACGATTGAAATATCTACGCCTCGAAATAGGGAAATAAGATCGGAGATTGATGTCAACGATGGCACAACAGCCAACGATTGGTCATGTCCACGTTGCGTCAGCCATTCCATGGCCATATCGCAAAATCTGTGATCAGAAACAGAGGGTGATGCTGGCTCAACAGGAGAGGGAACAAGTGTAATCAAAGGCTTCGGGCTGGAGCAAAGAATCTGATCCAGAACAAGTGCAACAAAAAGCCTACGATTCGAGTCCGTATGCTGATCGAACAGGCTTTGGAAGCTGTCTTCAGAGAGGTTAACAGCCACCCGCCGGCACTGGTTTGCAGTTTGGGATGCCGGAGACCTCAAGGGATGATGCTTGAATGGCGGCACAAACAGCTGATCAAACAATGAAAAGTGTGGGAGAAAGAAGATATCATTCCCGATCAGACTCGCCAGGATATTAACGGAATATCGATCTTGCAGTACGAAAACTGCACCTTTAAGACGCTTCAGCTGAACGAGGACATCCTGCCGTGGTCCCGTGAGTAGAGTTCCGGTGATGACAACGTTTGCTTTGGCGGCAAGCGCCATTTCGGCTATAGTTAACTGTTGCAGCAGAGCTTCTGACTCTACTTTTCCATTCAACTGATCGGAGGCAACAATAATCAAGCAGTCGCGAGATGTAAAGCCAGGATTAGAAAGTCCCTGAAGGAGACTTATCGACTGCAAGATCAGAGGCGATACTAGTGTCTGCAATCCATGCAGACACAATTCAGCCTCGATGCTTCTGGTCGGAGCAGGAGGAAGAACAAGAAGTCTTTGGCTAGACCATGGATACCGAAAAGGCTCGGGTCTGGGGAAGTTAATGGCCAAGTGGCTAATCACTCACGGCTTCTATCGAGAATCATATCAAGCTCATGGTGCATCTTTTCATCAAAGTTGATCAACATTAATGCCTGATGCGCCATCGCGATCTGCCGGCGGCGATCAGCCAAGGAATCAGCGCTTAAGGCCATGTTCGTGAGATCCTCAACAAGATCTTGGTCTGTGAGACTGCCCGGAAGATAAGCCTGAACATCCGCAGGCAAGCCGCGCATGGCATGGCGAGTGCAGACAATTGGCAATTCAGCCTGAATGGCCTCAAGAGTTTTGATCGCTATGCCGCCACCGTTAGTGATCGGAAGAATCACAATATCAGCGGACAGATAATAGGACTGAAGGTCGTCAACAATGCCAGCAAACACAACATTTTGGAAGGATTCACCATCAAAGAATCGGTTTATATTCCCCACAATGGTCAGCTTGTAGGGAAGATGACATACGCGGGGCCAAACAACTTTGAGGAACCATGTCAGGCTTCGCTCGTTTGCCGGGTTACGGCTGGCAACAATCAAAGCATGCAGTACGGGTCCCTGCGGACCTGGACTGGGGGGCAAAGAAGGGGTTGATTGCGGCTCTGGGAGGGGAATATAGTAACAATAGCGATTGGCGGGACGATATTTATTGACAAGTTCAATTTCGTCGCGGCTGACCATTGTGACACGATCTGCTGTGTCCACGATAGCCAGTTCCTCCTGCAAACATTTTGTAAATGGTGCTGCTCTCATATTGACCTGCTGGTGATAGTCATGTGAGATAAAGTTTAAAGATTGTATGTCATGGGTATCCAGGAAGACCGGACGGTCACCCCGCAACCTTCTAGACACGGGCAAGCAAAAATAATGATTCACATACAGATAGTCAATGCGGGCCTTGCCCAGCAAGCGCCTGGCAATACCTGGAACCTTGCATTGGAGATAAAAGACGGGCATGTACCCCGCGACAGTGCGTGGACGGCGGAGAAGTGTATACCAGGCTATCTTCAACGCCGCGACAGGCAAAGAGGAACGGCGAAGATTAAAATGAAAAGCGGGGGCCAAGACTGCTTCGGCATCGCTCAGCTTTTCCTGAACGCTCAACGCATCACAAAAAACACGATGCGGCTGCAAAGCCACATCAATCAGAATTGCTCCGCGATCATCGAATAACCTGGCAAGCTTCGCGAATGTTGTTGCAGAGCCACATTTACTCCAATCAGGCCTAAAGAACAAAACTTTTTCAGGATTTCTATTGATGAGGACGGCTCTCTCAAGTATGGAATCCCAGAGAATGCGAGAGTATTTCTGAGCCATCAGAGGCATCTCATCAGAAGAACTGAATTCAAAAGCTTGCAACTCAAGCTCAGGATTGTCTTGAGGTGGGATGACTTCGGCCCCATCAAGGAGAACAGTGACACCCCAACGCTTCAAACGCAATAATTTTCGGGGATCGAGATCTCCCGCTTCAAGCAAGACCAGAACAATACCTGAAGGAATCTGACGTGCAAAAAGAAAAACCAGTTCAACAAGCTTTAATCCACGGTCGAGGCCATAGGCAAACAAAACGACCTTAGAATTCG
Organism: Cyanobium sp.; assembly: GCA_044360135.1. GTDB lineage: Bacteria > Cyanobacteriota > Cyanobacteriia > PCC-6307 > Cyanobiaceae > Cyanobium. The sequence goes on from JBIKKX010000031.1 coordinate 8,373, forward strand.
AATGATTCCAAGATCGCATCCAGGACAGAGCGGTGTAAAGATTTCCATCTATGCTGGAAAACCAGTGATAGCTTGGGAAAAAATTAAACCTGGAAAGAACACGACGGCGCAACTGCCCGATGCCCCTGAGGTGAGGCGATCTGCGTTGACGCCAAGGCTCCTTGGCCGAGATGGCATCGCGACGCAAACGAGGGCCCCGATAGCGCCCCAAAATACGAGCCTGAATGGCAATATGATCAGGCAAAGATTCTTGCAAGCGCATTAAATAGGCAAATGCTCGATAATCATCGGCGGGACTAGCTGTCTCATAAATTGCATACACATTGCTGAGGCCAATATCAGCAGTCGACACATCGACGGATTGAGGATTCGTCTGGACCTCAGCCGCTGCAGTCATGAAGAGCCATCAGATCAAATGATTATAAAGCCCCAGGGCCAAATCTGGCAAGTGTGCCATAGCCTCTGCTTGAAACAACGCAATCTGCCGTTGGACTGATCCAAAACAATGAACTATGGAGTGGTTCATGGTCGCTGTGATAGCAACTGGCCGACCTCGAACGGATCAACAAGCATTGCACCCAGCAATCATGCGATAGAATGAACAGGCCAGATCGGACTCCCAGGAACACTTGGCCAATGGTATGATGACCAAAGCCGGAGCAACCAGTAAAGCGGAACAGGGTTTCCCCATTCTTGAGCTAGATAATGTAAACTTAAGCATACCTGTTTTTACAAGTGAGAGTCGAAGCATCGGCACGGCTCTGCTTCGCTCATTGACCGGCGGCAAGCTCCATCAAGAGCGAGGTCGCTCGATGGTCGATGCTCTTTGCAATCTGAATTTGACCATTAACAATGGCGAAAGGGTCGCATTAATTGGCCATAATGGTGCCGGCAAAAGCACGTTTCTAAGGTTGATCAGTGGCATTTATCAACCAACGAGTGGGCGATTGAGAGTGCACCAATTTGTCTATCCAATGATCACGCGTAGTTTCGTGACAAGTCATGAGCTCAGTGGCTTTCAGGCGATCAAAGCCCATTACCTCACCATCCATGGGAACTTTCGGGACTTCGATGCTTATGCAGAGGATGTCATCGATTTCTGTGGCCTAGGTGACTATATTTACCTCCCGATCAAGGGCTACAGCCAGGGCATGGCGGCTCGACTTCTTTTTGCCATGCTCACCGGCATTCCCCACCAATGTCTCGCCATTGATGAAGGCTTCGGTACCGGAGATAGCCGCTTTATGGAAGCGGCACAACGGCGCCTAGATGCTTTCCTTGATACCGCCGGGACTCTTTTGCTTGCTTCGCACTCGGACGTCCTATTAAGACAGTTCTGCAAGCGAGGATTGGTTTTTGATCAAGGCAAGATTGTGATGGATGGAGAGTTAGAAGAAGCGCTTGCTTTCTATCATCGTAGGACATCTTCTGATCACCCATGACCCGGCCCCAATCATCCACCCAGGCGGCCAGCACACCAGATCTTCTGAAGCTCTGGCAGCTGAATCAACAGAGCCCTCTCAGCCAGCTTCGCTTTGCTTGGCATAGCCGCCGAGTCTGGTGGTTCACAGCAACGGCACGCACAAAAGCTCGCTATATACGAACAAAGCTGGGAAATCTCTGGCTTGGCTTTACGAATCTGCTCTCGATCGCCACCTTGGCAACCGTTTATGGCACCGTGTTTAAGGTCTCTAACTTTCAAGTCTATGCTGTCTACTTAGGCGTGGGGCTGGTTCTGTGGAACTCTCTATCGGGAGCCATCGGAAGTGCACCACGCTTATTTGAGCAGAATCGCGACAGCATCAATAACATCAATCTCCCACCGCTATTTTACGCCTTGGAAGAGTGGGCTTTTCAAATGCAAACATTCTTCCAGTCTTTTCTGATGGTTCTGCTGGGATTGAGCTTTTTTCAGCCCTCATTAATTATCAATATTTTTGCCTATGGATTGCTTGGCATTATTAATTTTTCACTGTTCATGTTTTGGCTGCCTTTGATCATTTGCTTGGTTGGCGCAAGGTTCAAAGACTTTTACCAACTGGTTCCGATTATTCTGCAACTTGTCTTCTTATTGTCGCCCATTCTTTATGAAAAATCCAACCTGGGCTCGATGCAATGGATTGCAACGTTTAATCCCCTATACAGCGCTTTCAGCCCTCTCAGGGATTCGATTATTCACGGTCACCATGCCATGCAGGCAAACATTATTCAGGCCTTGATTAATGTCGTTGGGCTATGGCTATCACTTCTTCTCCTAAAGAAAGAGCGCAAGCTGCTGCCTTTCCTTGTTTAGGCATGATGACTTCATGCCCAGCCCGAGAGAATGGCCGTCAACCATGAACCTACCAAATCCGCAAGCCCCATTTCCTAAAATACACCCAAGCACTATGGATATTGACCAACACCAAACGAAGATCCTTGTAGTTTCCCTTCCCCCAGTCATGGGTTATTGATGCTATGGGCAGATGGATGCACCTGCCTAAAGCCCTCAATTTTCGCGTGATATCAGCATCCTCTAAATAAAGGAAAAAGTCGTCGTCAAATCCGCCAACAGCCTGAAAGTGTTGGCCGCGAATCAGCATGCAACAGCCGCTTAAATAAGGAACATCAAAGATTTCGGAGTAATCATGATCATCCATCACGTACCAACGATCGTAACGTCTTAGCCAGTTTGGCTTGAGCTGATCCGGCAGGAAGCGTCGACTGCATAGAGCCAGAAGAGTGGGATCGCGCTTGCAAAGCTTCTGAATCTCACCCATGCCATCGACAATCTGTGGAACCGCCAATGAAACTTGAGGATGGCTTTGCAGCCAGGCAAGCAATCTGGGGAAACAATTGGGATCCCAGCGAAGGTCAGTGTTCATGACAGCAAGGAATTCCGGCTCTTTCTCGATCGACTTGACCAGTCGATTGGTTGCTCGTCCGTAGCCAGGGTTGTCACGACAGCAGAGAAAGTAATCTGCTTCTTCAGCCAAAGCGTCGACAGCTTCACCGGGTCGATGGTCATTCACCACCACCCCGTAACCCATGGTCGGCGGCAGGACTTTAAGGCATGCCAGCAGGTGCTCTACCTCCAAAGGGGATGGATGGTACGCGACAAAAAGAAGCAACAGCTCCCTCTGGGGCACAGCTGCTGTCTTCGGCATCGGCATGGAACTGGCTGGGGGAATGCGGGGCTGAATCGATGGGAGACCAGGCAGGAAGGTTCATGATCGATCAGGCTTGGGCCTGCCTCCTCTTCCCGCCACTACCGACCAGCACCAAGGTCCATCGTCCTCTCCTGCACTACAAACCCGACGGCTTCTCTGGGTTGGTGCCTGGTCAGCAACCTTGGAGAGGGCAGGGCCTGAACCCTCGGGCGCGGCCCAACCAGGAATGGCTTCACCCCCCCAACGCCCCCATCAGACTCCCCATCTCCAGCGCCTGCAACCCATAGCTCCAGCCCAGGTTGCTCTTGATGCCGGCCCGCTCCAGGGCCTGCTGCAGGGTGTCGGTGGTGAGCACGCCGAAGATCACCGGGATGCCGGTCTGCCGCGCCACAGCGGCCACCCCCTTGCTCACCTCGGCCACCACCACATCAAAGTGGGGGGTATCGCCGCGAATCACGGCCCCCAGGGTGATCACCACCTGGTAGCGGCCACTGGCCGCGAGCCGCTGAGCCACCAGGGGGATCTCAAAACTGCCCGGCACCCAGGCCACATCAAGCTGGGCGCTGGTGGGAGCGATGTCGATGCCATGGCGGGACAGACAATCCAGACAGCCGCTGAGCAACTTGCCGGTGACCAGGTCGTTGAACCGGGCGACAACCACGGCGATCCGCAAACCGGCCGTGTCGGTGAAACGACCTTCGAAGATGGTCAAGGGTTCAGACCACGAAGAAGCTCACGCCCCAATTGAGCAGCACCAGGGCCACCCAGGCAGCGCTGCCGATCAGGATCAGGCGGTTGGAGCGGCCGCTGTCGTCGCTGCTGGCGTAGAGCACCGGAATCGCCACGATCAGGGCGAAGGAGAGCACCACCAAGGCCAGGACGGTGAGGGTGTTGATGATCTGCATGGACGGCTGGATCGGACGGCTGGGAGGGGCAGGCGGGAGCCGGTGGCTGGCGGCCAGGGCTGAGGGCCGGTAGCCGGGGCCGGTGGCCGGATCGGCTGGACCTGGCGATGAGCTGATCTTCCCACGGCGGCAGCGCTGGGCCGTCGGGCCAGGGCCCATCCTTCACACGTTGTGGGAGCGAGTCCGGAGCCAGGGGCAGGGGCCAGCGGGACGGGCCGGTGGCGATGGCGCGTTGAACCCCACCGGTGGTGGCCCGTAAGATCGGTCTCCACCATCCCCAGCGCCATGGCGACGCAGGCCGGGCACCAGGCCGGGCAGCAGCTCTCTCTGGTCGCCGATCTCCTGGAGGCGGGGCTGCAGGGCTCCCTGTTCGCCGACAGCCAGGCCGAGCGGGCCGCCCCCCGCCGGGGCCGGTCGGGATCCCGGGCGACGGGTCCGGCACCGGAGGACAGCGACGCCCCGGGCCCGGAGGACAGCGCCGCCCTGGTGGCCGACGCCCAGGCCAGGCCTCGCCAGCGGCGGGCAGCCGCTGGCGGCTCGGTGGCTGCAGACGCTGGCCTGCACCAAGCCATGGACGGGACGCCGGACCAGCTGGGGGCCCAGGGGGCTGCGGTAAGGGGTTGGACGAACGGCCAGGGGGAGGGACGGGCTGGGGCTGACCCCTCAGAAACCGAGTCCGGAACTCTCGCGGCCGCCACGGCTGCCGCCGGAGTCTCCGCCGTCACCCCCCTGCAACCGCTCGACGACAACCAGACCGACGCGGCGGCCACCGCAGCCCGTGGCCGTAGCCCTGAACCGGCGGGTCGCGACCCTCTCGGCGGCGAGGCGGACCTGCCCCGCTGGCACCACCACAGCCTGATCGATCCGGCCGCCCTGACCCCGGTGCTGCGCCACTACGTGGAGCTCAAGGCCGCCCATCCCGAGCGGGTGCTGCTCTACCGCCTGGGGGATTTTTACGAGTTCTTCTTCGAGGACGCCCTGCTGCTCTCGCGCCTGCTGGAGCTCACCCTCACCGGCAAGGAAGCGGGCAAGGGAATCGGCCGGGTGCCGATGGCGGGCATCCCCCACCATGCCGCCGAGCGCTACTGCGCCGAATTGGTGCGCCGCGGCCTGAGCGTGGCCCTCTGCGACCAGCTGGAGGCCACCCCGGCCAAGGGAGCGCTGTTGCGTCGCGACGTCACCCGGGTGCTCACCCCCGGGACGGTGCTGGAGGAGGGCATGCTCAGCGCCCGCCGCAACAACTGGCTCTGCGCGGTGGTGACGGGCCCGGGGGGGCGCTGGGGGCTGGCGGTGGCCGATGTCAGCACCGGCGAGTTCCGGGTGACCGAGCGCGAGGGCAGCGGCGCCCTGCACCAGGAGCTGCTGCAGCTGGAGGCGGCCGAGGTGGTGTGGCCCGAACCGGAGGCCGACACGGGGGCAGCGACCCCCACGGCCCCGCCCGCCTGGTGCCCGGATCCCCAGCGGCTCACAGCCCTGCCCCGCACCCCCTTCGAGGCCCCCCAGGCGCGGGGCCGGCTGCTGGGCCATTTCCGCCTGGCCAGCCTCGATGGCCTCGGCCTCGGTGAACTCACCCTGGCGATGCGGGCGGCGGGGGGCCTGCTGGCCTACCTCGACACCACCCAGCCCAGCACCGCCAACCCGAAGGCCGAAGCGGCGGACCAGCCCCCCGGCGCGCCCTTGGCCGCCGCCAGCGCCCAGGCCGCCACTGGCGCCGGCGGCGGCGGGATCCCTCCCGCCCCCATCCCCCTGGAGCCCCCCACGGTCTGGCAGGCCGGCGACCAGCTGGTGCTCGACGCCCAGACCCGCCGCAATCTCGAGCTCACCCGCACCCAGCTGGGCGGCAACAGCCACGGGTCCCTGCTCTGGGCCCTCGACCGCACCGCCACCGCCATGGGTGGGCGCTGCCTGCGGCGCTGGATCGAGGCACCTCTGGTGGAACGGGCCGCGATCGTGGTGCGCCAGGACGCCGTCGGCGAACTGCTGGAGCAGCGGCCGCTGCGGCTGACCCTGCGGCGCCTGCTCAGGCCGATGGGCGATCTGGAGCGACTGGCCGGCCGGGCCGGCGCCGGCAGCGCCTCCGCCCGGGACCTGGTGGCCCTGGCCGATGGCCTGGAACGGCTGCCGCTGCTGGCCGGCCTGCTGAGGGACTGCCGCAGCGCCCCCCTGCGGACCCTGGCCCGGCCCTGGCCCGAGCTGGCGGAGCTGGCCGCGGAACTGCGCCACCACCTGCTCGACAGCCCCCCGTTGAGCCTGAGCGAGGGGGGACTGATCCACGACGGCGTCGATGGGGTGCTCGATGGCCTGCGCAACCAGCTCGACGACCAGGACGCCTGGCTGGCCGAGCAGGAGGCCCACGAGCGGCGGGCCAGCGGCAACCCCAATCTCAGGCTGCAGTACCACCGCAGCTTCGGCTACTTCCTGGCGGTCAGCCGCGCCAGGGCCGCCACCGTTCCCGACCACTGGATCCGCCGCCAGACCCTGGCCAGCGAGGAGCGCTTCGTGACCCCAGCCCTCAAGGGCCGCGAGGGCCGCATCCTGCAGCTGCGGGCCCGGGCCGCCCAGCGGGAATACGAGCTGTTCACCGCCCTGCGCGCCCGGGTGGGGGAGCGGGCCGCACCGATCCGCGCCGCCGCCCGCCTGGTCGCCGACCTGGACGCCCTCGCCTCGCTGGCGGAGGTCGCCGCGACGGGGGGCTATTGCCGGCCAGAGCTCAGTGAGGGGCGGGAGCTGCTGATCGAGGCCGGGCGCCATCCAGTGGTGGAGCAGCTGCTGGTGGAGCAGAGCTTCACCGCCAACGACCTGGCCCTGGGGGGCGAAGGGCCGGAACGGCCGGATCTGCTGGTGCTCACCGGCCCCAACGCCAGCGGCAAGAGCTGCTACCTCCGCCAGACCGGGCTGCTGCAGCTGATGGCCCAGATCGGGTCGTGGATCCCGGCCCGCTCGGCCCGACTGGGGATCGCCGATCGCATCTTCACCCGGGTCGGCGCCGTCGACGATCTCGCCACGGGGCAATCCACCTTCATGGTGGAAATGGCCGAGACCGCCAACATCCTCCACCACGCCAGCGAGCGCTCCCTGGTGCTGCTCGATGAGATCGGCCGCGGCACCGCCACCTTCGACGGCCTCTCGATCGCCTGGGCGGTGGCCGAGCACCTGGCCGGCCCGATCCGGGCTCGCACGATCTTCGCCACCCACTACCACGAACTCAATGAACTGGCCGAGCTGCTGCCGAACGTGGCCAATGCCCAGGTGTTGGTGGAGGAAACCGGCGAGGCGCTGCTGTTCCTGCATCGGGTGGTGAGGGGCGGTGCCAGCCGCAGCTACGGCATCGAAGCGGCCCGCCTGGCCGGCGTGCCGGCGGCGGTGGTGCGGCGGGCCCGGCAGGTGCTCGGCCGGATCGAAGCCAACAGCCACGTGGCCGTGGGGCTGCAGGGGGGAGGCCAACAGTCCGACGGCACCGAAAGCACCGGCCAGGGCCGGGGGGATCCAGCGCTCCGGGATGGGGGCGATGGCGCGCCGCTGGGCCAGACCGATCCCATCCAGGATTCCAGGTCAAGCCCGGTCCGGCCCAGCCCGGGGCGGGGTCGCCCGCGGAGTAACCCCGCCGCCGCCTGAGCGCCTACGGCGGTGCCGGCCCGCCCTGACAATCCAGCCAGGCGCGCCGCAGCAGGGCATTGACCGCCGCGGCCACCAGGGCGGCCCCGCCCCGGCTGCCCTCCAGGCGGATCTGGGGCAGATCGGCGGCGGCCAGCTGGCGCTTGCTTTCCGCCACCCCCACGAACCCCACCGGCATCCCGATCACCAGGGCCGGCGGGGGCGCTCCCCCCGGCGCGCCGGACCGCACCCGCTGCAGCAGCAGCTCCAGGGCGGTGGGGGCGCTGCCGACCAGCACCACCGCGCCGGGATGGGCCACCAGGGCCCGCTCCATCCCCACGGCAGCCCGGGTGCCCCCCGCTGGCGCTTCGGCTGGAGCCCAGTCGAGCACCGAGTGCACAGGGTTGGCGAAGGTGCGGCGGGCCATCGGCGCCACGGCACTGGCGGCCATGGCGGTGTCGGTGAGAATCACGTCGCCGGCGGCCAGGGCCTCCATGCCCCGCACGCAGGCCCCCGGGCTGAAGCGCAGCCAGGGGGCGATGGCAGGATCGCCACTGCTATGCACCAGCCGCTCCAGCAGCTCCTGCTCCACCCCCTCCAGCCCCGTCTCCCCCAGCAGCACCCGGATCCGGAGGATGCTCTCGCGGAAGATCGGGTGATCGAAACCCCCATCCCCCCCACTCATGGCCGGCTCCCCCGCTCACCCTGGCGATGCCGCGGGGTCTGGCTCCAGGGGGGTCGCTCGGCCTGCGCCATGGCCCGGCACGGCGGTTCGTCGTCGGCACGGCAACGGGCTGCGACGCTGCCAGGGGTGTGAGCCATGGCGCCGGTGGTCACAAAAGATCCCATGATCATCGGCCAGGGGTCAGAGGACCATGCCCGTCCATCTCTACTGGGGCGATGACGAGGCCTCCCGCAACCGGGCCGTGGAGACCCTGGTGGACCAGCTGCTGGATCCGGCCTGGGCCTCGATCAACCTCAGCCGCCTCGATGGCAATGACAGCGCCCAGGCGGGTCGGGCCCTGGAGGAGGCACGCACCCCCCCCTTCGGCGGTGGGGCGCGCCTGGTGGTGCTGCAGCGGAGTCCGTTCTGCGGCCAGTGCCCGGCGGAGCTGGCGCCTATGCTGGAGGCGAGCCTGCCCCTGATCCCTGCGGAGTGCCACCTGGTCCTGGTCAGTGGCAGCAAGCCAGATGCCCGCCTGAAGACCACCAAGGCCCTGCGCAAGGTCGCCGAGGAACACAGCTTCCAGCTGCCGGCCATCTGGGATGGGGAGGGGCTGATCGAACTGGTGGCGCGCACCGCCCGGGAGCTCGGGCTGCAGCTCGAGCCGGCTGCCGCCGAGGCCCTGGCCGAGGCGATCGGCAGCGACAGCGCCCGGCTGGCCTCCGAACTGGAGAAACTCTCCCTCTTCGCCGCCTCCCCGGCCGCCGGGCTGCAGCCGGCGCGGGCCGGCGAGCCCAGGAGTCCAGCTCAAGGGAGCACGGGGTCGGGTGGGGCGCGGCCGATCACCCTGGCGGCCGTCGAGGCGCTGGTGGGGGGCCGCAGCACCAGCAGCCTGGCGGTGGGCGATGCCCTGCTGGCGGGCCGCCCGGCCGAGGCGATCGCCCTGGTCGATGCCCTGCTGGCGGCCAACGAACCGGCCCTGCGGATCGTGGCGGCGCTGACCAGCCAGGTGCGGGGCTGGCTGTGGGTCACGCTGCTGGAGCGGCAGGGGGAACAGGACGTGGCCGTGATCGCCAAGGCGGCCGGCATCGGCAACCCCAAACGGATTTATGTGATGCGCAAGCAGCTGCGGGGACGCAGCCCGGCGGCGCTCCTGACCCTGCTGGGGCAAGTGCTGGAGGTGGAAGCGGCCCTCAAGCGCGGCGCCGATCCCGGCGACGCCTTCCGCGATGGCTTTCTGCTGCCCCGGCCCGAGGACTGAGGCACGGGGCCGAGTCCGACGGACGGACCGGCCGCACCGATAATCGGCCGATCGCGATCCGCCGCCGATGGGCCTGCTGGTACAGAAATTCGGGGGGACCTCCGTGGCGGACGTGGAGCGGATCCAGGCCGTGGCCCGGCGGATCAGCGCCTGCCGGGAGGACGGGAACGACCTGGTGATCGTGGTCTCAGCGATGGGCCACACCACCGACGAACTCACCGGCCTGGCGCGGGCGATCAGCGCCGATCCACCCCGGCGCGAGATGGACATGCTGCTGGCCACCGGCGAGCAGGTGTCGATCGCCCTGCTGGCCATGGCCCTGCAGGCCCAGGGGGTGCCGGCCGTGTCGATGACCGGGCCCCAGGTGGGGATCATCACCGAATCGGCCCACGGCCGGGCCCGCATCCTGGAGGTGCGCACCGAACGGCTCTGGCGGCTGCTGGAGGAGGGCCATGTGGTGGTGGTGGCTGGGTTCCAGGGCACCAGCAGCGGTGCGGCAGGCACACCGGAGATCACCACCCTGGGCCGGGGGGGCTCCGACACCTCGGCGGTGGCCCTGGCCGCCGCCCTGGGGGCCGATGCCTGCGAGATCTACACCGATGTGCCGGGGGTGCTCACCACCGATCCCCGCAAGGTGGCCGACGCCCAGCTGATGGAGGCGGTCAGCTGCGACGAGATGCTGGAGCTGGCCAGCCTGGGGGCCGCGGTGCTCCACCCCCGCGCCGTCGAGATCGCCCGCAATTACGGCGTGCCGCTGGTGGTGCGCTCCAGCTGGAGCGAGGCCCCGGGCACCCGCCTCACCAGCGGCCCAGCCCGGGCGATCGGCAGTGAGGGGCTGGAGCTGGGCCGACCGGTGGACGGGGCCGAACTGGTGGAGCACCAGGCGGTGGTGGCCCTGGCCCATGTGCCCGACCGGCCAGGCGTGGCGGCGCTGCTATTCGAGGCCCTGGCGGCCGCGGGGCTGAATGTGGATCTGATCGTGCAGGCCACCCACGAGGGTGGCAGCAACGACATCGCCTTCACCCTCGCCGAGGAGGAGCTCAGCGCAGCCCGCGAGGTGTGTCAGCGCCTGTTGGCGGACCTGGGGGCCGAGGCCACCCAACTCAGCGGCGAGGCAGACATGGCCAAGATCAGCATCTCCGGCGCCGGCATCATGGGGCGCCCCGGAGTGGCGGCGCGCCTGTTCGACACCCTGGCGCGGCTGGGGATCAACCTGCGGCTGATCGCCACCAGCGAGGTGAAGGTGAGCTGCCTGGTGGCGGGACGTCAGGGGAGCCGGGCCCTGCGGGCCGCGGCGGCAGCCTTTGAGCTGGCCGAGAGCCAGCTACGGCACGGCACCCCAGCCTGCGAACCCGACAGTCCGGCGGTGCGGGGGGTGGCCCTCGACCGGGATCAGGTGCAAGTGGTGGTGCGTGGCGTGCCCGACCGCCCGGGGGCAGCTGCCGCGATCTGCCGGGCCCTCGCCGATGCCGGCATCAGCCTCGATGCGATCGTGCAATCGGAGCGCACCCATGGGGTGGCCCCCGAGCTCAGCCGCGACATGACCTTCACCCTGCGGCGCGACGACCGGGCCGCCGCTGAACAGGCCCTCGCCACCGTCCTGGCCGGCTGGCCAGGCGCTCGCTTCGAGGAGGGGGCCGCCATCGCCCGGGTGAGCGCCGTGGGAGCGGGCATGGCCTGCACGGCGGGCACGGCAGCGCGGATGTTCCGCAGCCTGGCGGAGGCCGGCATCAACATCGAGCTGATCGCTACCAGCGAGATCCGCACCAGCTGCGTGGTGGCCGAAGCCGATGGCGTGCGGGCCCTGCAGGCGGTGCATGCGGCCTTCGCTCTGGGGGGCAGCCTGCGACACCAGGCGAAGGGAAGCGAGGCGCCCACCTGAACCATGCAGCAAACCCCTGCCCACGACCGCCCGAACCTCGACCTGCTGGCGGTGATGCCAGGAGCGGAGCGGGTGGTGGAGGTGGGCTGCAGCCGAGGCGCCCTGGCCAGGGCTTACAAGCAACGCCATCCCGACAGCCACTATCTGGGCATTGAGATTGATCCCACCTACGCCGCTGAGGCCCGCGCCCACTGCGACGAGGTGCGGGTGGGCAACATCGAGGCGCTGATCAGCAGCGGCGCCTTCCACGATCTACCACCGGCCCAATGCTGGGTGTTCGGCGACACGCTCGAACACCTTCAGGACCCCTGGCTGGTGCTGCGCTCGCTGCAAGCCCGGCTCGATCGGCAAGGCTGCGTGTGCGCCTGCATTCCCAACATGCAGCACTGGAGCATCCAGCTCCGCCTGAACGGCGGTCGGATCGAGTATGCCGATAGCGGTTTACTCGATCGCACCCACCTGCGCTGGTTTTCGCGGCTGACCATGCTGCAACTTTTCGAGAGCAGTGGTTTCGAGATCGTGGCGATGCAGTCCCGCATTTTTCAGCATCCCCAGATGCCACGGGCCTGCGAGTTGATCGGCCAACTGGCCAGCCAGATCGGTCACGATCCCGAGCAGGCGATCCGCGATGCCCAACCCCTGCAATACGTGATCAGGGCCCTGCCGGCACCAACTTCGCCTGCAGCTGCTGGGCAGCACTGATCCAGGCCCCATCGAACCCACCAGGGCTGCCATGGGTGAGGGGAATCGGCCAGGTTCCCAGCCGCAATCCCCCGGCGCGGGCCGTGTAGCAGAGATCGCTGTCGTAGCAGTGAAAACGGAACTGCGGATCGAAGCGCACACCGCTCTGGCGCAGGCGGTCGATTCGGGCGGCCAGGAAGACACCATCGAGCAGATCGCAGGCCATCGGCGCGGGGCCGTAGACATCGGGACGCACGAGGGCGGCATCGAAATGATTGATGGAACCGGAGCAGATCACCGCGTCGTTGCGCTGGAGAACTCCCTCCGCAGTCAGACCATGCCACCAGCCCGGCTGGCCATGGGGCACGCCGGCCGCACCGACCACCCCCACCAGATCGAAGACCTCGAGGGCCTGGTGGAGCTGAAAGGCCAGGGTCCAATCATGCAGATAGACATCGTCGTGGAGGAAGACCACGATCACACCGGGGGGGAGCTGATCGAGGGCACGGTTGTAGTACTCCGCCAGCCCGGTTGCCTGGGGCCCAGTGTTATCGGCCAGCAGCATCAGCTGGGGGCGCATCGTCTCAGGCATCGCCTGCAACGAGCGGCCCAGGTAGGTGGCGCGGGGGAAGTGCCGGCCAGGCTCCTGGGTGGAGCAGACCAGCACAACCTTCGAGGAAGCCGTCGTGGTCATGACTTGCCGACCAGCTTCTGGCGCAGGCCCTTGATCCGGTCGCGCAGGTTGGCGGCCTCCTCAAATTCAAGATTCCTGGCCGCCGTCTTCATCTTCTCCTCCAGCTGCTGGATCAGCTCCGGCAAGGCATCAAGGGGCACCGCATTGGTTTCGGCCTGCTCGCTGGCCTGGTCGAGCTGGTCGTCGTTGAGCCGCCGCGACACCTCCAGGAAGGCGAGGATCGCATTGCCGGCCCGCTTGCCGGCGGGGGTTGGAGTAATGCCGTGCTTCTCGTTGTAGGCCTGCTGGATGGCGCGGCGACGCTCGGTTTCGCTGATCGCCCTGGCCATCGAATCGGTGAGGTTGTCGGCGTAGAGCAGCGCCTTCCCATCGATGTGGCGGGCGGCGCGGCCGATCGTCTGGATCAGGGAGCGCTCGGCCCGCAGGAAGCCCTCCTTATCGGCGTCGAGGATCGCCACCAGCGACACCTCAGGCAGGTCAAGACCCTCGCGAAGCAGGTTGACGCCAACCAGAACGTCGTAGGCGCCGTTGCGCAGATCCTGGATGATTTCGATCCGCTCGATCGAGTGAATCTCGGAGTGGAGGTAGCGCACCCGCACGCCGTTCTCAGCCAGATAGTCGCTGAGGTCCTCGGCCATGCGCTTGGTCAGGGTGGTCACCAGCACCCGCTCCTGCCGTTCAGCCCGCAGCCGGATCTCCCCGAGCAGATCATCCACCTGGCCGTCGGTGGGCCGCACCTCCACCACCGGATCGAGCACGCCGGTGGGGCGGATCACCTGCTCCACAATGCGGCCGTCGCTGCGGCCGAGCTCCCAGTCGCCAGGGGTGGCGCTGACGAAGATCGCCTGCCGGGCCTTCTGCCAAAACTCCTCCCCCTTCAGGGGACGGTTGTCGGCGGCGGAGGGGAGGCGGAAGCCGTGCTCGATCAACACCTGTTTGCGACTCTGGTCGCCGTTGTACATCGCCTGCAGCTGCGAGCAGGTGACATGGCTCTCATCAACCACCAGCAACCAGTCGTCAGGGAAATAATCAATCAGGCATTCCGGCGGCGTGCCGGCGGGGCGGCCGGCGAGATGGCGGGCGTAGTTTTCAACGCCGTTGCAGTAGCCCACCTGCTCCAGCATCTCAAGGTCATAGGTGGTGCGCTGCTCGAGCCGCTGGGCTTCCAGCAGGCGACCCTGAAGGTTGAGCAGATCGAGCCGCTCGCGCAGCTCGGCGCGGATCGCCTGGATCGCGACCTGCAGCCGTTCCTTGGGGGTGACGAAGTGCTTGGCCGGATAGATGTTGATCTGCTCGAGGCTCTGCAGGATCTCGCCACTGGTGGGATCCACGTAGCGGATCGCCTCGACCTCATCGCCGAACAACTCGATCCGCACCAGGCGATCCTCGTAGGCGGGGCCGATCTCCAGCACATCACCGCGCACCCGGAAGCGACCGCGGCTGATTTCGATGTCGTTGCGGGAGTATTGATTGTTGACCAGATCCCGCAGCGAGCTGCGCAGATCGAGGCTGGCACCGACCTGGAACTGGACGGCGGCCTTAAGATATTCGCTCGGGATACCGAGACCGTAGATGCAACTGATTGATGCCACCACGATCACATCGCGGCGTTCGAACAGGGAGCGGGTGGCGGAGTGGCGCAACATGTCGATCTCTTCATTGATCGACGCCGTCTTGGCGATGTAGGTATCCGAGACCGGCACATAGGCCTCAGGCTGGTAGTAGTCGTAGTAGGAGATGAAATATTCGACAGCATTATTCGGGAAGAACTCCCGCAACTCATTGCACAGCTGCGCTGCCAGCGTCTTGTTGTGGGCCAGCACCAGCGTCGGCCGACCGGTGCGGGCGATCACATTGGCGATCGTGAACGTTTTGCCGGTGCCGGTGGCGCCGAGCAGGGTCTGATAGGGAAGACCGCCATCGACGCCCTTCACCAGGGAGGCGATGGCGGTCGGTTGATCGCCGCGGGGCTCGTAGGGGGCTTGGAGCTCAAAAACCATCAGCCCATTCTGCTGCCCCGAGGCTTGCCGCTGCGGGAAGAGGGGAGGTGCTCAGCCGAGATGGCCGGTGAACAGCGCGCCAGCACCGGTGAGCTTGACGTTGAGGCCGGGGATGGCGTTGAGAATCACGTAGCAGAGGATGCTGTAGGCCAGGGCGCCGAGGGCAGCGCTGGCCAGGCCGTTGCGAAGCCGGAAGCCCTGAATCAGCCAGGCCGCCGCAGCGAACAAAATGATGGTGATCAGCCAGTCGAACAGCCAGCCGAGGGGCACCAGGCCGCCGAGGGTGGCCACCGCCCAGGCCGGTCCGAAGATCAGCTTGAGGGGAAAGGTCAACAACGCCCCCAGCAGGCCGAGCACCACGGCCGAAACCAGGGCGATCGGGAAGCTCACCATCTCCACCCCAAGGAACGGGAACTGGGAGATCAGCAGCAGAATCAGGGCCCGGATCGGCCACTGCAGCAATGTAACCAGCAAAGCGGACATGGCGAAGCCTGCGCGGGACGACACAAAATCCCCGCCATGTTAAGCAAGTTCTCAGATAGACACAAGCGCCGTCCGCTTGATCGCCTCCCGCAGGCCACGCACCACGGCGACCATCGCCAGCTGATCATCCAGGCGGTTGACAGCGGAGCCGACGCCCACCCCATGGGCTCCGGCAGCCAGGGCCATGGGCACGGTGACCGCGGAGAGGCCGGAGGCACAGAGCACCGGCACCGCCACGGCGCGGCTGAGGGCATGGGCGGCGGCCAGGGTCGGGGCGGCCTTCTCGATCAGGCCGAGGCTGCCGGCACTGAAGGGCCGGGCGCTGGTGCCCCCCTCGGTCTGGATCAGGTCGGCGCCGGCGGCCACCAGGTCGGTGGCCAGCTGCTCCTGCTGATCGAGAGGCAGGGTGTGGGGAACGGTGACCGAGAGCACCACCTCCGGCAGCAGCGCCCGGGTGCGGCGACAGAGGGCAAGAATCTCGTCGGCGTCGAAGACCCGACCCTGGGGGTAGAAGCTGTCGTAGTTGCCGATCTCCACAACCGCCGCGCCGGCGGCCACCGCCGCTGGGAACAGCTCGGGGTCGACGGCGGAAACGCACACCGGCAGCTGGGGGCAGGCCTGGCGCACCAGCTCTACCAACGCGGGCTCGCAGGCGATGTCGACCAGATCGGCGCCACCGGCCGCGGCGGCCCGGGCCACCCGTTCCACCCTGGCGGCATCGAAGCAGGCCAGGCCCGCGATCACCTTCAGCAGTCGCCGCTCGGCGATGGCCTGCCGCAGGGTCGGAGGCAGGCTGGAGAGACGCGACATCGGCGGCAATCGGGAAGCTGATGTGATTGTCCCATCCGAGGCCACGCCCCGCCGCTGGAGCCCCCACCACCAGCGCCTGCACCGCCACCTGCTGCGCCGCCCGGCCCTGCTGCCGGCGGGGGCGCCCCTGCTGGTGGCCGTGTCAGGGGGGCAGGATTCCATGGCCCTCACCGCCCTGCTGGCGGAGCTGCGCCGTCTGCATCGCTGGCGGTTGCAGCTCTGGCACGGCGACCATGGCTGGCGGGCCGACTCCGCGGACCAGGCCAGGGCCCTGGCGGCCTGGGCCGCGGGCCAGGGGCTGCCCCTGCGGCTGGAGCGGGCCACACCACCACCGGAGGGGGAGGCGGCAGCGCGGCAGTGGCGTTACACCTGCCTGGAGCGGCTCGCCCTGGCGGAGGGCTGCCGCCATGTGGTGACCGGCCACACCGCCAGCGACAGGGCCGAAACCGTGCTGCTCAATCTGGCGCGGGGCAGCCACTGGCTCGGCCTGGGCAGCCTCCGGGCCCGCCGTCCCCTCGGGCCGGAGGAGGGAACGGGGCCCCTGCGGCTTCAGCTGGTGCGGCCCCTGCTGCCGTTCAGCCGCCGGGACACGGCCCGGATCTGCCTGGAGCTGGAGCTGCCGGTCTGGGAGGACACCAGCAACGCCGAGGCTCGGTTCGCGCGCAACCGGATCCGAGCCGAGGTGCTTCCGGTGCTGGAGGCCCTCCATCCCGGGGCGGCCCGGCGGATCGCCGCCCAGGCGGAACGACTGGAGCAGGAGAGCGATGCCCGGGGGGAGCTGCTGGGACTGGCCCTGGAGAACCTGGCCGCCGCCGGCGGGAAGGCCCTGGCGCGGCAGCGGCTGGGTCAGCTGGCAACCGCGAACCGGCGCCAGCTGCTGGACCACTGGCTGCGCCAGCAGGGGGCGCCGGCCCTGACGGGCGCCACGCTCGAGTCCCTGAGCCGGCGACTGGAGGCCGGGCGGGGTCCGGGCCTGCTGGACCTGGCCGATGGCTGGCGGTTGCGCTGGGACCGGAGCACACTTGAACTCCACCGCTGGAAAGAGCCCCCACTGGCCGATGGCTGACCTTCCCGTACCCGAGTCCGAGAACGCCACCCGGCGCTACGCCGATCTGGAGAAGGCCTACATCGAGGAGCGCTGGTCGCATGTGCTCCACGGGGGGGAGGCTCTGCTCGACGCTCTCAAGGGCGATGGCGCCCCCCAGGCCCTGGCCCTGCTCAATCGGGTGCGGCTGCTGATCGGCCACACCGCGCTCTACGGCCTGGGGGAGTCCGAGCTGGCAGAGGATCACTACCGGGCTGTGCTCAACGCCACCCCGGAGTCCGATCTGCGGCGCATCGCCTCCGAGGGGCTGGAGCGGTGCCAGGGGCCCCGGACAGCGACAGCTCCCGGCACCGTGGCCGAGGCCGGCGGCACGGCGGCGGTGCCGCTGACCGCGGCTGATTCCGCCGCCGCTCCAGGGCTTGGCCCTGCCACGCCGACCGGATCGGAGCAGCCAGCGAAAACAGGATCCGGCGATGCAGCGCAACCAGGCCTCCGGCCGGAGCCCGCCGCCACCGCCGCGATCGCCACAGAACCGGCCGGGGCCGGGGCTCCGCCCCCCTGGCTGTCGGACTCCGCCAGTGGCAACACACCGCGCCCCCTGCCGGCAGATCCCTTCCAGGCGGCCCTGGCTGCCGCCGGCGCCGCGGCGGCGGCTCCGCCAGATCCGGCCTGGGCACAGACCCTCGAACCGGCCATGCCCTGGCTGCAGGCCCAATCCAGCCGGCCCGATCCGCAGCCGCTCGACCCTCAGGGCCCCCCAGCGGCCAGTGCAAGCAGCGCCGGCCCACTGGCACCGCGGCTGGAGGTGGAGGTGGTGGAGGAGCCCGAACTGGTGGAGGTGGCCCAATCGGACCCGCGGCTCGCCGAGGAGCTCGAGCTGGAACTCAGCCGCATCCGGGCGCGCCGCGCCGCCTCGGCCCAGAAGCCGGAAACGCCGCAGCGCTCTGCCCCCCCGGTGGAGCCCAGCGGGATGGCGGCAGCGGCGGCCGAGCCGGACGGTGCGCAGAGCGCAGGGCTCGAAACAGCCGAGCCCCTGCCGACGGTTGGGTGGGAGCTGGCAACTGCCACCTCCCAGAGCCCAGCAGAGGCGAAGACCCCTCCAGCACCAGAGCTGGCCGGGGCGACCTCAAAGGAGCCGATCGTGGCGGCCGAGCTGGCCGCCACCAGTGCGGTGCCCCTGTCCCGGGAGGATCCGGATCTGGTGGCCGGCCTGCTCGGGGTGACCCTCAGAACCTGAGGGGAAGCGCAATCAACCGGCCAGGGCGGCGGAACGGCGACGGCGGGTGCGGCCGGCGGGTTCCCGGTCCTCCGCAGGAGCAGCCGCGGCGGGGCTGGCCGAGCCGGGCGCTGCGCTGACAGCCACAGCTGCGGTGGGGGCGGAGGCGGCCGGCGGGGCGGTGCGGCCGGCATCGCGGACGACCTCGCGGGAGATCTCGCGTCCGCCATCGCGGCGGGAGCGCTGGGGTGGGCGGTTGTCGGGCTCGGCATCGGCGCGGCCCTTGTAGGCCGGGGTGCCGGCCGGGGCGGGCTGCACCAGGCAGATGATCAGCGGCTCGACCTGGAGCTCGCGGCGCAGGCGCCGCTGCAGACCCAGCTCCACCTCCCGTTGCACGCCGACCCAGTCGACATCGGGGGCCTTGCCACCGCTGTTGCGGCAGAGCTGGTTCCAGCGGTTCTCCAGCACCCAGGTGATCTCCCGCTCGGCCCAGATCGAGAGCCGGCGGGCGTCGGCGGTGGTGACGACGCCGCGCAGGTTGACGCGGGGAGGGGCCGCCATCACACCATCGGTGCTGATCACCGCGAGCAGGGTGATCACACCATCCTCGGCAAGCTGCTGGCGCTCCTTGAGCACCCGGGCATCAACGATGCCGTTGCGGGAGGCGTCGAGCAGCTCAATGCCGGCCTTGACAGGATCGCCCCGGCGGATCGAATCGGGGGTGAGCTCCACCACATCGCCATTGTCGATGATCAAGGTGTGGTCAGCGGGCACGCCCATCGACTGGGCGGTTTTGGAGTGGGCCACCAGCATGCGGTGCTCGCCGTGCACGGGCACGAAGAACTTCGGACGGGTGAGGGCAAGCATCAACTTCTCGTCTTCCTGGCTGCCATGGCCGGAGACGTGGATGCCCTCGCCCTTGCCGTAGACGACCCGGGCCCCGAGCATCATCAGACGGTCGATGGTGTTGACCACCGAAATCGTATTGCCGGGGATCGGGCTGGCCGAAAAAATGATGGTGTCGCTGGACTTCACCTGCACCTGGGGATGCTCGCCCCGGGAGATGCGGCTCAACGCAGCCAGGGGCTCACCCTGGCTGCCGGTCATCAGCAGCAGCGTCTCGCGGTCGGGGAGGTCGCGGATCTGCTTGATCGGCACGAACAGATCATCAGGGCAGCGCATGTAGCCGAGCTCCCGAGCCTTGGCGATCACATTGAGCATCGAGCGGCCCAGCAGACCGACTTTGCGACCATGCTTGAGAGCGAGCTCAAGGATCATCGAAACCCGATGCACCGAGCTCGCAAAAGTGGTGACGATCACCCGGCCTTCAGCGTTGGCGATGTGGCGATCGAGGTTCGGAAAGACCGAGCGCTCCGGCGGCGTGAAGCCTGGCAGCTCAGCATTGGTGGAGTCGGAGAACAGGCAGAGCACGCCCTGTTCGCCGTAGTGGGCCATGCGCTGGATGTCGAAGTATTCGCCATCGACGGGCGTGTGATCGAACTTGAAGTCACCGGTGAAGACCACCACCCCCACGGGCGTGGTGATGGCCAGGGAAAAACTGTCGGCGATCGAGTGGGTGTTGCGAATGAACTCCACCTGGAAGGAGTTCCCCACTTTCACCACATCGCGCGGGCTGACGGTCTGGAGGATGGTGCGATCCATCACCCCGGCCTCCTCCATCTTGCCGGTCAACATCGAGAGGGCAAGTCTGGGCCCGTAGATGATCGGAATCTGAAAATTCTTGAGGTGATGGGGAATGCCGCCGATGTGGTCTTCGTGGCCATGGGTCACGATCATCGCCCGAATCCGCTTCTGGTTCTCGCGCAGATAGCTGGTGTCGGGCAACACCACATTGACGCCGTGCATGCCATCGCTGGGAAAGGCGAGACCGGCATCGACGAGCATCAGATCATCGCCATACTCAAAGACGCAGGTGTTCTTGCCGATCTCGTGCAGGCCACCCAGGGGAATCACACGCAGGCAGGGCTTGGCCTTGCCGTTGGAGCCGTGCTGCTGGGATCCATTCGAACTGGTCATTTAGGGGAGAAAACAGGGGGGAAACGATCTGGAGACTTCAGGTCCCGGACAGAGCCGGTGCAAGCCATGGCGTCAGGTGGGACGCAGGGCGGCCAGGATTGAGGAGAGGCGTTCGCGCACGGTCGTATCAGCACTGACAAGAGGAAGTCGGGGGGCACCAACGGGCCAACCGCAGAGCTCGAGGGCGGCCTTGACCGGAATCGGATTGGTGGTGCAGAAGAGGGCCTGGCAGAGGGGCAGCAGGGCCTGATGCCGGGCCAGGGCGGCAGCATGGTCGCCCGCCAGGAAGGCCTGAATCAGGGCGCGGATCTGCGGCCCGGCGACATGGCTGGCCACGCTCACCACCCCCACAGCCCCCACAGCCATCATGGGCAGGGTGAGGGCGTCATCGCCGCTGTAGATCGCCAGCCGATCGCCACAGAGCTGGCGCAGCAGGCTGACCTCTTCAGTGGTGCCACTGGCTGCCTTGTAGGCGACCACGTTGTCGCAAGCAAGGAGGCGCGCCGTCGTGGCTGGATCGAGACTGCAGCCGGTGCGGCCTGGGATGTTGTAGAGCATCAGCGGCAACTGCGGAGCTGCCGCCGCCACGGCGCGGAAATGGGCCTCCAGCCCCTCCTGGGGGGGGCGGTTGTAATACGGGACCACCACCAGCGCCCCATCGGCCCCGAGGGCGGCCGCCTCCGCCGTGGCTTCCACCGCCTCAGCGGTGCAGTTGCTGCCGCTGCCCGCCAGCAGTTGGGCCCTGCCGCCCAGCCCATCCTTGACGGCGGCGAACAGGGCGTGTTGTTCGGCCCAACTGAGCGTCGGCGATTCACCCGTGGTGCCACACAACACCAGGCCGTCCGAGCCCTGGGAGACCAGATGGTCGGCCAGTCGGCCCGCCAGGTCGAGATCCACGGCACCGTCGGCCCTGAAGGGGGTGACCATCGCCGTGAGCACGCGGCCGAAGGGAACCCCGGGGGCCGGAGCGGTGCTGATGGCGCTGGCGCTGGCCTGGCTCAACCCCGTGCCTCCTGACGCAGCAGCTCGGCGATCTGAATCGCGTTGAGGGCCGCCCCTTTGCGGATCTGATCACCGCAGAGCCAGAGCTCCAGGGCGTTGGGCTCGCTGAGGTCCTGGCGGATGCGGCCGACAGCGACCGGATCACGGCCGGTCACATCGGTGGGCATCGGGAAGCGGTTGGCGTCGAAATCCTCGATCAATTCGACGCCGGGGGCCCGGGCCAGCAAGGCGCGGGCTTCCTCCACCGGGAAGGGCTCGCTGAACTCGATATTGACCGCTTCGGAGTGGGCCCGCAGCACGGGAACCCTCACGCAGGTGGCGGAGAGGCGCAGATCGGGCAGGCCCATGATCTTGCGGGTCTCATGGAGCATCTTCAACTCCTCCTCGCAGTAGCCGCTCGGCTGCAGCGGCGAGTTGTGCAGGAAGAGGTTGAAGGCCAGGGAGTGGGGCAGCACGGTGCTGGCCGGCTCGCCGCCCTCCAGCACCGTGCGGCTGAGCTGGCGCAACTCCTCCATCGCCCGGGCCCCGGCTCCGCTGGCCGACTGGTAGGTGCTGACCACCACCCGCCGCATCGGCCGACGGGCCGCCAGGGGGGCCAGGGCCAAGGTGAGCAGGATCGTGGTGCAGTTGGGGTTGGCGATGATGCCCTGGTGTCCCAGGGCCGCCTCAGGGTTGACCTCAGGCACCACCAGGGGCACCGCCGGATCAAGGCGAAAGGCGCTGGAGTTGTCGATCACCACGGCGCCGGCCGCCACCGCCGCCGGGGCCCAGGCGCGGGAGACCGATCCTCCGGCCGAGGCCAGCACCAGATCGACGCCTTCGAAACAGCCCTCACCCACCGGCTGCACCTCCAGCCGATCGCCGCGCCACGCCATCGGTTGGCCAGCGGAGCGGGGGGAGGCCAGGGGGATCAGGTCGGCCACCGGAAAATCACGCTCATCCAGCAGGGTGAGCAGCTCCTGGCCCACGGCGCCGGTGGCACCGAGCACGGCCACCCGCAGGGGGCGGGAGGGGAGGCGGACCGGCGGAGCGGAATCGGTGGCGGAGCGAGGGGAGAGGGTGGTCAAGGGATGGGGCTGGGCAGGGGGCTGGGGCGCGGTCGTGAAGCGGTGTGAACGGGAACGGGTGCCGGTGGGACTGGACCCGGTTGATCAGCCTTGGGGTGGGGCTGCACCCTCGGGGGAAGGCGGCGCTGACCGGACGGAGCTGACGAGGCCGCGAAGAAAGGCCGCGGTACGGATGGGGAAGCTGGGAGCTTGACCTTGGGCGGTGGACCTTGGAGGGTTGACCTTGGGCGGTGCTGAGGAGCCCGGCTTTGAAGCAGGGCTGCAGGGCCCCGCGATCGGGGGATCCTGATGGAAGCCCTGGCCCTAAAAGCGGGATGCCCCTGATGAATCCCGGCCACCGTGGCAGGGATTCAGGGGCGGACCAGGGGGGGGATATCGACTCGCCGTTGCGTCTCGGGAACAATACGCCGGCGGATGGCGAAACGGTGACTTTCTAGGATCGTGAATTGCCCAGTCGTCAGGCCGCCTCCATGAGTTCCGCCGCCAGCTCCGCCCCCGCCACCCAGGCCTCGGCGCCGGCCCCAGCCAAGCCCGGAGCCGGTCTCACGGTCAGCACCAGCCCCCGCCCGGGCAGCCGCATGGCCGTCGCCCTGGCGGTGGCGGGCGAACGCAGCCAGGCCAGCTACGACAAGGCCCTTGAGCAGTTGAGCCGCAGTGTCCGCCTGCCGGGTTTCCGCCGGGGCAAGGTTCCGCGGGCTGTGCTTTTGCAGCAGATCGGGCCCCAGCGGGTGCGGGCCACGGCCCTTGAGGAGCTGGTTGACGCCGGATTCCGTGAGGCGGTGGAGCAGGAACAGATCGCCGTCCTGAGCCGCCCGGTGCTGGAGGACGGCTTCGAGGCGGTGCTGGAGCGCTTTGAGCCCGGCGCTGCACTGAGCTTCACCCTTGAGCTCGATGTCGAGCCCACCCCCACCCTGCGGCTGACTCGGGGCCTGCAGGCGGAGGCGGAGACGGTCGCTTACGACCCGGCCCGGCTCGAGGAGCTGCTGGAGCAGTCGCGCCGCCAGCTGGCCAGCCTGGTGCCGGTGGAGGACCGCCCGGCGGCCAGCGGCGATGTCGCCCGCATCGCCTTCAGCGGCACCTTCGTGGACGACGGCAGCGCCATTGAGGGCGGCAGCAGTGAGGGGATGGAGGTGGAGCTGGAGGAGGACCGGATGATTCCGGGCTTCGTGGAGGGCATTCTGGGCATGGCCAACGGTGAGACCCGCACCGTCTCCTGCCGCTTCCCAGAGTCGTATCCCCAGGCGGATGCCGCCGGCCGAGAGGCCTCGTTCTCCATCACTCTGCTTGACCTCAAGGCACGGGAACTGCCGGCCCTCGACGACGCCTTCGCCCAGCAAGCCAGCGACAAAGCCACGCTGGCCGAACTGCGGGCCGATCTGGAGAGCCGCCTGCGGGAGGAGGCCGAGCGGCGTCAGCGCAGCGTCCGCCACGACGCCCTGCTGACGGCCCTGGTGGAGCAGCTGGAGGTGGAATTGCCGGAAACCCTCATCCAGGAGGAGATCCGCGCCCTGATCGAACAGACCGCCGGCCAGATCGCCCAGCAGGGCATGGATGTGAAGAAGCTCTTCACCCCCGATCTGGTGCGCAGCCTGATGGATACATCCCGGCCCGAGGCGGAACAGCGGCTGCGCCGCAACATGGCCCTGCGGGCCCTCGCCAGCGCCGAGTCGATCGCGGTGGACGACCAGGCCCTCGAAGCCAGGATCCGGGAGGTGAGCCGCGACCTCAACGAGCGCAGCCGCATCGATCCGGCCCGGCTTCGGGCCGCCGTGGCGGATGACCTGCTGCGGGAGGCCCTGCTGACCTGGCTGGAGGAGAACAGCACGATCAGCGAGAAAGCCCCGGACCCGGCTGGTGCGGCGTCGGCGTCCTCGGAGCCAGCGTCCGGCGCCGAGGACGCGCGCCCAGCGGACCAGCAGGGCGGTGCCCAAACAGAAGCGAAGGCAGAAGAAAAAGCCGAAGCCAAGGCCAAGCCCCCGCAAGCGGCCGCCGGCTGAGCCGGAGCCAGGCGCCCCGTACGGTTGGCGCCGCCGGTACTGCCGCCCAATGGATGTTCCGGCAGCGGATCCTGGCGCCGCCCCCCCCCCCGAGCTCCGACCGGAGCGCGACGGATCGGGGACCTGCCGGCACCAGGATGAATCGCCGGCCAAACGCTCTGGCGGCCGCGGCCGGGGCGCGGGTCGGCCAAGTCCCCACAACGGCCCTCTC
The DNA here is from genome assembly GCA_044360135.1 of Cyanobium sp. Classification (GTDB taxonomy): domain Bacteria; phylum Cyanobacteriota; class Cyanobacteriia; order PCC-6307; family Cyanobiaceae; genus Cyanobium. Next base: position 33,071 of record JBIKKX010000031.1, read on the forward strand.
CTCGGGAGCTGCGCCACTGCCCATAGATTGAAGCGAGGTCCCCTCCGGAGAAGCTGCGCCGCGTGATCCATCTCCCCACCGACGCCCTGCCCCCAGCCCCGATGACGACGACACCAGCAAGCCTCCCTGCTGGCCTCGTCCCCGGCCCGCTCGAGGGTGTGCTGCCCCATCCGGTCCACAACCGCTGGAGCGGTCAACGTCCCTGGAACGCCCTACCGGGCACGGCCCCCCAGGCGAGCCCGGGGGTGCTGCCGACGGTGGTCGAGCAGTCCGGACGCGCCGACCGGGCCTTCGACATCTATTCACGCCTGCTGCGCGAGCGAATCATCTTCCTCGGCAGCGGCATCGATGACCAGGTGGCCGATTCGCTGGTGGCCCAGCTGCTGTTTCTGGAAGCGGAGGATCCGGAGAAGGACATCCAGATCTACATCAATTCACCCGGCGGCTCGGTCACAGCCGGCCTGGCGATCTACGACACCATGCAGCAGGTGAGCCCCGATGTGGTGACCATCTGCTACGGACTGGCGGCGAGCATGGGAGCCTTCCTGCTCTCCGGCGGCACCAAGGGCAAACGCCTGGCCCTTCCTAACGCCCGGATCATGATTCACCAGCCCCTCGGCGGCGCCCAGGGCCAGGCGGTGGATATCGAGATCCAGGCCCGCGAGATCCTCTACCTCAAGGACACCCTCAACAGCCTGCTGGCCGAGCACACCGGCCAGCCCCTGGCCAGGATCGCCGAAGACACCGACCGCGACTACTTCCTTTCGCCGGCGGAAGCGGTTGAATACGGCCTGATCGACCGGGTGGTCGAGGACACGGTGGCCTGAACGGGCCGATGGATCCCTGCGGGATAGCCCCGCGCCCCCCGGCCCCCGGCCCTCAGAGCCAGCTCCGGTGACTTTCTTAAGGAACCGCTGACGAACGGGCGGCCAAGGGTGATCCTGAAACCAGAGGGTGCGATCGACGGCACTCCGGCCCCTGCCCGAGCCAGGCCCCTCCACCCCCTGGCCCCTGGACCTCCAGCCCCCTGCCATCACCGCCCCCGACGCCTGATGCCGAAGTTCGACGCCCACCTGAAGTGCTCCTTCTGCGGTAAGTCCCAGGATCAGGTGCGCAAGCTGATCGCCGGCCCGGGCGTCTACATCTGCGACGAGTGCATCGACCTTTGCAACGAGATCCTCGATGAGGAGCTCGTTGAGGGGCACAGCCACCCCCCCGGGCGGGCGGCGGTGGAATCGAGCCGCAAAAACCCGGCCCGCAAGCCGAGCAAACCGGTGCCCACCCTGGCCCAGGTGCCTAAGCCCCAGGAGATCCGCACCTTCCTTGACCAGCAGGTGGTGGGCCAGGACGAGGCCAAGAAAGTGCTGGCGGTGGCGGTTTACAACCACTACAAACGGCTCGCCTGGCAGGGCGATGGCAAGGGCGAGAGCGACCGCAACGGAGCTCGCCTGCACAAATCCAACATCCTGTTGATCGGCCCCACCGGCTGCGGCAAGACGCTGCTGGCCCAGTCCCTGGCGGAAATGCTCGATGTGCCCTTCGCCGTGGCCGATGCCACGACGCTCACGGAAGCCGGCTACGTGGGCGAGGACGTTGAAAACATTCTGCTGCGACTGCTGCAGAAGGTCGACATGGATGTGGAGCAGGCCCAGCGCGGCATCATCTACATCGATGAGATCGACAAGATCGCCCGCAAGAGTGAAAACCCCTCGATCACCCGCGATGTCTCCGGCGAGGGCGTGCAACAGGCGCTGCTGAAGCTGCTGGAGGGCACCGTCGCCAACGTACCGCCCCAGGGTGGTCGCAAACACCCCTACCAGGACTGCATCCAGATCAACACCAGCCAGATCCTGTTCATCTGCGGCGGAGCCTTCGTCGGCCTTGAGGATGTGATCCAGAAGCGGATGGGCCGCAACGCCATCGGCTTCCTGCCCGAGGGCGGCCAGGCCCGGGCCCGCCACGGCAAGGAGAAGCTGGCTGCCGAGGCCCTGCGCCATCTGGAGCCGGACGATCTGGTGCGCTACGGGCTGATCCCGGAATTCATCGGCCGCCTGCCAGTGGCGGCGGTGCTTGAACCCCTCGACGCCAGAGCCCTGGAAGCGATCCTCACCGAGCCGCGCGATGCCCTGGTCAAACAGTTCCAGACCCTGCTGAGCATGGACAACGTGCGGCTGGAATTCGAGCCCGGGGCGGTGGAAGCGATCGCCACGGAGGCCCACCGCCGCAAGACCGGCGCCCGCGCCCTGCGCGGCATCGTGGAGGAGCTGATGCTCGATGTGATGTACGACCTCCCCTCCCGCCGCGATGTCAAGAGCTTCACGGTGACCCGGGAGCTGGTGGAGCAGCGCAGCAAGGCCCAGGTGGTGCCACTCGGGGGCGGCGAGCGGGAGGAACAGGCGAGCGCCTGAGCAGAAGGCAGCAGCCGCAGCCGGCCGGATCGGCGGGAGCAGCCGCAATGGCTCAGCCTCGACCACGATCACCGCGGCAGCTCCAGCGCTGTCAGGCCAGTCCCGATTCACAGGCTCACAGCGGAACTCGACGATGGCGGCGATCCCCACCAAGGGATTGGTGGCGATGCCAGCGGATGACGCGAAGCTGGACAGATTGTTCCAGGCGCTGAGCGCGCCCCAGCCGCCCTTGGCCCTCGCCGACCATCTGCAGGCCCCTCGCCAGCACGGGCTGTTCAACCACCACGGCATCGATCTGGGCGACGGCACGGTGGCCCATTACCTGGAGGGCCGCGCCATCCTGCGCAGCCCGCGCGAGGAGTTCAGCCGCGGCCAGCCGATCAGCACAGTCGACTACCCCGAGGGCAGCTGCTCGGCGCCGGGGGTCACGGTGCGGCGGGCGATGGGTCGGCTGGGTGAACAGAACTACAACCTGCTGTTCAACAACTGCGAGCACTTCGCCCATTGGTGCAAGACCGGCCGCCATCGCAGTTCCCAGGTGGAGGACTGGCTCCACACCAGCAGCCTCGGCGCCCTGGCCTTCGGCCAGTTCGTGCCGGCGGCGCTGCTCACCGGGGTGCGGATGTTGCTGCGCCATGGCATCACCGTGGAGCCGGGGCATCTGGAAAAGGGAAAGGAGGTGGCTCTGAAGACCCTCGAGCAGCTCGATGGCCTGCGCGGCAAGCTGCAGGTGCGGCTGGAAGAGGAGCTCGCCAAGGCCGAACTGCGTTGGGGCAGCAACGCGCAACCCAGCGATCAGTTCGTGCAGCTCAGGCTCGCCGCCCAGAAACTGGCGGACCAACTCAGCCAGGTGGAGGAGCTGGAGGCGCGGCTTGAGCGGATGGTGGAAGGCAAAGAGGCCCTCAGCCCGATGGAGCCGCTACCCCTGCCAAGGTCCGCGCGGCCAAGGCGGAGCCAACCGTCTCTGCATGGGCCCGAGCTCTGACATTCGCAGCATGCGACCAGGTTGCGGACGAAACCCCGTGCGGCTGACGTGGATCCCGGAAAGCGATCCGGGGTGAATGAGAGTCCTCAGCCGGCCAGACTGGGCCAGGGACTCGACCATGAAACGCACCAGGCACTCAGCGGAGCAGATCAACCGCAAGCTCAAAACGGAAGAGCAACTGATCGCTCAGGGAGCTGTGGAACTGAACTGAGGGGAATACGTTTCTTCAAGCTCACCCCATGGCATCAGAGAGGAGAAGATCACCCAACGGTTATCCTGGTCTAAAGGTCCAACAAAAGGCACGTGGCACTCCTCGATTGAGAGCTGGCCATGATGGTGTTTTCGGCATATCTGTGGCATTCAACAGTTGCAGCAATTATCGATTGCCCCGTACGTGGCCAGCTTACCGGATCTCAATCGCTGAACGAGTTGCACTACAGTCGATCTGACTTTATCAGGAGTCCCCATCTAGTGGCGACGCCAACTCAGGTGAGACAAGATGGGTCTTGGGCATGGTTCGTCTGGTTGAGCTGGTTCTCGAACCAGAGAAACGGGCCTGCCCACCTCTTGTACCGCCAGCCGGAGCCAGTCGCCTGAGGTACGCGGCCCACCCCGGCCACGCCGGGGTAGGGTGGGGGTGCCGGGGATATGCACCACCTCAAGGGACGCCAGCGGCCGACGGGCGGTGCTACAGACCCTCGACAGCACAAATCACTCCCGCTGACAACACAATTGCAGTCAGACGACAGGCATGACAAGTCAATCATCTTGCTTCATCGTGGAACAATGAGTGGCATACGCTAATCAGGAATGACAGCTCGTCATTCCACCCTTTTCACCATCTGATCAGGGCATTCGGGCCACGGTTTTTTAACCACGGAATGGGGCGCAGCCCTCCTGCGCCTCTTTTCTGTAGTTATGATCACTTGGTTCTATCTTTTGAAAAGACTAGGCTGCCTCAGAATTGCGCTGACGCACATTTGGAAACTTGAGATAGGTCCGTCGCTAGTCAGTGCATAACCGAGCTTTCGAGCTGACTAGCCCCCTGGCCATTAGCTTCACTCGAGCTGACTCGCAATTTGATTTTAAGGAAATCCCAAATAGGCTTAGCCGGAATCTAGACCATTTAGTTCATGCCATATTCATCGTGTACGGCCATCGCGGGAGACCGACTTAGCTGGCACACCCATTAACAGAGTTGGCCCAAGAAAGTCTCCAACAACAACAGCACCGGCACCCACAACAACATTATCACCAAGGCGTACGCGGGGACGCATAACCGCCCCCGCCCCTATATCGCACTGGCTTCCCACTACAACCCCACCCGCGAGGCACGAGCCTGGTCCAATATTCGTAAAAGATCCTATGAATCCTTCATGGGCAACTGTTGCCGAAAGATTAATGAGAGAATGTTCTCCAACGCTAATATGCGTCTCAAGAACAACATTTGGCATCACTACACAACCGGATCCCATCTTTACATGTGGCCCAACGACAGCAGAGGGATGCACCAGAACAGGCGATCTAAATCCAATCTCCCCAAACTTGCGAGCAAGATGAGTTCGGACCTTTGGATTGCCAATGGCAATAACTACAATATCTGTCCTTGGGTCGGCATTGAGCAGAAATTCATTCTCGTCTCGTACACCAAGTCCTTCAGAGTCAAATCTCAGAGCATCATTGGTGACAAAACCTCGATGCACATAGCTTTTGCATTGGAGAGCGCGAACTACTGACCAAACCTGCAATGCGGCGCCACTGCCGCCAACGATCCACAAACTATCAAGGCTAGTGTTCAACGGCGCCAATTCGCTAGTCAAGATCATAAGCTCAAGAGCTGCTGGTTAGATGCAATTGACATTGTCGCCTGTGGTTCTTGATTAAGTCAGTGAGTTTAACACAGTTTATTCAAATCGGTAGCCCGGCCAAGATTGAAACATAAACATCCTTGAGAGGTCCAGCCTGTAGTGGCATTGGAGAAGAATCCTTGCGAACACCATTTTTGAAGTCGGAATACCAACAGCGAATGTCATCAAGTACCATGGGTTGGGCAAAACTAAAAACGACGAAAGGCAGTTTCGCTATCCGAGACTGGCGAGCAGAATCAAACCATCACCCTGAGGTTGCCTTGCGTATCTCGATTTTTTGACAAATTCTGCTGGCACGACAGAAAACCGCAGTTGGCCATATGAATTAATCCCATATGTTTTGGACTGTGAAGTCTGAATGTTTAAGCCAGTTTACAGTCAGCAGAAAAACAACGGGGCAATCTCTGATGGCAAAGGAATCGCAGGTTGTCATCAGAAATGCTCTAGACGAGTAGATCGATCAAGGAGTTCGTTCAAGCGGCTCAGTAAGCGTTCAGGCATGTTGCTTCAGCAGCCTCCACTGCTGACGCGAGCACCACCCCAAGGTCTCGTCGGCGTTTATTACCAGCTTCAATCAGCTCCGACGACGAAGATATTATCCGATCCGATGATAGAATAGAACTATTCATACTTGAAGCAAGTTCAACATGGTCATGTGGTGGGAAGAAATGAATATCGAAGCCTGATCCGTCAAGCTCCCTATTGATTTCAATATCAGAAATAATTGCCGGAACACCGAGAGATATCGCATCGTAAACAGAACCACCCCCAGGGCCACCCTCAAAGAGAGTTGGCTGTACAACAGCTATGGCATTTTTCATTATTTCGATTTGATCTCGCTTGGGAATATGCCCTAAGATACGTATGCGGTCAGTGATGGCGAGTTCAGACAGCAAGTTCATAAGGCCTTCAAAATACTCTGGATGCCTATAATCGTCAGTGCCGCCAGTACAAACAAGCCCGACGGCTTCGAACCATCCGCATTCTACACCATATTTAAAGGCCTTAAAGATCACTTGATGATTCTTATGCCTCCAGAACTGGTTGGAGACCAGGAAATAAGCTGACGGAAGTCTATACTTGTCTAGTTTATGGTGCTGATCTTCAAACCAATCAGATTTTGGAGCTGCCGCAAACGGCAAAGAGATGAACGCAGCCTTGGAATTCGCAAGGACTTCCTGACAGGTTACAGCTGTGTGCTTAGAGTTTACCACAATAATCCTTGTATTCTTAGCGAGGATATCAAACTGTGAGCTGCGCATCGCAATTTCATTCTCCGAGAAGAACTCGGGCAGGTAGATATGCTGCAGATCGGGAATATAACCCACGAATGGGGTTTTCACGTTGGGGGCTAGCACATAAGAGATAGGGAAGAGGCAGTCAACGTGCATTGATCGACACAGGTCATCGAGATGCCTCGGATTTCGATAAAGTCTTATAGGAATGGTTAAGCCCAGCAAGTTAGCAAGTTGATCGAGCTGATCGAAGTCAAAACGGCCAGCAACTTGCGCGAAGGATCGTCGACCTAAACGCGAACCAAGAGTTGCGAGCCCGGAATTGATTAATGCATTATAGGCTTGCTCTTTAATAGAAATAGGCGTAGAGTATGTATTAGCGAATAAAACAAATCTCGGCTCGGGATGCCAGGGAGAATGCTTTAATCCATCTACGATCATAGAAAAAAAGTCTCTTCCTCCACCCCATGTCATGAGCTGGTCAGCGAGCAAGCCTATTGTCCTTGGATTGCAGTCAGCAGCGCTCATGGAGAAAAACAATGCCAAAACATCTTAGCACAGATGATTGCTTTCTCCAGCTTGTTAGGGAGACTCTGGAGAACCGGATCGATCCACGCGACAATTCCCTTGTGATCGCAGGGGATGACTGAACGCATGGCCGGGAAGCAGCTCGGATTCGGTGACTACGAGCAGAGCACAGCCAGGAAACGCACCAAGAGGGAGCGATTTCTGGCTCAGATGGAGGCGGTCGTTCCCTGGAAGGCACTGATCGATCTGA
>JBIKKX010000057.1:0-6557 GCA_044360135.1 Cyanobium sp.
CTTTGTGACTCTTTGCTGTTCGTCCCAGAAGCCTCTCTGACCCACCGTTGTCGCGACAAATGCTCAGCAAATCATAATCGTGATCATGCCGGGATCAGGTGCATTGTTGATTTTTCGAGGTGCCCTTGAGGACGATGTCTCCCTGGCGGAATTCGTCGCGCTGTTCCCAGGCGTCTCTGTGAAGCAGGCAGGTCTGGTGTTCGAGCACGTCGCCCGGAGCACGGCAGCGGCAGCGGCCTGAATGCGCATCCTGTCCACCAGGGGACTCCCGTTCCTTTACGGCGCTTCTTGACAAGCCACGATGTGGCAACGGCCTGCGAACGAGGCTGGTCTTCTGTGACCAATGGCGATCTGGTCGAGGCCGCGGGAACAAGCCTGCGTGATCTCTCCCGGTTTCGGGCAACCGATGGCTTGAAGCCAGCCAGCCTTGACCTCGAGCTAGAAGGCGGGCTGCGTGCATCCGTCCCGATCCCGGCAGCGGTTCTGGAGTTGCTGCAGGGAATCCTGGTGCAGATGGCCCAGGGCAACGCCGTCACGCTGGTGCCGGTGCATGCCGAGCTCACCAGCCAGCAGGCCGCTGATCTGCTCAATGTGTCGAGGCCCTTCCTGATCGAGAGGCTTGAGCAAGGGGAAATCCCCTTCCGCAAGGTCGGCACCCATCGGCGGATTCGCCTGTCCGATCTGATGGCCTACAAGCACGCCATCGATCAGCAACGCGCCACGGCCCTCGATGAGCTGGCGGCCCAGGCCCAGGCCCAGGCCCAGGAGCTGGGGCTGGGCTACTGAGGTGAATCGCTTCACGGTCGTCTACGACGCCTGCGTTCTCTATCCAGCGCCACTGCGCGTTCTGCTGATGCGCCTGGCGCTGACGGATCTCTACCAGGCTCGCTGGAGCGACGAGAGTCATGACGAGTGGATCACCGCTGTGCTGCGCAACCGGCCCGACCTCTCCAGGCAGCAGCTGGAGCGCACCCGCTCGCTGATGAATGCGCACGTGCGTGATGCGCTGGTGGATGGCCATCAGCCCCTGATTCCAGCCCTGCAGTTGCCCGACCCGGATGATCGCCATGGTCTGGCTGCCGCCATCAGGTGCGGGGCCGATCTGATCATCACCTTCAACCTGGATGATGTCCCGGAGCACACCCTGGCGAGTCATGGCCTTGGCGCCTGCCATCCAGATCTGTTTCTGATCGATCAGCTGCATCGGGATGCCTGTGCGGGTCTGCACGGCAATGCGACAGCACCGGGCCAGCCTGAAGAACCCACTCAAGACAGTCGAGGAGTACCTGGGAACCCTTGAGGAAAAGGGGCCTGACCAGGTTCGCGCAGGCCGTCCGGCCTTGCAGCTCCGAGCTCTGAGCGCGTTGGCCACGGGCCAGCCGTTGCTCTGCCTTAGCGATAGAATCATCAAGCACGTCATCGCCGCACCAGCGGCTGTAGGCCGTCGTATGGGTTTCCACTGAGTGGCCCATGGCTGCGGCGACCATCTTGGGGGGAAGCTCGCAGGTGACGTGAGCGCGGTGGGCGTAGCCGTGGCGGCAGGACTAGAGAACCAGCTTTTCACCCCCAGCTGGCCTGCCAGCTGCACCAGGGCTGATCGCCCATGGCGACCACCTCACCCAGCGCTGCAGTGGCTGGACGGAGGATCTGCACCGCCAGCGGGGCTGGCCGCCGGAAGTGGCGTGAGGGCTGGGTCGCAGCAGCCAAGGGCTGGGCCTGTGATCTGAGCTGAGAGTCCGGTCGGGCCCCACACTTCAGGCTGGTCTCCGGTTAAAGCGTTCGACCACGCACCAACCGCAGGTGTCGGTAAGGTACAAGCCATCTGCAAGCTGATAGGCGGCGTCCTACCCTGAGGATGTGGTGATGCTCTATGACGAACACCGCAGTTCGCCGGCCCTGTTTCTATGGCTCTCAATGATCAGTTTCTGGCCTGGGCAGACCAGCTCGTTGACCTCTCTGGCCGCAACGAACTGATCAGCTTCAAGGCCACCAAGACCACCACCTTGCAACTCAATGATGAGGTTGCGGAAAATTTGCTGAAAGGTGGTGAGTTTCGGCTTCGCGACCTGTTCGATCTGTCAGAAAGCTCGACGCGGACGCTTGTGCGCAAGGTGCTGTCAGTTGCAGAAGATAATGCTGAACAGTTTGGCATCGAGACACTGACACTTATTTCAGGCTTTGCGGATTGGGAGTCCGAGCGGGTCTCATCACCGCACGCTCCCTTCCACCTGATCGATGTGAAGGTCAAAGGCAGCAGCGCAACGCCCGAGCGTTGCCATCTTTGTATAGACCGAGACAGCGAGAAGATCAATCCAGTATTTCTGCAACACCTGAGGAGCATTGCAGATTTCAGTATCGAGGATGAAATGATCGATGAGGCCCTGAATAGTGGGGTTGATGCTGTTCGAACACTTCTGACCAATCAATTGCCGCCTCAGCTGCAGCTGGGCTTCTCGCCAGGTTGTTTCATCAAGAATCTGAGCTATCAGAAGCTGCCGATGGTGGAAAATCTTCGCAATGCCACAACTGCACTCGAGCAGCATCCAGTGATCGCGGCTTTGGCAGGGGACTCCAATGCTCTCAGATCACTTCAACAACAGAGAGTGTCATCGACCCGTAAGGATCCCAACTCGACGCCCAGTCGGGAGGAGTTCTTAATCCTCGATGCCGATGCCTCGCAGCAGTGGGCCATTAACACGGCTTTGGAGGGGCAAAACCTTGTAATCGAAGGACCTCCTGGGACCGGCAAAAGCCAGACGATCGCCAATCTGATCGCAGCCTGCATGGCGCGTGGTCGCAGTGTGTTGTTCGTGGCTGAAAAACGCGCCGCTATCGATGCTGTTAAAAAACGGATTGACCGTGTCGGACTTGGCGAGCTGTTGCTGGATCTTCATGATGCCAGCACATTGCGCAGTCGGCCGGCAAAGCCATTTGCCGATGCCCTCGATGCCCTGACAGAGATTCCCCACGTCGACCTTGAATACATTCATCGTCCTCTCGATGAAGCCAAGCAAAGTCTTCTCGCACACAACGAAACCCTTCACAAGCGCCAGGAGCCCTGGGGCTGTAGCTACTACGAGATCGGCGCGATGCTGCTTGAAGAACCATCGCCAGATCTTCCATCCCTGCGTCTCCTTCCACAAGAGATGCAGGCGATTGATCGACAACGACTGGACCAGATCAGAGCCGAGATCAAGGAGATCGGCACATTGTCTGCGGCCGAGGTTCTGAATCCCGACTGGCTTTTTGCACCAGCAGTCCGTAATGGCACTCTCGCAAAGGACGGCGCTGTCGAAAACCTGCTGGAGTTGAGCGATGCCATCGCTCCTCAGGTACAGATACTCGAATCCTGGACTAACAGCTTGGCTCCCTTCGTGCGTTCGCCGGAGAACTTGTCACTGACGACCTTGGCGTCGTTGGCTCAGGATTTGCATTGGCTGTTCGACAAGCTCAGTACCAGCTTGGATGTAGAAGCCTTGATCGCTTTGCCTGCATCTGACAGGGCAGAGCTCAACCGCCAGGTGGCGAAGGGAGTGAGGAAACGACTGCGAGATTTGATCGATCGGCGGCACAAACTGGCCATAGAGCAGGCCATGGTGCTTTCACGCGATGGGAACATCACCGAGCTTCCGAGAGCACTCGATCTGATCGAGCAGCTGAGTAAGACCGTTTCGCCCCTACATCGCATTGAATCCAGCGAACGTGTGGCTGAGGCAGTGGGTTCGATCCGCCAGTTCTTGGGAGCGCTGCAGAAACTGGGATTGCAGCTCCCAGCAGCGGAAGCGCCGTGCTCCGAGTGGCTTGAGGTCATCCATGGCGTTGACGCCGATCGAAGGCTGCTGATTCAAGCCGGTCCAATCGTGCAACGGCTGGCCCAGTTCGAGGCATGCGGTGCCCAGAAGACCGGACTGATTGCCTTTCTTGTCGAACATCTCAGTGCCGGCGATCAGGCAGAGAGACTCTGCCAGGCAGTCAGTAGGGCCTGGGCTTTGCAGGTGGAGGAGAAGATTGCACTGAGGGAGCCGCTGCTCAGCGAGGCCCGCAGAGAACGACTCGATGGGCTGGTGAATCGCTTTCGATTCAACGATCGCCAGTCCATTGAGGCCACCCCCCTCAAGATCCGTCGGCTGGTGGCGGAACGGGCTCACGAGCTGCGCCTAAGCGACCAAGGCAAGCTGCAGGAGAGACTGATCCGCAGCGAAGCCCTCAGGGGGCGTCGCAACGGTCGCCTCACTGCACGACGCCTGTTCGAGCTGGCACCTGAGCTGCTGACAGCGCTGAAACCCTGCTGGGCGATGAGTCCTCTGGTCGTGTCCCAGCTGCTCCCTGCTGATCCCAGAGCGATGAGGACTGCCAGCACCATGGGAACCCCTACCAGAGCTGGAGCCACCTGAGCCAAGCCCGAGATGCACTCGCGGCTCGCGCAGTGGACCCTGGAGCCCATGGCCTTCAACCAGCTGCGGCATGGTGGAAGGCTCATCCGCTGATCGGCCACAGATACACCAACCCCGCCGGCTCCAGCCGGTGGGTCACCACCCGGTAGCTCGCTTCGATGCGCTTCGGCTCACTGCTGAGTTCGGCCTCGATCGTCTCCAGCCGTCGCTGCCAGTGCTTCTGATCGGAGGCGAGCTGGCGCCGCTCCCGTTCGCTCATCGAGGCAGGGTCCAGCTCTGGGATCTTCACCACATCGGCCAGGCCGGTGATCAGCGGTGTGGCCTCGGCCTTGGCGGCCTTGCGATCCAGCCTCGCGATCTCCTGGCTGCGCTGGCGCACGGTGTCGCGGATGCGTTGGCGTTGGTTTCGCAGCACGGTTTTGAGGGCTTCGGCCTCCAGCCGGCCTCGCTCCTGCAGCAGCTCCGTGGCGGCATCCCGGGCCCCTTCGGCTTCTTGTTGCAGATGGGGCAACAGGGCCGACACATCGGCATCGGCACCGCTCTGCAGGTGGCTGGTATCCAGGGGAGGCAATCTGCCCCCGGCCGCCTCCTTGAGCGCCTCCTGAAGCAACGTCCAGATCACCTGCCGTTGCTCGCGCCCCACCGGCTGGAGGGCCTCTTGGCGGTCGGCGCCGGGATGCCAGTCGGCCATCACTGTGATCAGTACGTCATGCAGCCGGGCCGCCCCCTCGCCGAACAGCGACAGTCGCCCCAGGACGATCAGGCGTGGCTGCGGATCGCGGCAGGGCACCACGCAGGCGCGCTTGAGCTCGTGATGCAGGAACCCCTGGGCCAGGAAGCGGCTCAGCAGCCGTTGCACCAGCCGGTGCTCCAGGTGCAGATGCACCGCCTCTGCACTGAGGCAGCCCGGATCGGAGAAGATCACCGGCCGCACCGGATTCTCGCGGCGCCAATCACTCACGAATGCTTTGGCCGGCTTGACGCCCCGCAGGCTGTCGAGGGTGGTGTCCCAGCTGCTATCGCGGGTCTGGCTCACCAGCGCCTCGGGATCGGCCAGGCGCCAGCAGGGTTGGCCGCGTTCATCGGTGTGGGGTTCCAGGCCACTCACCCCCAGCAGCTCCAGCGACACGTTCAGCGCCTGGCGGAAGGGATCGTGCTCAAAGGCCAGCCACCGCTCTGATTTGGCCAGCAGACGGCGCAGCCTGTCCTGCTGCTCCTCCAGTTGCTTGTGGCGGGTGGCCTCCAGCTCTTCGCGGCTGCGTTGCAGCAGGGCTCCGCGATCGCTGGCAGCGGAATCCATCCCCTCCAGTTGTTGTTGCAGCCCATCGAGACGCTCCAGATCGATGCCCCCCTCCAGGGCCTCCTCCACCTGCTGCTGCACCAGCGGCGAGAGGGAACCCAGCTCCTTGCGGATCACCTCGGTCTTCTCGATCCGCACCTCCATCACCCGGTCTTCCGGGCGGTCGTCCAGCAGGAAGTAGTGGCACCACACCTGTGGGGCCTGCTGCAGCTTGCGGTCGATGCGGCCGTTGCGCTGCTCCAGCTTGCTGGGGTTCCAGGGGATGTCGAAGTGGATCAGGTGCTTGCAGTGGTTCTGCAGGTTCACCCCCTCGCGCGCCGCATCGGTGGCGATCAGGATCCGCAGCGGCTCCTGGTCGGGGTCGGCGTTGAAGCGGGCCTTGAGCCGTTCGCGGTTGTCCTCGCCCATGCCGCCGCTGAAGCTCGCCACCCGTCGATCGGCCTCGTCCTCATCGTCCAATTCGGCCAGCTCGCTGTCGGCACTGATGCCCCCCTCCCGCAGCTCCAGCCGGCTCTGCCGCTCGCTCTGTTGCTTCGCCGCCAAGCTGCGCTGATGCACCGCCAGGGTGCGGGCGAAGGCCTCCAGCGAACTCAGCAAGCGCTTCTGCAGGTTGGTGATCACCAGGCGGTCGGTGGTCAGCTGGCGCTTGCTTGCCCCCTCGGCCAGCAGGCGGGCCTCGCGTTGCTTGCGGTAGCGCTGCAGCAGGGGCGAGAGCTCCAGCTCCGGGGTATCCGGCGGTAGGGATCCCCTGCAGGGCTGCCTAAAAGTGTGATCAGACTGAGCGCGTTCGAGTGGCAACCCCTCCAAGCGCAAGCATCCCTTGGATGTCGTAGGCCAACTCCCGGAGCCCCTGCCGGATCGAG
>JBIKKX010000046.1:0-19298 GCA_044360135.1 Cyanobium sp.
TGCTCCGAACAGGGTCACAGACCGGCCCACCCATTGCCACAGCTGAGATCTGAGGGAGGCGAGCCGTCAGCCCCGGCTACGCCGGGGCTGATCCTCCTGAGTTACACCACTCCATGGGACGCCGCCCACGGCCATGCACCTGACCCGCCTCCGCAGTTTCACTATGCCCTCTGGGGATCTTCTCTTGTTGCACTCTGCGGGCACTGGTGATGGCCAGCGTTAGAGGCACTCCTCAGGGCAGAATGGCAGTAGAATCCCCTTGAAGGCCTCTGATCTCAATTTCATGTCATCATCTCTTCACGAAATCGAAGAACAGGCCCGCTCACTCCCTGCAGAAGATCGGGCAAAGCTTGCGGAATGCATGCTGGAATCACTCCAGACTTCCATCGAGGAAATAGAAGCGGCATGGTCAGAGGAGATAGCCTTGCGAGTTGAAGCATTTGAAAAGGGTGACATATCTGCATATTCAGCAGAGCAGGTATTTGCAGAAGCCCGTCAGATCTTGTCGTGACGGGTGTTCGGTTTGTTGAGCCTGCAAGGCTTTAGGTTCTTGCTGAAGTTGGTTACTACCATCGAGTTGAAGCAGGGCTTGGAGCCAAGTTCCTTGAAGCTCTTGAGGATGCGATAGCTCGTGCTCTGGCATACCCACTGGCAGGCTCACCAGCGCAAAATAGAACGCGCCGTGTGTTTCTCAGGGACTTTCCCTTCGCACTGGTCTATCGCTCAGACGAACAGTGAATCACAATCTATGCACTGGCTCATCATGCACGCAGACCAGGTTATTGGCGGAGTGAACAGATGACCGCTAACATCAAGATACAGAAGACGGGTGCGGAGGTTGCCTCTTATGCCGAGGCTATGTCCCGCCACTGATCTGGAGCGCTCGAAGGATCGGAAGCCAGGGCAAGAATCCCTAGCATAAGACTAGTGGACTTAAAATTGACAGGTCAGCGATCTTTTCTGTCCCTATCGACGGCCATGCATGGCAGAAAAGATTTAACATTCAAGAATCCGCTATGAGCAGATCACCTTGGATGACGATTCTCTGACAATATCACCGCCGATTTATATTGTCGGAATGAAGATCGATTGTTGGAGGTGCGGGGAAAGAATGCCGGTGGTAGCATTCTTAGCGCCGTCGGTTGAGGGCGCAGATGATCAGGTTGTTGTCCTGTCAGATGTTGTTGCTCTTCCCAAAGACGTGCTTGGATACGTGCAGAAACGAGTACCAACCTATCAGCTTAGCTACTCGAAAACAGTTCAAGGCAAATACTATGCGAATATCTGTCCCAAGTGCAGAACGTTGTCCGGTGACTTCTTCCTGCATTCAGAACCAGGGGGACCGTTTTTTCCGACGTGCGCAGAGGAAGCTGGTCTGCTTTATCTTGCAGAAATCCCTGTGCAGGGTCCGGTGCGCATTCGGGCTGGTTTTCACGTGGGAACGGGCAGGCTGATCCTGAAGCATGCGAAACGAATCCCATAAATAGGCTCTGAACACGGACAGCATACTCGCACGATCATTTGGGCAAGAGTTGCACGTGTGCTTAGTCGGGCGTTCGAAGCATCGGCAAGTCAAAATCACCGCCAATCGCTTGGTGATGAGCTGCAATTACGTTCAAGCTGTTGCAAGCGTGCAAGCTTGCATTTGCAATCAAGAAATCAACCATGGATGGGCACAAAGAGTTTTAATAGCCGCAGTCTTCCAAATGGATATAGTCGCAAATTGAAGTCGCCCCGGTTTTAGTAGCACATGTCAACTGGCTGGGCTCGTGCCGCGCAGCAGGGCTGCCTAAAAGTGCGATGAAGGTGCGCTCCCGGCGCTTGTCACACCTCCGAGCGCCAACATTCCCTTGATGTCGTAGCCCAGCTCCCGCAGCCCCTGCCTGATCGAGCGGCAGCCGCCGCGCCGCAGCAGGTATGGCCTCCGGCCCCCTCTGCGTCTCCATCACGATGGTCCGCAGGAAGGCGAACACCGGGGCCCCGATCCGGCTGGCGTAGCGATGGGCGTCCTCACCCAGCTGGGCGTCGCGGGCCCAGTGCCACTCGTTCTCCATGCTCCAGCACTGCCGGATCAGGCGCAGCAGGGTTTGTGGCGTGGTGCGCACGCTGGTCAGAAACAGGTGCCGCCGCACGCTGCGGTTTCCCTTGCGGGTGAGCGTGCCTGTGATCACCTCCACGATCCAGGCGCTGCCGGGCCAGTTGGCCTTGATGGGCCCCGGCCTCCCGGGCCCGCAGCTCCCAGACGGTATCGCGCCCATGGCGCTTCCCGTGATCCGTCGCGGTGAAAGGGATGTGACGCTTTCCCTGGAACTGGCAGCCGATCTGGCGGTGGAGGGTCTTTGGGTTGGATTTCACGGTCAGGAGCACGTCGGCCCCCTGGGAGAGGCACCAGCGAAACACGACTGAGTGGTGTGGAGCGCATCCGCCTGGATCAGGACGCCATCGAGATCCAGACTGCTGAGCAGCTCTTTCAGCGCCGCACGCTCACTGGATTCGTGAGTGTCGTAGGCCTTCTGGGCTATGGCGACGCCAAGGGCCCGGGCGGAGACGGTGACCTGGGCCACAAAACGGTGGTTGCCCTCCTCCGTTTCGATGGCCGAGCCTCGCAGCGTCTTGCCATCACAGACCAACTGTTCGAGACCGTCGGGTCCGCCTGGGATCTGGCTGACCATCCAGGCCTGCAGCACCTGCCCGAACTCCTGCAGGTGGGCCTTGTTGTAGCCGTCAGGCTGCCGCGCAGCGGTACAGATAGAGAAAGGTGGCATCGGAGGGCCAGCGCTGGAGGTCCAGGCCGAGCGCCTGGTTCAACGCCTCTCGGTGCCACCTGGCAAACGCCTCGAGTTCCCGGGAACTCCGGCAGCCACTGAGGATGCCAAGCACCGCCACCAGGAGAAGAAACCATTGCGGGTAACGCACCCCGCGGCGCGGTAGCGACCGTCAGGGATGGCCTTGAGGAAGCTGATCAGGTCATCCGGTACGGGCTGATCAACTGCAGCAGAACGGGTTTCGGGCATTGGGAGCGCTGAGACCCGCCGACCTGAGCCAATGCTGTCAGCTCCGCCAAGGACTGCAGGGACGGACTATCAGGCGACCCTTCCCCACTGATGGATAGCTTACCACCTGCGCTCTGCTTCGCCACCCCGAGCTCCTTGCCTGCCACTCAGGGGCAGCGTTATCCGTATAAAGCAAGCCGTTAACCGGAAGCCGCGGCTGGTACCGGGAGGCAGTATCATGCTGGAATGAAGTGAAAGCACCAGCGCACCCTTGAGCCGATCTTCTCCCGTCCCGTAAGCGGCAGCCTGCCGTGGAGGGACATCGAAGCCCTGTTTCAGGAGCTTGGTGGGGATGTCAGTGAGAGGGCGGGCAGCCGAGTCGCGGTCGTTCTGTTTGGCGAAGTCAGGGTCTTCCATAGACCCCACCCATCGCCCAATACAGACAAGGGTGCGGTTGCTTCGATCCGCAAATGGTTTGAAGAACACGGAGTGACACCATGAATCTCATGACTGTGGATGGCTACCACGCCAAAATTGACTACAACGGGGAAACGAATCAGTTTCGCGGGGAAATTCTTGGACTTTCTGGAGGGGCGGATTTTTATGGGTCCAGTCCTGAGGAGCTTCGCCGAGAGTTCAAAAAGTCATTGGACGTCTTTATAGAGGTCTGCAAGGAGCAGGGAATTGAGCCTCGTAAGCACTATTCAGGCAAGTTCAACCTTCGGATTTCACCTGAATTGCATGAGAAGTTAGCGATGACTGCTGAGGCCCAGGGAATGAGTCTCAATTCGCTTGCCTTGGAAGCGCTCCAGAAAAGTGTCTCGGCGTAGAGGAACGAATAACATGCCCTTCGAGTGGACATGCCGCCATCTGCTCCCAGCTTCGCCACCCCCATCTCCTTGGCTGCCACTCAGGGGCAGCGTTAGCCTTGACCATATTCGGCCGAAAGCGACTGTAGCTGCTAAGATCAACATGCTATTCCGGAGGCTATGGAAAAGAGCAGCAACAGTACGACAATTCTCGCAAACCATCCAAATATTGTAAGCCTACTTTAAATCCCCAAATCTCGCAAGAAACACCTGGGTTGCCAAAATGCCTTCAAAGCCACCGCACCGCCTCGTGCAAGTCAATGTTTCTCAAGTCACATCACCGCTGCTTGAATTTGCAAGAGATGTTGCATCCCAGAGTGGCGAAGATGGGATCTTAGAGAAAATCTTTCAAACCATAACTCCAAGCCATCGATATTGTGTTGAATTCGGGGCCTGGAATGGGAAGTACCTATCAAATTGCTGGAATCTTATTGCCAACGAAGGGTGGTCAGGAGCGCTGATTGAAGGGGGCGAGGAAAAGTTCGGTGATTTACTAGCTGAACATGGGAACAATCCCAAAGTAGCCTGCGTGAACAAGTTTGTTGATTTCGACGGGGACAACTGCCTCGATAATATCCTCTCATCGATTAACTGTCCTCAGGATTTTGACCTGCTTTCAATCGATGTTGATGGCACTGACTATTTTATCTGGGAAAGCCTCACTGCATACACCCCAGCCGTGGTTGTTATTGAATTCAATCCCACTGTGCCTAACGACATTGTCTTCATTCAAGCCAAGGACAACGAAGTCAATCAAGGCTGCTCACTCCTAGCGCTTATTCTCCTGGGAAAAGATAAAGGATATGAGCTCATTTGTTGCACATCTTGGAATGCCTTCTTCGTAAGGAAAGACTTGTTTGCCTTGTTTGAGATTTCAGACAACTCCATTCATTGTTTGTATCAGCCATACTTGGATGGGCGAATTTTCCATGGCTACGATTCGCAGGTGTATGTTGTCGGGATGCCGATACTGCTCTGGTCTGGCATTCACGTCTCCAGTGATGACTTTCAAGTCCTGCCTCAGTCCGCCAGGCGGTATAGCGATTCTCAGAGATAACAAATTGGTGGCAATGTGTTCCTCATGACTAAGGGCACCTTGAGCGTTGCAAATGGAGCCCCCTCCCTCCGCATTGATCACCATCAAGATCCCGCGGCTGGAGCAATCGTTCTCGGCCATTTTGCAGTGCGTCCTCTCGCTGCTGATCTTCTTGGGGAGCGTTCACTTCAACTCTTATGCTATTAACACCATTAACGCGCATGGGTTTGCGGCTTCAGAACAAGAGCCGCGATTGCCTTGGCTGTGCCCACGGGAATCCTGTTAGAGGGATTGCGGCAAGCGCTTTGACACCCCTTACCGGCCCCAATGACGGGGACCAGTCGTCAACCCTTCACGACCTCCGCGCCAGATCGCGCAGCGAGCGACAGATCAGACCGCTGGGATCGCTCCAGGCAAGCAGCCACAACCGCACCGTTCCACCCCGCCCGGCGCTCATGATCCGGCTCCCATCGGCGCCGTTGGCGAGGCGACCCGGAAAGCTCCACTGACACAGACTTCTAAACGGCCCTGCGGCTCGCCCGTCGCAGGGCCTCCAGCTGGCCGAGGGCCAGACCGCCGTCGTTGGGTGGCACCGCAGCGGCCCAGTGGGGTTCCAGGCCGCTGCGGCGCAGCCGCCGGATCAGGGCCTCCAGCAGCAGGGCGTTCTGGAAGCACCCACCCGCCAGCACCACCACCCGGCACCCCCTGGTGGCGGCAGCGCTGGTCAACAGCTCCCCCAGGGCATCGGCCAGCCCCCGATGGAAGCGGGCCGCACTGATCCGGCGGGGCACGCCGGCGGCCCGTTCCGCCAGCAGGGCGGCGAGGGCCGGCTCCCAGTCGATCCAGCCCAGGGGCAGGGTCTCCTGGCCAACGGCCGGTGCTGCGGACCGGGGGAACGGATGGGCGGCGCCGCAGTGATCCGCCTCGGCCCAGGCCCCCTGCCGGCTCGCCAACCCCTGCAGCCGCAACGCCGCCTCCCCCTCGTAGCTCAGCCGCTGGCAGACCCCCAGCAGCGAAGCCACGCCATCAAACAGCCGCCCCAGGCTGGAGGTCCAGGGGCAGTGCAGCCCCTGCTCCAGCAGCTGCAGCAGCAGGGCCCGGTCGTTGGCAGGGAAGGCGGCCAGGCTGCGAGCGGCGCCGCGATGGGCCAGGGCCCAGGGGCCGGCGCTGGCCAGCAGGCCCAGGGCCACCCGCCGCGGCTCCAGGCAGGCCCTCTCCCCGCCGACCAGGGGCAGGGGTCGCAGGGCAGCCAGCCGTTCGATCCGCTGCGCACCGATCCCAAGCAGCTCGCCGCCCCAGAGCGGTGGCTGGGGCTGGCGATCCGGATCGTCGCCGCTCGCTTCGCCATAGCCGAGCCCATCGGCGCAGAAGGCCAGCAGCGGCGTTTGCAGACCGTGCTCGGCGATCACGGCCAGGGCATGGGCGGCGTGATGCTGCACCGTGAGCAGCGGCGTGCCGGTCGTTGCCGCATGGGCGGCCGCGAGCTGGTGGGAGCGATAGGCCGGGTGGCGATCGCAGGCGATCGCCTGCAGCGGCCTCGCCTGGCGGGCCTGGAGTTCGGCCAGGCCCGCCGTCAGCCGCGCCTGGATGCGGGGGTCGGCCAGATCGCCGAGGTGGGGTGCCAGCCAGACCCGCTCGCCGCTGGCCAGGGCCGGGGCGCACTTGAGGTCGCCGCCGACGGCCAACACCAGCCCGCCGGCAAAATCGGCGCCCGGGTGATCGCCGGCAGGGGGGCGTGCTGGGGTGGTGGCTCGGGCGGCGGCTGGGGAGTCGGCCGTGGCGGCTGGAGCGGCGGCTGGGGAACCGGCCGTAGCGGCTGGAGCGGAGCCAGGGGCGGCGGCTGGGGAGCCAGCCATGGTGGCTGGAGCGGCGGCTGGGGATCCGGCCGTGGAGGCTGCAGCGGAGCGAGGGGGAGCGGCTGGCTCGGCGGCTGGCGGCGGGCCGGAGTTGAGCCGGGGTGGAGGGGCCAACGGTTCGGGGGCATAGCCCCGGGCCCGGCGCAGCAGGCTCGGCCGGCCATCAATCAGCTGCAGCAGCGAATCGTCGAGGGGGCGGGCGATCGGGCGGTCATGGAAAAGCAGGGCATCGGCGATTCCCGCCAGCCGTTGCAGCGCCTCGGTTGGATCGGTGCAGAGCGGTTCACCGCTGCGATTGCCGCTGGTGCAGACCAGGGGTCGCCCGAAACGGCGGGCCAGCAGCCAGTGCAAGGGTGAGGCGGGCAGCATCACCCCCAGCAGGGGGCTGCCCGGAGCCACGGCCGGGTAGGGATCCGGCCGACCGGCGCGACGGGGCAGCAGCACGATCGGCGCCGCTGCCGAACGGAGCTCGCGCAGGGCGGCCGGGCTGAGGGCCGCCCAGTCGGCGGGCTGCTGGTCGACGGGCGGCCGCTCGGCGCTGGGGTGCTCAGGGCCCGTGGCATCGGGACTGCTGGCTTCAGGGCTGCTGGCTTCAGGGCTGCTGGCTTCAGGGCTGCTGGCTTCAGGGTTGCTGGCTTCAGGGTTGCTGGCGTCAGGGCTGGCGTGATCCGGCCTGCTCTGGAGCTCCGCCGCGATCCAGGCCGGATCGGCCACCAGCAGCGCGAAGGGCTTGGCCGGCCGCCGCTTGCGCCGCCGCAACCGCGCCACCGCCGGGCCATGGGCCGCATCCACCAGCAACTGGAAGCCCCCCACCCCCTGGAGCGCCAGGATCCGGCCCCCATTCAGAAGATCTGCCGCGGCGGCGATCAGGGCGGTGTGGTGGGCGCTGGCCGAGCAGCCCGGCTCCGGCGGCGGCCCCAGAAGCTCGCGGAACGCCCCAGCCGCCGCTGGCCCCAAGCCGGTGGCGCCGCCCGCTCCTGGTGGGGGCCCCCCATCCTCTCCTCCCTCCCCCGATGACGGCCCCCCAGCGGCCTCCGCCGCCACCAGCAACGACAGGCGCGGTCCACAGAGCGGACAGCTGATCGTTTCGGCGTGGAAGCGGCGGTCGTTGGGATCGGCGAATTCGGCGGCGCAGGCCGGGCAGGGGCGGAACGGCGCATGGGTGGTGTGGGCCCGCCGCCAGGGGGTGGCGGTGGCGATGGCGTAGCGCGGCCCGCAGGCGCAGCAGGAGATGAAGGGGTCGCCGTGGCGGCGGCTGGCGGGATCCTCCAGCTCCCGCAGGCAGGCGGCGCAGGGGGCGCGATCGGCCACCAGCGACGGGGCGATCAGGCCGATGGTCAGGGGGGAGGACGGATCCGGTTCCGCGGCGCTGATCCTCAGGGCCGGCTCGGCGGTGCTGCGGAGCTCGGACGCAACCGGGACGGAGGGATCCGCAGCCCCCGCAGCAGCCGGCAGCCACTGGGGCTCCAGGGGCTCCAGCCGGGCGCCGGGGGGCAGCGCAGCCGGCAGGTCGCGCAGAAAGCGCTCCAGATCCTGCCGATCCCCGTGCAGATCGAGCTGCACCAGGCCGGAGGCGTTATGGAGCGTTCCCGCCAGCCCCAGCTGCCGGGCCAGGCGATGGACGGCGGGACGGAAGCCCACCCCCTGCACCACGCCCCGGCAACGGAGCCGCAGCCGCGCCCCACTCATGGCCGCAGCGGCGCCAACGGCGCCAAGGGCGCCAGCAGCCGGGCCGCGAGGGCCTCCAGGCCGATGCCGCTGCGGGCCGACACCTCCAGCACCGCCGCCCGCGGCGCCACCGCCGCGATCGCTTCGCGGGCCCGCTGCCGCTCGAAGCCGACCGCCTCGGCCAGGTCGACCTTGCTGATCACCACCAGGTCGGCGCTGTGGAAGATGGCGGGGTATTTGAGCGGTTTGTCCTCTCCCTCGGTCACCGACAGCAGCACCACCCGCAGCCCCTCGCCCAGGTCGTAGGCGGCGGGACAGACCAGATTGCCCACGTTCTCGATCACCAGCAGATCGAGGTCAGCCAGCGGCTGCGGGAGCTGGGACAGGCCGCGCGCCACCATCGCCGTCTCGAGATGGCAGGTCTGGCCGGTGCTGATCGGCACCGCCGCCACACCGGCCGCCGCCAGCCGGCGGGCGTCGTGGTCGGTGGCCAGATCGCCCACGATCACCGCCAGCCGCTGGCCGCGGCCCGCCAGCTGGCGACCCAGGCGCTCCAGCAGGGCCGTCTTGCCGGCACCGGGCGAGGAAAGCAGGTTCACCACCGGCAGGCCGGCCCGCCGGAACCGCTGGCGCAGGTCCGCCGCGGCCCGGTCGTTGCGCTCCAGCAGGGCCTGGCCCAGGGCCACCAGCCGGGCCGGAGCGGCCGAAGCGCTGGGGCCGGAATCAAGGCACATGGCCGGCGGAGCGGGGATCCCGGAACCCTGGCCAGACCGGCAGGGCGGGGGTGGGGCCTGCATCCGATCGGCGCCAGGAGCCGCCCAGGGCCGCAGCATCGGCGCCTCAGCCCCCCGCCGGGGGGCGCCTCAACGGATCTGCAGGGAGGTCAGTTCCAGTTCCCGGCCCTGGAGCAGGAGACCGCTGGCGGCACCGCAGCGCGGGCAGAGGCAGAGGCCCGTCGGGCCATCGAAGGGGGCGGCGCAGGGGGCGCAGAACCAGCGGGCGGTCACGGTCTCGATCCGCAGCTGCGCCCCGGCCGCCGGGCTGCCGGCCATCACCACCTCAAACGCCAAGGCCAGGGCCTCGGGATCCACCCCCGCCAGGCTGCCGATCCGCAGGCTGATCCGCTCGATGGCGCAGGCGCCATGGCGGCGGGCCTCGGCGACCGCCTGCTCCCGCACCGCCTCCATCAGACTGAGTTCATGCATGGTCTGCCAGCCAGCGGCACAGCAACCGCTGGGCCTCGGGCCAACAGCGCCGCAGCTCGGCGCTGAGGGCCGTGCCATGGCCGAAGCGATGGGCCGGCAGCCGCAGCAACCAGGCCTCGGGGGCCCGGCCGTAGAGGCTGGCACTGAGGGCGAGCAGGGCGGCGGGATCGAGCCGGTGGCTGTGGGCCGCCGCCAGCGCCGGGCGGATGGCCTCGAGCACGGGCGCCGAACCGGGGGGAGCCCACCAGGCATCGAGGAACAGCACGGTGCGCCAATGGCCCAACTCCTCCGCCAGCTCCGGGGTGAGCTGCTGCTGCTCCCGCACCGCCACGGCCGGCGGCAACGGCCCCAGCCCGCCCCGCCGGACCTGCCGCGCCAGCCGCACCCCGGCGCCGTCATCCCCGCGCAGGAGGTTGCCGTAGCCGATCAGCAGGGCGCGGGCGGGGGCGGGGGCGGGGTCTGCTGTTGCGGGGGCGAGGTCAGCCAAGTCGACAATGGTCCTGATGCCATTGAGCAGCCCGTCGCCATACTCCCAGCCGGTAACGCTCATCCCCTCTCCCGCGCCGCCAGCAGCCCCCCCGCCGCATCGCGCAGCTCCAGCCGCAACGGCATCGCCCCGGCCGCATGGGTGGAGCAGGAGAGACAGGGATCAAAGCAGCGGATGCCCGCCTCCACCCGGTTGAGCAGCTCCTCCGGGATCTCGGCGCCGGCCGGCACCGGATCGGGGATCCAGGCCCGGGCGATCTGGAGCACGGTGCGATTCATCGCCAGGTTGTTCTGACCGGTGGCGATGATCAGATTCATCCGCCGGATCAGCCCCTGCTCGTCCACGGTGTAGTGGTGGAACAGGGTGCCCCGCGGCGCCTCGCCCACCCCCACCGCCTCCAGCCGGTTGAGCCCAGCCCGGGCCCGCACCTGGGGATCCAGCAGCTGGGGATCGTGCAGCAGGGCCTCGATCGCCTCCAGGCAGGCCACGATCTCCACCAAGCGGGCCAGGTGATACGCAAACGAGGAGAGCACCACCGGCCCCCAGCGCTGGCGCAGCTCGATCAGTTCGGCATCGGCCCAGGGTGTGCCGATCCTGTCGCACACATTCAGCCGCGCCAGGGGCCCCACCCGGTAGAGGCCGCCGGGGTAGCCGAGGGCGCGGTAGTAGGGGAATTTCAGATAGCTCCAGGGCTCCACCGCCTCCGCCAGGACGCTGGCGTAGTCGTCTTCCCGGAAGCCAGCGGCCAGGAGGCTGCCATCGGCGGCGCGGAACCGCAGGCCGCCGGGGGTTGATGGCAGGGGCGCCGCCGACTCCCTGGCTGTGGTGGTGGCAGGAGCGGCCCCATCGAGATGCTCCCAACGGCCGCCCGGCCCCACCAGGGCCAGAAACAAGCTGGGGAAGTGCCCGAAGCTCTGCGCGTCCCCCTGCAGCGGCCCATCGAGCAACCCCTTGAACCGCTCCAGGGCCAGCGCCACGGTGGCCCTCGCCTCCGGCAGGCCCGCCAGGATCGCGTCGCGGGCCTCCAGGCTGAGGGGGCTGCGCACACCACCCGGCACCGCCCAGGCGCCGTGGATCCGCCGACCCGCCAGCCGCTCGATGATCTGCTGGCCGAACTGACGCAGGCGGATGCCGGCGCGGGCCAGCTCCGGCTCCGCCGCCATCAACCCGAACAGGTTGCGGCGGGCCGGATCACACGACCAGCCCAGCAGCAGATCGGGGCTGCTGAGATGGAAAAAGGACAGGGCATGGCTCTGGCTGATCTGGGCCAGGTTGAGCAGCCGCCGCAACTTCTCCGCCGCCGGTGGGATCGCCACCGCCAGCAGCTTGTCGCCGGTGCGGGCCGCCGTGAGCATGTGGCTCACCGGGCAGATGCCGCAGATCCGTGCCGTGATCGCCGCCATCTCCGTGAACGGGCGCCCCTGGCAGAAGGTTTCAAAACCGCGAAACTCCAGCACGTGGAAGCGCGCCTCCACCAGATGGCCGTCGCCATCGAGCTGCAGGGTGATGCGGGCATGGCCCTCGATGCGGGTCACCGGATCGATCGTGATCGTGCGGCTCATCGCCACCCCCCGCGCCACGCCCCCCGGCAGGAACGCCGGACCGGCCCCCACCCCGCCGCTGGCAACCCACCAAGCGCCAAGGTTGCCGGGATCGCCAGCGGCAGCGGCAGGGCCCCCCTCATCCGAACCGCAACCCCTCCGGGCCCTCCAACGGCGGCGTCTCACCGGCCAGCAGCGCCTCCAGCACCAGCCGGATCCGGGCCGGCGATGGCGGACAGCCCGGCAGCCACACCTCCACCGGGATCACGGCATGCAGCGGCAGCACCCGCTCCAGCAACCGCGGCACCATTCCCCCCAGCGGCGGCTCTCCACCCGGTTCGGCCAGCTCCCCATAGGCCCGCTCCAGCACCGCCGCCGCCGCCCCCCCCGGCGCATCGGCCCAGGGGTTGCGCAGGCCGGGCACGTTGGCGCTGATCGCGCAGTCGCCGAAGGCCACCACCACCCGGGTGCGCTGGCGCAGGATCCGGGCCATCGCCAGGTTGTCCTCGTTGGCCACCGCTCCCTCCACCAGGCAGAGATCCACGGCGTCGGGATAGGTCTTGGCATCGCTGGCCAGCGGTGAATAGACGACCTCCACCCGTTCGGCCAGCTCCAGCAGCCATTCATCGAGGTCGAGGAAAGCCATGTGGCACCCGGAACAGCCCGCCAGCCAGACGGTGGCCAGGCGCGGTTTGCGGGGCTTGCGGGGCTGGCTGGTCGGGCTCATGGCGGCGCCTCCCCCTGGTTGCGCCACTGCTGCTGGTGCCGGGCCTGCTGCAGCTGGGCCGCCCGATCGCGACGCGGCTGGTGGTCGCCGGCGCTCTCCTGGTTGCGGAACAGGGCGCCGGTGGGGCAGGCATCAACGCACTGGCCGCAGGAGGTGCAGGCCGCCACCTCGCCCCAGGGCTGATCCAGCCCCGCCACCAGGCGGCAGCGCTCGCCCCGCTCGGCGATGTCCCAGACATGGGCGCCCTCCAGCTCATCGCAGGCCCGCAGGCAGCGGCTGCAGAGGATGCAGCGGTTGTGGTCGAGCGTGAACAGCGGATGGGAAGCATCCACCGACCGCCGCGGCCAGCGGGCTGGAAAGCGGCTGTGGTCCATGCCCACGGCCACGGCCAGGTCCTGCAACTCGCAGGCTCCGTTGGCCACGCAGACAGCGCAGACGTGGTTGCCCTCCGCGAAGAACAGCTCCACCGCCAGGCGCCGGTAATGGCGCAGCAGCGGTGTGTCGGTGCGCACCACCAGCCCCTCGGCGGCGGCGCTGACGCAGGCGGCCAGGGGCCTGGCCTGGCCCTCCACCTCCACCAGACACAGGCGACAGGCGCCCACCGGCGTCAGGCCATCGAGGTGGCAGAGGGTTGGCAGGTCGATGCCGGCGCCGCGGCAGGCGGCCAGCAGCGAAGCGCCGGCCTCGACCGCCACCGGCCGGCCATCGATGCTGAGGGTGTGAACGCTCATCCCGGCGGCCCCCCGCCCGGGCCCCCCGCACGACCGGCCGTGCAGGCCTGCAGATACTCGCCGCGGAAGTGGCGCAGGGTGCTGAGCACCGGATTCGGAGCCGACTGGCCCAGGCCGCAGAGGCTGGTGGCCTTGACCATCGCGCAGAGCTCCTCAAGGCGCTCCAGATCCTCAGGAACGCCTCGGCCCTCGATAAGGCGATCGAGCAGCGCCGCCAGCTGCACCGTGCCGGCACGGCAGGGCAGGCACTGGCCGCAGCTCTCCTGCACACAGAAGCCCATGAAATAACGCGCCAGGGCTGGCATGGCGCTGCCGGGGCCGATCACCACCATGCCGCCGGATCCCAGGATCGAGCCCAGGGCCGCCATCGCCTCGTAATCGAGCCGGGTGTCAAGCAGCGCTGCCGGAATGCAGCCGCCCGAGGGCCCACCGGTCTGCACGGCCTTCACCGGCAGGCCCCCCACCACGCCGCCGCCCATGGTGTCCACCACGGTGCGCAGCGGCAGACCCAGCGGCACTTCCACCACGCCGGTGTGAACGACGGCACCCGAGAGGGAGAAGACCTTGGTGCCGCGGCTGCCGGGGCAGGCCGGATCACCGATCGCCGCATACCAGGCGCCGCCCTCCCGCAGGATCGCCGGCACCGCCGCCAGGGTCTCGACGTTATTGATCAGGGTGGGGGCACCCCCCAGGCCCCGCTGGGCGGGGTAGGGAGGTCGGGGCCGGGGGATGCCGCGGCCGCCCTCGATCGAATGGAGCAGCGCCGTCTCCTCACCGCAGACGTAGGCGCCGGCCCCCACCCGCAGGGCGATCCGCAGGGGCCAGGGGCTGCCGCAGAGGCCCGGCCCGAAACCACCCCGGGCCGCGATCGCCGCCAGGGCACCCCGCAACCGCTCGATCGCCAGCGGATATTCAGCCCGCACATACACAAAGCCGTGCTCCGCCCCCACCGCCCAGGCGGCGATCGCCAGGCCCTCCAGCAGCCGGTGGGGATCGCCTTCCATCACGGTGCGGTCCATGAAGGCACCCGGATCGCCCTCATCGCCGTTGGCCACCACCTGGCGGGGCCCCGGCGGCTGGAGGGCCACGGTGTCCCACTTGAGGCCGGTGGGGTAGCCGGCGCCGCCCCGCCCCCGCAGCCCACTGGCGCGGATCTCGGCGCGCACCGCCGCCGGCGTCAGTTGGTGCAGGCAGCGGCGCAGCTGGCGGTAGGCCCCATGGGCCAGGGCATCGTCGAGGCTGTCGGGATCGATCAGGCCGCAGCTCTCCAGCACCACCGGCCGCTGCAGAGCGAAGAAGGGGTGGTGGGGATCGAGCTGGTGGGGGGCGAGGGGCGCCCCCCCGGGGGACAGGCAGCTGGCCACAGCCACCAGCTCGCTGGCCAGCTCAGGCGGCACCCCACCCCAGAGCCGGCTGCCGCCAGGACCATCGGCGGCCACCAGGGGCCCGCGGCCACAAAGCCGCAGGCAGCCCACCGAACGGATCGGCAGCTCCCGCTCCGCCAGGCCCGCTGCCCTCCGTCCCGCCAGCAGGGCATGGCGCAGGGCGACACCACCGCCATTGCGGCAGGCGCTGCCATCACAGCAGCGCAGCTGACCCGCCGCCCCGCTCATCGCGACCGCAGGGCGCCGTGGCCGGGAGCCACCGCCTCCCCTCCCATCGCCTCGGCCAGCGCCACCGGCACCCCCAGGGCATCGAGCCGCGCCACCAGCAACGCCTCGGGCTCCAGGGGCATCGCCAGCGCCGCCCCCGCATCGAGCTGCAGAACCGGCAGGCTGCCGCAGGCGCTCAGACAGCCGCCACCACCCAGCTCCCAGTCGCCGCAGCGGCCCTCCAGGCCGGCCAGCCCGAGGCGCTCAGCCAGGCGGGCCCGCAGGCGGGGGGCGCCGTTGACGAAACAGGCGGTGCCGAAGCAGACCGCGATCCGGTGGCGGGCGGCGGGCCGGAGCCGGAACAGGTGATAGAAGCTGGCCACCCCATAGACCCGGCTGAGGGGCAATCCCAGGGCGCAGGCCACCTGATGGAGGGCACGGCGGCTGAGGTAGCCCTCGATCGGCTGGATGGCGTGCAGCACCTCGATCAGGTTGGCCTGGTCGGCCCCCCAGCGCTGGATCACGGCCGCGATCGCCTTGTCATCGGGACCATCCATGGCGGGATGCGCCGGCTGTCTTGGTGTTAGGCGGCGGCGGCGGCTGGCGAGGGGAGCTGGTGAGGGGTTGCGGCACCCAGCCGCGAATCCGCCCCCGGCCCGGAGCGTCGGCCCGCCGCAGGCCGCCTTCGCCTCCTAGGGCGAAGACCTCCCAGCCCTGACGGTCCGACCCATGCGCGTGCTGCTCCTCTACCCCCGCGCTCCACGCACCTTCTGGAGTTTTGATGGAGCCCTGGCCCTGGTCGGCCGCCGGGCGCTGCTGCCGCCCCTGGGGCTGCTCACGGTGGCGGCCCTGCTCCCCAGCCGCTGGTCGCTGAAGCTGGTGGACACCCAGATCGGCCCGGTCGATGACGACACTTGGGCCTGGGCGGAGCTGGTGATCCTGTCCGGGATGATCGTGCAGCGGCGGGATCTGGCCGAGCAGATCGCCCAGGCCAAGGCCTGGGGGCTGCCGGTGGCGGTGGGTGGGCCCTTCGCCAGCTCCACCCCGGAGGCGCCGGAGCTGGCCGATGCCGATTACCTGATCCTCGATGAGGGGGAAATCACCATCCCCGCTTTCGTGGCGGCGGTGGAGGCGGGGGAGCGCCGCGGCGTGTTCAGGGCCGGTGGCGAGAAGCCCGATCTGACGACCTCACCCGTGCCGCGCTTCGATCTGCTCGATCTCAACGCCTACGACACGATGGCGGTGCAGTTCTCGCGGGGCTGTCCGTTTCAGTGCGAATTCTGCGACATCATCGTGCTTTACGGCCGCCGCCCCCGCACCAAATCCCCCGCCCAGCTGCTCGCCGAACTGGAGGCGCTGCAGGCGCTGGGCTGGCGCGGTGATGTCTTTTTGGTGGACGACAACTTCATCGGCAATCGCCACAACGTCCGCCGCCTGCTCAGCGATCTGGCCGAGTGGCAGCGGCGCCACCGCTATCCGTTCAGCTTCACCACCGAGGCCTCGATCGATCTGGCGGCCGATCGGCCGCTGCTCGAAGCGATGGTGGCCTGCCGGTTCCGGCGCGTGTTCCTCGGCATCGAAACGCCAGACAGCACCAGCCTGATAGGAGCCCGCAAGCTGCAGAACACCCGCTCGCCGCTGCTGGAGGCGGTCGACACAATCACCGCCCACGGGCTTCAGGTGATGGCGGGCTTCATCCTCGGCTTCGATGGCGAGCCTCCCGGTGCTGGCGAACGGATCACCGCCTTCGTGAACGCCGCCGCCATCCCGGTGGCGATGGTGGGGGTGCTGCAGGCGCTGCCCAACACGGCCCTGTGGCACCGCCTGGCCCGGGAGGATCGGCTGCTGGAGGGGGATCGGCGTTTCGCCGATGGGGTGCAGACCCACCTGCTCAATTTTGTGCCGTCGCGGCCGATGGCCGAGATCGCGGCCGAATTCCTGGGGGCCTTCCACCACCTCTACGAGCCGCAGGCCTACCTGGAGCGGGTGTTCGCCTGCTGCCGCCGGCTGGCGCCGCCGCGCCATCCCGTGCAGCGGCGGCGCGGCCAGGTCCTATGGCGGCTGCGGGCCCTGGCGATCCTGCTTTGGCGCCAGGGGGTGCGGCGCCCGAGCCGCCCGGCCTTCTGGCATCACCTGAGTTGGATCGCCCTGCGGCGCCCGGCCCTGCTGGAGGAGTTCTTCTGGATGCTGGCTCTGGAGGAGCACTTCCTCGCCTACCGGGAGGAGGTGAGCCGGCAGGTGAAGGCCCAGCTGGCGGTTCTGCCCGCCGCCCCCAGCGCCCCGGCCGCCGCTGGGGATGGGCCCGCCCCGCTGCCGGTGGCGGTGGCGGCGACGCCACTCAGCTCCGGCTGAGGCGGCAGCGCAGCACCGCCAGGGCCTCATCGGGCAGGCCAAGAAAGCGATCCAGCAGGGGATCGCCGCTGGGCTCCACCCGGGCCACCCCCACCAGCACCCCCCGACCCTCGCCATCGAGCGGGCTGCCGCTGGCCCGGTGGCGGCGGCCGGCCACCTCGCCGCTGCTGAGCTGGGTGGCCACCAGCAGATCCGGGGCCCGGTAGAGGCCGGCCAGGGAGAAGCGGAAGCGGGCGCGAAAGGCCAGCTCCACCGCGCCGCTGTCGGGCTGCCAATGGCCCTGCAGGCGCTCCGGAACGATGGCGATTGCGATCCCCGGCGGCAGCGGCAGGCCCAGGATCCGGGTGGTGCGCCAGTTCAGGGTCGGGATGGTGAGCTGCTCGGCCGCAAAACGGAGCGGAAGCCAAGGCCTGCCGTCGCGGTTGCTGGGGCGGTCGGGGTCTGGAAGGGGTTCGCGGTCTTGCCCGCCCTCTCCAGCCCCCCCGGCACCGTCCTGGCCAGCCGCTTCTATGGAGGGCTGGAGCTCGGGTTCACCGTCCTCAGCCGGACCGCCGCCGCCGCGCGCGTCATAGCGGAAGCGGGGATAGCCGGCGATCGCCAGGCCGCAGCCGGACTCGGTGCTGAGCTGCAGGCGGGCCGTGGGCTGCTGGGGATAGGGGCAGGGGGACTTGAACCCCCACAGCCTTACAGCCTGCGGATTTTAAGTCCGCTGCGTCTACCGGTTCCGCCATGCCCCCGCTGTCACCGGAACGGGTTTCGGGCTTTTGGTCCGTAACGTGCCCGCAGCATCTGCTGCGGAGCCCGCGGATTTCGGCCCGGTTTTCCGCTCCAGTGGAAGCATGTTTATCTTACGGGCCTTTCCAAGCCAGAACACAGCCGGCCAGCGCCTCGGGGCCCAGGGGCTTGGGTCGCGGCACTGCTGCCCGCAAGGTCCTTCGAGGGCAGGGTGATGGCTCAGTCACCGCCGGCGCTGAGTTAGCCGAATGCTTCGGGTGGCACTGATCTCCAGGAGCCCCGCCGGAACCCTGAATCCGCCTTGGCCCATCAGCGCGGGGCGGGCGGCACAGCTGCTCTTCGTCCGGCGCCAGGCAGAGAGGCGGGCAGACCGGCAGGACAACAGCCCGCCAGGCAGCCGCGCCAGCCTTCAGGATGGGTGACGCCCGGCCAGCTCCCGTGACGGCAGCGCTCTCGGATCAACCCGCCCTGGCGGCCTTCAGCGCCAGCCTCACCGCCATCACCCTGGCGGAACTGGGGGACAAGACCTTCTTCATGGCCCTGATCCTGGCGGCCCGCCACAGCGCCCGCCCGGTGTTCGTCGGCGCCTTCGGAGCCCTGACCGCGGTCACGCTCCTTTCCCTGGCCCTTGGCTATGGCCTGCGCGAGCTGGTTCCCACCGCCCTGCTGCCCTGGCTGGCGGCGGTCCTGTTTCTCGGCTTCGGGGTGAAGCTGCTGATCGATGCCCAGCGCATGGGCCGGGCCGGGCAGGAGGAGGACGATGAACAGGAGGAGGCGGAGCGGGCGGTGGCTGCGGCGGAGAGCCGGGGCACGATCCAGACCGTGCGGGCCGTGATCGTGGAAGCCTTCAGCCTGGTGTTCATCGCCGAACTGGGCGATCGCACCCAGTTCACCACCATCTTTCTGGCGGCGGCCCCCGGCTTCGGCTTCGCTGCCCTACTGGCCGGAACCCTGCTGGGCCATGCCCTGGTGACCTGGCTGGCGGTGGGGGCGGGCCAGTGGATCGGAGGGCGGATCAGCGAGCGGCTGCTCTATGGCCTCAGCGGCGGCCTGTTCCTGGTGTTCGGCCTGCTCGCCTTGAAGCATGCCCTCGGCTGAACCGCAATCAGGCCTGAGTGGGCCCCAGACCAGCCCCTGGCAGAAACCTGAACGAAACGGGGCCGAAACCGCGACCAAAGCCTGGCTTCACAACGACGCGAATCCGCCGCTCCGGCCAACCCGGACGCCCCAAACCCCTTGCGCCAGCAGAGGTGATAAGCGTGGCTAATCCTAGCTATGCGCAGCGCTAATGGCCCCGGGGGCGCCCCATCCCCTTACCTTCCGCAACGAGCCGTTACATTTGGCGGGCCGGGAATCCGGCTTTCCTTCCCGCTCTTACGAGCACCCCATCCCGTTCTCATGACCGCCACTCTCCAACAGCGCTCCGGCGCTTCGGCGTGGAATCAGTTCTGCGAGTGGGTCACCTCCACCAACAACCGCCTCTATGTGGGCTGGTTCGGTGTGCTG
>JBIKKX010000022.1:0-53786 GCA_044360135.1 Cyanobium sp.
TCTGCTGGGTTCACTCGAACGCATTCCAGCTCCGCAGAGATTGCCCAACAACATCATTCACCCGACCCGGGCCAGAGAGGTTGCTTCTGGCAATAGTTGCTTCGGGCGGGTGATGATGAGCGTTGGAGGGTCTCTGGGGAAGTTCTAGATGAGTGGAAAAGTCGTTAACGCCTTACCTAGCTTGCCGCCCATGCGGGTGCTTTCCTCGCCTGAGGTCGTCAAGACCTTAGATGTCATACGCAGGCGGCTTGAAGATCAAGATGAGATTGCGGGGGATGATGAACATACTGAGTTCTGCTTGTTCGCTAGAGACTATCCGCGATGCTACCGTTTTCATTTGGATTGCGCAGATTATCGGCTCACCTCTATCTATGAGCAATATGAGGCTGTTCGGATCGATCTCGCTGAATTGGCAAATAGGAATCCAGGAGGGTTCGAATACGCGATTGCAGACCGAAGAGTAGAGAGAATTTATTGGGACTTTGAATCGTATCTTTCCGAGGTCAACATTGTGTTAGACCTGCTTACTCGCATTGCAGGGGTTGGGTACCCGCAACAGACGCCGGCCAACTTTAATCGGTTCTGCAAGTCGAGTCTTAACGGAGGTCTTGTCGATGTTCTCAGGATAGCTAGAAAGCGTTGGGTGCTGAAGCTCAAAGACTATCGTGACTGCTTCACGCATTATACGCCGATAGACACTTTCCTCACCTTGAACTTGCTACTTCGTCAGGATGGCACTTTCGACCTGCGGGGTAAGTTGCCGATTAATCCGAACATCAGGGAGATCCTTGGATTTCGTTTCTCACGGAGAGTTGAGCTGCTACGGTATGCAATCACAGTGCATCGCCACATGACAGCACTTGATCGCACTGTCGCGAGGGAGATCTGGAGAGCATTCCGTAGCGGCGAGTACCCGAATAGGAGGACTGGGCTCTTTTTCGTTGCTTCACGGGTACGGTAGCGGCCCTCCAGCATCCAGATACAGAAGACGGGAGCTATGGCTTAGGCCTATGCTGCAGACCTTGCCCGCTTCTGATCTGGAGCGTTAGGCGTATCAGGCAGGGCGGAGGAGCATCGGGCCGCGTCCCTTCAAGTGATGTAAAACCGCAGGCCCGAATGCCCTGATTCGAGGTTGAACAGGTGTGGATGACAGGCGGTCATCCGGGAGGCGCAGATGCACCTCTCTAAGGCACGATGAATCGGGACGAATGAGTTGTCAAGTCTCTCGTCCGCGTCTTGAAGTTTGGTGATCGGGAGGGGCCTGTGCGGCCAGGGGTTGCAGCGGCCGGCCCCCGGGCGGCGATCAAGGCCAGCGGCAAGGCCCTGGCGGCGGCCCGCGAGGAGCTGGCGGTGGCGAAGGCGGCGGCGCTGCTGGGGCAGGCGGCGGCTGTGGGGCTGATCCCCCCAGGCTCGCCCCGGGCCGGCGAGCCCTATGCGGTGCTGGTGGAGCGCCTCGACGGGGTGGAGGGGGCCGGGCTGCAGAGCGCTGCCCAGGGCTTGGTGGATCAGCTCGGTGAGGGGGCCGCGGTGGTGCTGGGCGGCCTGCCCGATCCCGCCGATGCCGGCAAGGTGGTGCTGGTGGCCGCCTTCGGCTCCGCTGTGGTGGCGGCCGGCGCCAAGGCCGGAGCCTTCATCGATGCGGTGGCGAAGGCCTGCGGTGGCGGCGGCGGCGGCCGGCCCAACCTGGCCCAGGCCGGTGGCAAGGACGGAGCGGCGCTGGATGGGGCGCTGGCGGCGGCGCGGCAGGAGCTGGCCGGGGTGTTAGGGGGTGGCTCACCCCCCATCAAGGCTTGAGCGGTTGGCTTCGGGCTCGCGGAGAAACCGGCAGTTCGCGCCAACAGGTTCACTGGCCAGCAGTTTGTGGATTGCTTGAGGGCCTATCGGCTCACCCGGCATCACCCTGCTCGCACAAGGCGAGCAGGGTGGCAAGAGAACACCTCGAAACAATGGCTCTGGCCTTGCCGTCAGGTCCAGCAGCGTTGGTGGCAGCGAGGAGACTTGCTCCGCCGGACTGCGGGAAAGCCGGCCTGGTTCGAAGTGCCCTGACATCCCTGCGTCGGTGAACACCCTGTCGCCCTTGGGCCCTGGGCCTGGGTGGGGAGAGTGCTGCCTATCCTGGCTGACTCGCGCCGATCAGAGGGTTGTGGAGGGCATGCATCAAGCCGTGGCAGCGGTTGTAAATGTGCCATTGTTGTTGTAGGTGACAGTGATCGTCGACAGGCCTGAGCTGAAGTCGCATGTGGCACTGTTGCTGGGGTCATAGACCACAGACCCACCGATGGGTTGGTAGCCCAGGCCAACGAAGTAGATTTGCTTGGGCGTACAAACGAACGTCTGGTTTGGGGGCGGAGCCACATAGCTCGACAGCACAATGCTGTCATCTTGATTGATCACCGCGTTTCCGCAGTAAAGCTTAGGTGGAACGGTCTGGTTGTAGGTCGGCACCGCAACCGCGAAGGCGCCTTGCGGCAGGGTGTCCATCGTGTCCCGCCGTCCCATGCAAAAGTGTTAGGGGGCTTCCCCGATGCAAGACCAACGCATGCAAGTGTTCGTTTTTGGATTTACCGCAATGCCCTACAGCTAAAAGGGGGCATTCCGGAGCTACGTATTCGTTCCGGTCAGCTTGGAGACAGGCGCAGCAGTTAGCAGAAACAGTAGTACTTCCGGCGCCGGCACCACGGTTGTGGTCGTGATGCTGCAATCAGTCCCCAGCTCATAGCTTTGGGTCCCGTTTGGCACGTTTAGGTAGAATGGCCACGCTGTAGTGTCGTTGCTGCTCTGCAAAAGGTCTAGGGTCGCCTGATCATAGTTCCCGAAGCATTGCAGCGCAATTGTGATGCCGGATATTGCCAGCATGCCGTTGCAGATGAATTGCAGGCTGCCATCGGTGCCGAAAAGTTCCTCCCAGGTGACCGTGTTCGGACCAGTCTTCCACCCCTTGCCGCCGCTCTTGTACGCCGAGACGAACGCGCCCTGGGAGAACCAGCCACCCGCTCTCACGGTTGGGCTTGCCAACGACTCGAAGAGCATGTTCAAGTTGAACCGGTTGTTAGCGGCGGTTTGGTTAAATGCCAGGAAGGGCTGATTGACCAACATGCTGGGAAAGGATGGCTGCAGGATCTGCGTCGGGATGGTGTAGCTGGAGGAGTCGAGCCTGTACTGCAGCTTGTTTCCTTGAACCACGGCGGTGGAAACATCTACGGACGTGGGGATGTAGATGGGGGTCTTGGCCCGCCCTTTCTGCGGATCGGCCGGCAGCCAGTGGCTTGTTTTTGCGTAGTTCTGCTGAGCCATCGACACGATGAACGAGTCTGGCATTGAGTTGAGCATCTTGCCGTAGATGACGCTGAGTCGGGGCGTGCTCGCGCTCACCTCAATCGTGGATGAGGCGCTGGGCACGAGGTCTAAGAGCTGAAAAAGAGAGTAATCGCTGCTTGGCAGAGGTAGGACACTCTTCATTCGCTTCAGGCTGGAGACACTTATGCCGATGTTCGAAGCAATCGCTTCGTAGATCTGGCGCTCGTAGAAATGACTTTCAGTCATGTTGTTTCTCCGAAACGAGAGTGGCGCAGCAGGAAGGGTGCGACAGTGATCTCCTCGCACCCTCTTGCCTCAAGGGCGCGGTGTTAGATCATCCGCGAGACACTGCCAGAGGTCAAGGCTTGGGCAGTGCTGATGACGCCCATGCCGAAGATCTGTAGCGATCCGGGATTGCAAGCCACGGTGCTGGTGATGGAGCCATCGGCGTTGAGTTTGTAGGACGCTGTGGCCTGTGAACCGCTTGAAGTACTGTAGAAAGGCCAGACGTTTGTTCCCCCGCTGGTTGTGATCTGCGTATAGTCGTCCTGGGTATAGCTGGCATGGGAGGTCACATGGATTGTGTAGCCATTCACCAGCAGGGCTTGGTTCGCGAGATACTGACAGGAGCCGCTAGTGCCAAATACCGTGTCCCATTCATCCTGTCCTTGGGTCCACTTGCTGGGGTTCTTGTACTGGTCGGTGAAGAAGCCCTGGGTGAACCAGCCGCCGGCCCTGATGGACAGGTAGGCGAACTTATTGAAACTTAACTCCACCGTTATCCTGGAGGAGGAGGCCATCTGGTTCAATGTCTCGGAGACGCTGCTACTTGTCGTGCCCCAAAATCCCACGCCGGACGAGTTGGTGCTTTTTGCCCACGAGGAGCTGATATCGCTGTCGGCGGTAGCTGAGTCGAAATTGACGGTCGCGCTCGAGCCAGCGTTGACCTGATTCATCAGGTCGCTGAAGGTCGGCGAATAGATCGGATCCACTGACACGTTTCCATCAACCCAGTATTTCGGGTTCATATAGTTGTTGTAGGCGAGCGTAGTAAGGAAGCCTGGCAGCGCGTCAGCGATGACTCTCTGCA
The DNA here is from genome assembly GCA_044360135.1 of Cyanobium sp. Taxonomy (GTDB): domain Bacteria; phylum Cyanobacteriota; class Cyanobacteriia; order PCC-6307; family Cyanobiaceae; genus Cyanobium. The sequence continues at coordinate 4,388 of JBIKKX010000022.1, forward strand.
TGTTGCCATTCAACCCATTGACTGGGTTGCTGGTATAAAGCGTCGCCACGGTGACGGGGGGGATGCCGTCGAAGAAGTTGTAGAGACCTGCCGGATTGCTTGGGACGGGCAGCACGCCCTGGATCATCTGGAATTGCTGGGGGCTCAAGTTCAGCCCTTGGCAGAGTGTGTTGTACAGGCCAGCCGTCGTATCTTGGAGTGATGCTTTAGTGGTTGCCATGATCTAAGCAGGTGGCGAGTGGGTTTGTGTTGGGATGAATGAAGGAGTAGCCCTCTTTCGCCCGCAAGCCAAATGTAAATTCCTCCCCTGCAGAAAGGTCGTCAGTCAGTCAGCAGAAAACTGTCAATTCTCCGCCACTTGCCTGTCGTTTGGCTGACAGTCTGATGGCACTGGCCTTACAGCAACCGCCTTCCCCCACCCGTCAGAGGATGGGGCCGCGCTGGAACATGTCGCCAGCCTGGCGATCTCGCAGTCTGGGCGGACTGGCCCCTTGGCCATGGCCCGAGCCGATCACCGGCTTCGGTTCACTCTCAATCTCAGTCCCCTTCGCCTTGGCGTCGTGCTCAGCCGCCGCTGGCCGGCTTGGCTTTTCTCTGCGCCAGTGCCAGCACCTGCCGCACCTCCGGCACACCCGCCAGGCTGCCGATCAGGCCATAGGTGGCCAGGGCCAGTCCGGCGCTGACTGCGTTCTGGAGCAGGAGACCGAGCAATCCCGCCGGCCAGCCCACCATGCTCGCCGCCGTCCAGCCGACGCCGCCGGCCGCCACCGCCGCCAGCAGCAGCAGCAGGCTGTCGCGGCCCCAGGCCCGCAGCGGCAGGCCCCCGAGGCGACGCTGCAGCGCCAGCAGCAGCCCGAGGCAAGTGATCAGGTTGACCGCCACCGTGGCCAGCACCACGCCGGGGGCGCCGAAGTTGAGGGCGGGCAGCTGCAGCCCCCAGGGGGTGGGCCCTCCCACCAGAACCCAGTCGAAGCAGGCGTTGAGGCCGATGCCGCCGATTGACCAGCGGAAGGGAGTGGTGCCATCGCCGAGGGCATAGAACACCCGCACCAGCACATCGCGGGCCAGATACGCCGGCATGCCGACGCCATAGGCCATCAGCAGCGCCGCCACCAATTGGGCGGCTCCATGGTCGAAGGCTCCGCGTTCGTACACCAGCTTCACGATCGGCACCGCCAGTCCGACCATCAGGGCGCCCAGCGGCAACATGCTGGCGTTGGAGAGCATCAGGCCCTGGCGGATGCGGGCGATCAGCTCCGGTCGGTCCGCTGGTGCCGTCAGGCGGGCGTAGACGGGCAGCAGTGGCACCAACAGGGCGTTGGACAGCAGGCCGAGGGGGGTCTGCACCAGCAGGTTGGCGTAGCCCAGCCCCGCCGCCGCCCCCACGATTCCCGAGGCGAAGAACAGATCCACGAACACATTGATCTGCAGCATCCCCGAGGAGAGGGTGGCGGGCCCCATCACCGCCAGCACCTCCTGGACGCCGGGATGCTTCCAGTCCCAGACCAGGGCGAAGCGATGCAGGCCCTGCCTGGCCAGGGCAGGCAGCTGGACCAGCCACTGCAGCAGCGCCCCCACGGTGGTGCTGGCCGCCAGGGCAATGCCGCCGAGCAGGGCCCATTGCGGTTCCACGATGGCCGGCCCCAGCCGCCACCACAGCAGGCCGATCCCGCCGATCACCGCCAGGCTGGAGAGCAGCGGGCTCACGGCCGGCAGCCAGAACTCATCGGCGGCGTTCAGGGCCCCGAAGCCAAGGCCGATCAGGCCGGCGAACAGGGCCATCGGCGCCATCCAGCGCATCTCCACCACGGCCAGCCCGTGGCGGGTGGCATCGAGGCCCGGAGCCACCAGGGTGATCAGCGGATCGGCCGCCACCACCAGCAGCAGGGTCACCAGCACCAGGGCGGCACCCACCAGGGTGTTGATCGCGGCCAGCACATGGGCCCCCTCATCGCGATCGCGGCGGGAGAGCACGCTGACCATGGCGCTGTGGAAGGGCCCATTGATCCCCCCCAGCAGAATCAGCAGGAAGCCCGGCAGCACATAGGCGTAGTTGTAGGCGTCGTAGGCGGCACCCACCCCGAAGGCCGCGGCGATCACCTGCTGGCGCAGCAGCCCCACCACCTTGCTCAGGGCGGTGGCTGCCGCCACGATCAGGGCAATCCTGCGCAGTGATTTCGCCATCGGATCGGGCCCGTTGCCCCGCTCGGTCGCACGGCAGTATGGCCGCCAGCACCGATGCGGGTCCTGGGGTGGGGGGACCGCCCAGCGCTCCGCCCGCCGGCCCCACGGCTTGCGCCCCCCACCGCCACCCCTTGATGCCCCGCGCCAGGACCACCGCTTCGAGCAGCCCGGACCCCGGCCCGGCCCGCACCGTGGACACCCCACCAGATTCCCCCGCCCCTGCAGCTTCCGCCGCCGTCGACTCCGCCGCCCCCTGCCTGATCCTTAGCCATGAGCCCCTGGTGGAGGGGGTGCTGCTGCGCCGCTACAAACGGTTCCTGGCCGATGTGGAGCTGGCCGGCGGCGAGGTCGTGACCGCCCACTGCCCGAACACCGGTCCGATGCGAGGCGTGCTCCACCCGGGGGGGCGGGTGCGGCTGCGCCATGCCCCGACCCCGGCGCGCAAGCTCGCCTGGACCTGGGAGCAGGCCGAGGTGCCCGGTGCCGACGGATCGCCGGTGTGGGTGGGGGTGAACACGGCCCTGCCGAACCGACTGGTGCGCGCCACGATCGAGGCCGGTTGCCTGGAGCCCTGGCTGGGGCCGGTCGCCAGCATCCGCCCGGAGGTTCCCTACGGCCTCAACCGCCGCAGCCGCATCGATCTGCTGCTCAGCCCGGCGGCCGCTGCCCCCGACCCTCGCCCCCTCTATCTGGAGGTCAAGAACACCACCTGGAGCGAGGGGGATCTGGCCCTCTTCCCCGACACCGTGACCGAGCGCGGTCAGAAGCACCTTGAGGAGCTGATCGCCCTGCTGCCCGAGGCCCGCCCCGTGCTGATTCCCTGCCTCAGCCGCGAGGACGTGCGGCGCTTCGCCCCCGGCGATAGCGCCGACCCCCGCTACGCCGAGCTGTTCCGCCTCGCCCTGGAGCGCGGTGTGGCCGTGCTGCCCTGTCGCTACCGCTTCGAGGCCCGTGGGGTGCACTGGTTGGGCCTGGCCACGGTGGAGGCGGGCGGGTCGGGACTCAGGCCCGCCTGAGCAGCGCCGACCGCTGCGGGGTGTGGGGCAGGAACAGGGTGCTGAGGTGATCCCGCAACCGCACCATCGCCGCTTCCTCGGCCAGCTCCGCCAGCACCACCAGGCTCTCGGCGTAGTGGCGGGGCGCATGGGTGGGATCCACCATGAAGGGCATGTCCTGAACGCGACGCATCTCGGGGGTGAGGAAGGCCACGCTCAGTTCGGGTGTCACCCGCCCAGCCCGGATCGGACGAACCGCAACCGCGCTCAGCGCCGGCCCGGGCAGCAGTTGGTTGAACCACACCCGGCAGCGCTGCAGGCAGCTGCTGGGCAGGAAGGGCGGCAGCCGCAGCGCCAGTTCGCCCCGATCCCGCAGGGTCTGGTAGACGCCCTGGGGGTCGTTGAGCTCGGTTTCAGGAAACACGGTGAGCTCGATCTGGCTGCCGTAGATCTCCTCGGTCATCAGGTCGTCGCTGGCCTGGGTGAGCTGGCTAGGGGTGAGCAGGGCGGCATCGATGACGCGGGCTCGCAGCAGCTCCAGCGGGTTCTCACAGACCGACGAGGCGGTGGGGGGGTTGGTGATCCAACCCTGGGGCAGTCGCCGTAGCAGGCCCCGCTGGGTCCAGTAGGGGGTCTGCAGGCGCAGGGGGCGACGCCCCAGCAGGCGGGCGCGCTGGTGGAGAAGGCGCTCCAGCAGCAGCAACTGGGTGTCACCGCTGAGGCTCCAGCCGCAGGGGGCGCGCCGGATGGCCACCTCGAACAGGTCGTTCACGGCCTGGGCGCGCCGCACGATCGTGCTCTGGTTGGTGCGCTCCAGCTGGGCGGCACGCTGGGAGCCGGTGAGCCACAGCATCAGATCCAGCGCTGACAGCTGTTCGAGGCTGACCACCGCGCCCATCTCCTCTGCTGCCAGTATCCCAAAGACGAAGGCCCCAGCCGCGCCAGGCTGAACGGGGATCCCTCCCGGCCGGGATCATTCCCCATAGAGTCGGCTCCTGTGCCCGTTCTGTGCGACCCCGTGGACACCCGTGCCTTCAAGCGCTCGTTGCACCACTCCGATCGGTACAACCGCCGTGGTTTCGGCCTGGGTGAGGAGGTGGCCGGCAGTCTGCAGACGGCTTATCAGAGTGACCTGATCGCCTCGCTGCGGGAGAGCGGCTATTCCCTGCGCGAGGGTCGGCTGACCGTCCGACTGGCGGAGGCCTTCGGGTTCTGCTGGGGGGTGGAGCGGGCGGTGGCGATGGCCTATGAAACGCGGCGCCACTACCCGAGCGAGCGGATCTGGATCACCAATGAGATCATCCACAACCCCTCGGTTAACGACCACCTGCGCGGCATGGATGTGTTGTTCATCCCGGTGGAGGGTGGTGTCAAGGACTTCTCGGATGTGGCCAGTGGCGATGTGGTGATCCTCCCTGCCTTCGGTGCCACCGTGCAGGAGATGCAGCTCCTCAATGAGCGCGGTTGCCACATCGTCGACACCACCTGTCCGTGGGTCTCGAAGGTGTGGAACACCGTGGAGAAGCACAAGAAGCATGCCTTCACCTCAATCATTCACGGCAAGGTGAAGCATGAGGAGACCCTGGCCACCAGTTCTTTCGCGGGCACCTACCTGGTCGTGCTCGACCTGGCGGAGGCCCAGATGGTGTGCGATTACATCCTCGCCAGCGCCGCCGGCAACAGCCCCAGTCCGGAGCAGCGCCAGCAGTTTTTGGATCGCTTCGCCCGAGCGAGTTCGCCCGGCTTTGATCCCGACAGGGATCTGGCCCAGGTCGGCGTGGCCAACCAGACGACCATGCTGAAGAGCGAGACCGAGGAGATCGGCCGCCTGTTCGAACGCACGATGTTGACGCGATTCGGGCCGGCGGAGCTCAACGAGCACTTCCTCGCCTTCAACACGATCTGCGATGCCACCCAGGAGCGTCAGGATGCCATGTTTGCCCTGGTGGATGAGCCTCTCGATCTGATCGTGGTGATCGGTGGTTACAACTCCTCCAACACCACCCATCTTCAGGAAATCGCGGTCAGCCGCGGCATCCGCTCCTTCCACATTGATACGCCGGACCGGATCGGCCCGGGCAATCGCATCGAGCACAAGCCCCTCGGCGCCGAGCTGGAGGTGGTGGAGCCCTTCCTGGCTGACGGGCCGATCCGGGTGGGCATCACCTCCGGTGCCTCCACCCCCGACCGGGTGGTGGAAGACGTGATCCGCCGCCTGATCGAACTCAGCGAAGCCTGAGCTTGGGCGATTCCGCCACAGACCCCGGCCGGGACCGCCCGTCCCACCCCGACCTTTAGATTCCCTTCATCCCTGCCCGCCCGGCGGCCCCTTCCCCCCCCTACCGATCCCCACGGACACCCACCGCTGCCCATCCGAGCCCTCGAGATCCGATGGGCTGCCCCCGTTCCCTTCGCGGACTCCCCGACCGTGTCCCCCCTGGCCTCTCATCCACCGGCTGAGCGTTCCTTCCCAGCCCCCGGTGCCATGGACATGACCCCCACGGACCCGACGCCTGGGTCTGCCGACCGGCAGGCCCTCCCCGATGGGACCACTGCCCTCCGCGAGAGCTCCGATGGACGGGTGCGCCTCTACGCCAGCTCCTTCGCCGACCTGATGGAGATGCGGGCACCGGCCGCCGTGGTTGGCGCCTACCTCGATCGTCATGATGGTTGGTTCCGCCGCTGCGCCGCACCGATGGCTGTGGAGCCCCTCGGTGCCAACGGCTATGTGCTGACCCTGGGGCGCTTCGGCAACTTCGGCTTTGAGGTCGAGCCCACCGTCGGGCTCGAATTGCTTCCCCAGCAGGAGGGGATTTACCGGATCCAGACCGTGCCGGTCCCCGATGCCGATGCCGCCCTGGCGGCCCTCTATGACGTCGACTTCAACGCTTCGCTGCGTCTTGATCAGGCGGATGCCGGGCCGGATCGTGGCCTGATCTCCGCCGAGGAGGTCGATCGCCTGATGGCCCACACCCTCGTGCGCTGGGAGCTTGATCTCTCGGTCTGGATCCGGCTGCCAGCCATGATCACCATCCTGCCGGACCCCCTGGTGCAGACCAGCGGCGACCATCTGCTGCGCCAGATCGTGCGCCAGATCTCCCGCAAGCTCACCTGGAAGGTTCAGGAGGATTTCCATGCCAGCCATGGCATTCCCTGCCCGCCGCGCCGCCGGGCTCGCTTCTGAGCTGGAGCGGCTGAGCGGATCCCTCCGCACTCGGCGGAGGGCGAGCAGGGCCAGGTGGCGTGAAAAGGCTCAGGCGGCCGGAGGGGTGAGCAACTTCTGCACGATCTGCATGCCGGTCACCGCCTGCCACAGGAACAGGGTCATCACCCCCATGTTCAGGCCCACGTGGATCTTGCGGGCCACCACATTGCCGGCCTGCATCAGGGGCGAAAGGGCGGCGGCGATTGCCAGCAGGCTGGTCATGGCGATGCCCACCAGCAGGTGGGGGCCTACGAACAGCTTGCCGTTGTTGAGGTAGGTGACGGCCATGCCACCGAAGGTGCCCAGCACCATCACGGCCAGCACCAGCGATCCGAACTGGAAGTGGCGCCGTCCGAACTGGCCCTTGACCAGCTCCTTACGCTGCTCGGGAGTGCCGGTACGGGTTTTCTTGGCCTTGATGCCCAGCAGCATGGCGTAACCCGAGGTCGCCAGCAGCACCCACATCAGCAGCGGGTGCAGAAAATTGAGGTTGTAGGCCAGGGATTCGGGAAGCGCGGGGGGCATGGGCGGGAAAGCGGGCCATGGTTGAAGTTACTGCTCACCCCTGCCATGCCGCTGTGCGTCACTGGCACCGCCGCCGTTCAGTGCAGGAAATGGCGGCGGCCCGTGATCACCATGGCCAGGCCCAGGCCATCGCAGGCGGTGATCGAGTCGCCGTCCCGCACGCTGCCGCCGGGGTGGATCACGGCGGTGATGCCATGGCTGGCCGCCAGCTTGACGGTGTCATCGAACGGAAAGAACCCGTCGCTGGCCAGCACGGCACCGCGGGCCTTGTCCCCCGCGGCCGCCAGGGCCAGCTGGGCCGAACCGACCCGATTCATCTGGCCGGCACCGATGCCCAGACTCTGGCCCGCCGCCGCCACGGCGATGGCGTTGGACCGGATATGGCGCACCAGTTTCCAGGCGAAGCGCAGATCCTCCAGCTCCCCGGGGCTGGGCTGTCGCTGGCTCACCACCTGCCAGTTCGCTTCCAGCACCGGTTGATCGTCGAGATCCTGGGCCAGCACACCACCCAGCACACTGCGCAGCTGCTGGCGGGCGGCGCGGGCGATCGCCTCTGGCGGCAGCTCCAGCAGCCGCAGGTTGGCCTTGGCGGCCAGCAGGGCGCGGGCCTCGGGATCGAAGCCGGGGGCCACCACGCATTCCAGGAAGAGGCTGGTGAGCTGGCCGGCGGTGGCTCCGTCCACCGGGGTGTTCAGGGCCACGATGCCGCCGAAAGCGCTGACCCTGTCGGCATCGAGGGCGCGACCGATGGCCTCGGCCGTATCGGCGCCGAGGGCCAGGCCACAGGGATTGGTGTGCTTCACCACCGCGGCCGCCGGCTGGCTGCCGGGGCCGTAGCCGAACTCCCGGACGGTGGCCAGGGCGGCATCGAGGTCGATGAGGTTGTTGTAGCTGAGCTCCTTGCCCTGCAGCTGCACCGCCCCGCCCCAGCCCGCCTCCGGGGCGCTGTGCCAGCTGGCGCTCTGATGGGGGTTCTCGCCGTAACGGAGACGCTGCCGCAGCGGTAGATCCAGCCGCAGCGATCCCTCGCCGGCGGATGGGGCTGCACCAGCGGGAGTGGCGGCCGGGCCACCGGACGCTCCCGTCTCCGCCAGGGCGGCCCCCTCACCCTCCGCCGCCAGCCGTTCTCCGAGCCAGGTGGCGATGGCGCTGTCGTAGGCGGCGGTGTGGGCAAAGGCCGCCAGGGCCAGGCGTCGGCGCAGGGCCCCATCCACCCGGCCGGCGGCCAGGGCCTCCAGGAATGGGCCGTACTGGGCTGGATCGGTGAGCACCGCCACGTCGGCGTGGTTCTTGGCGGCGGCCCGCACCATCGCCGGGCCGCCGATGTCGATGGTTTCGATCGCCGTCGCGAAGGCCACCGCGGGATCGGCCACGGTCTGGCGGAAGGGGTAAAGATTCACCACCACCACCGCGATCGGATCGATTCCCTGGGCTTCAAGGTCGGCCCGATGGGCGGGGTCGTCCCGGCGGGCCAGGATGCCGCCGTGGATGCGGGGATGGAGGGTCTTGACGCGGCCGCCGAGGATTTCAGGGGCGCCCGTGTGATCGGCCACCTTCGTGACCGCCAGCCCGGCCGCCGCCAGGGCCGCCGCTGTGCCACCGCTGGAGAGCAGCCGGTAGCCCTGGGCCAGCAGACCTTCGGCCAGGGGCAGCAGACCCTGCTTGTCAGAGACGCTCAGGAGGGCCGTGGGGGCCATGGCGGCGCGGATGGGGGTGGAAGGGCCAACCTATCGGGTGCATCCCCCCCCCACTCGCCCTCGCCGCCATGAGCGACCCCTCCCCTGCCAGCCCTGTGGATGCGTCAGCGCCCAGCGCGGCCGGGACACCTGCCCCCGATCCGGAAGCCCTCTGGCGGGGCCCCCAACGCGCCTCCCGCCGGCTGGTGCTGTTGCACGGCTGGGGGGCGGATGCTGATGACCTGCTGGAGCTCGGACTCGAACTGGTGGATGACGAGGTGAGCGTGGTGGCCCTGCGCGCCCCCTGGCCCCATCCAGCCGGCTTCGGCCGGCAGTGGTACGACCTGCAGCACCCGGCCTGGCCGGATTTGCCGGAGGCGCGCCGACGGCTGCGGGCACGCTTGCTGGCGCTGGGCGCCTCGGTGCCGCTCCAGGCCACGGCCCTGCTGGGATTCTCCCAGGGCGGTGCGATGGCGCTGGATGTGGGCTGCGGTGATCTCGCCGGCGAGGAGGAGCTGCCGCTGGCCGCGCTGGTGAGCTGCAGTGGCTACCCCCATCCGGGCTGGCAGCCGCGCCGGCCGCGGCCGGCCGTCCTGCTCACCCATGGCGAGCAGGACGCGGTGGTGCCCTTCGCGGCCTGCGAGGCGATCGCCCAGCAGTTGCAGGCCACCGGGGGCACGGTGCGGCAGCTGGGGTTTCGGGGCGGCCACAGCATCGATCCGGGGTTGTTCCCGGAGATTCGCGCCAGCCTTGCTGAAGGCTGGGCCTGAGGGGGGGCGGCCTGTTGCCGCCCTCGCCTGGATCACCCAGCCCGTTTGGTCAGCGGACTGGGTGTTGCTGAGCGGGGATCAGACGAAGGCGTATTCGTACTCCTCCATTTCCTCCCAGTCATCGGCCGCAAGGGCTTCGAGTCCCTCGAACAGCACCTCCTCACCGATGCGATCCACGATCTGGCGCAGGGAGGGGAAGAGAAAATGGTTCTCCTCGGCGTACTGGGCGCTGAACAAACCCTTCTCGCCCCAGAAGAAGCGATCGGTGGTGTGCTCGTTGCGGCGCACGTTGAGGATGGCCGGAGCCTCCAGCGCCGCTTCGGCGATGTAGCGGCGTGCTGCCGTGACGGGCTTGTGGGAGCCGGTCTCGAGGTTGAAGGTGGGGACGTGGGCGAGAACACGCTGGCCGGCAAGGCGACGGCGACTGATCCGCTTGCGCTTCTTTGACATGGAACGCTGGCTCTGACGAGCCGATGGGGTGGTCAGGTGGGTTTCGGATCGCCGGAATGACGCGAACAGACGCGCGCGGCTTCCCGGGAGGATCGAGGCTGGGAGGCCCCGGATCCACGCCCCTACGTCGGTCGTTTTCGCAGCGGTCTGGGGAAGATCAGGTCGAAGCCACCGAGGTGGCGGAGAAGTGACCGGGGGCGACGCGACGCGAAGCGGGCCTTTCTCCGAGGAGAGCGGTCCGGACAGGAGAGGAGCCCATCAGCCTCTGCTGTAGCCTCTGCCGCAAGAAAGCGCAACAGGGCCGTGTCGATCGGATCACAGCCCCACTCGGAAAACGGGTGGGTGAGCGATCCGGTGCAACCCGGGCCGCGAGCACATCCACCGGAATGGCGGCTCGTGAGACCCGGGCGGCACCCTGGTCGTTGCGACGCTGATCTGCTGCCCGCTGGTGGCGAACTGCGGAGTAGTGGTCGTTGTCGGTAGTTTAAACCACTTTTTCGGATTTTCGACAGATTTGCCGCCGATCTCCCGCTTTCCCGCCGCATAGCAGCGCCCCTCGCCGGCCGTGATCCAAGCCTCTGACAGGTTTCTTGCCCTGCTGAGCCACCAGCTGGCCCAGGTCGCTGATTGCCCTGAAGTGCGTTCGTTGGTGGTGTACCTCGCCCATGCCAGCGATCAGGGCGGGCCTGCCCTCGTGCCAGTGGCCCGTTGGCCCGTCGATGGCCGCGCCTTGGAGGCCGCTGTGGGCGGCGGGCCGTTGCGGGTTCCCTCGGAGTCCCGCCGCTGGTTGCCGTTGCGGGATGGCCCCGTGCTGCTCGGCGCGATGCAGGTGGAGACGGTCGCCGCCGGCCCCTGGCCCGAGCCGCTGCGGCGGCGGTTGCAGGCAATGGCGCTCTGCCTGGCGGACGCGGTGCTGCTGGAGCGGGAACGCGAGCGGCTGCGGCGACGGCTGGATGTTCAGGATCAGCAGTTGCGGTTGTTGGTGCATCAGCTCCGTAACCCCCTCACGGCCCTGCGCACCTTCGGCCAGCTGCTGCTGCGCCGCCTCGACAAGGACGGCGACAACCGCAGCCTGGTGGAGGGCCTGCTGGCCGAGGAGCGGCAGCTGCAGCGCTACGTGGATGCGATCCATGCCATCACCGATCCGGAGCCGCAGATCGCCCCCGCGGGCGATGCCCAGCCCCTGCTGCTGCCCCCCCTGCTCAGCGGCCCTGCCGGCCAGCCCCTGGCCAAGCCCCTCACCCCCCTGATCCAGCGCGCCGCCGCCACCGCCACCCTGCAGGGCCGCCCCTGGCAGGCGCCCGCCAGCCTCCCCGACTGGCAGGGCGACAGCGGCGCCGTGGCCGAGATCCTCGCCAATCTCCTGGAAAATGCCTTCCGTTACAGCCCTGCCGGCGCCGCGGTGGGCCTCCATGGGGCCAGTGGCGCCGGGGGTGTTGACCTGGCTGTCTGGGATGGGGGCCCCGCCATCGACCCCCAGGAGCGGGAGCTGATTTTCCTCAAGGGCCAACGGGGCCGTCGCGGCCAGGAGTTGCCGGGGTCCGGGATCGGCCTGGCCCTGGCCCGCGACCTGGCCCGCAGCCTGGGGGGGGATCTGCGTCTGGTGATCCCACCGGCGAACCTCGATCCATCCCTGCCGCCCCAGGGCAATGCCTTTCTGCTGCGGCTCCCCTTCAGCCCGTCGCCCCCAGACCCAGCAGCCCCCTGACCCAGGCCAGGCCAGCCGCCGCGAGCAGCAGGGTCAGCGCCTCCGTCCACTCCACGCAGGCGCCGTAGCTGTCGCCACTGTGGCCGCCCAGGCGCCGCCCCAGCCACCACGGCACCAGCAGGGCCGGAATCGGGCCGGCCAGCAGGGCGGCCAGCAACGGGGCTGCGGCCGGAGCCTGCAGGGCGACGGCGCTGCAGGCTCCGCCCAGCAGCAGGCCAAGCAGCCCCAGGCTCGGCCGCAGTTCGGCGCTTAGCCCGGCCCAGTGGGCCCTGTGGAAGCCGGCGGTGCCGCCGGGCCGGAGGTAGGGGAAGCGGGCCATCGCCAGCAGCGGCGCCACCCGCCCCCAGATGGCCGCCGCCAGCAGCCCAGCCGGGGCAGCGGGCCCGAGCCCGGCGAGGGCGGCGGCCCGCAGCAGCAGCAGCAGGGCCAGGGCCTGCGCTCCGCTGGCCCCGACGCGGCTGTCCTCCATCGCTTCCAGGAGCCGATCACCGGCGGCCAGGCCATCGGCGGTGTCCATGGCGCCATCCATATGGAGGCCCCCCGAGAGCAGCAGGGCGGCCGCCAGCACCAGCGCCACCTGCGCCAGTGGCGGCACCCTGCCCTCCAGCCCCCACCAGAGGAGGGCCTGCAGGCCGCCCAGCACGGCCCCCACCCAGGGCGCAAAGCGGGCGATGCGGCGGAACCGCGGCTGGGGCCAGGGCCAGGCGGGAAGGACCGAGTAGAAGATCCAGGCCCCGGCCAGATCCCGCAGCCAGAGCGGGGCGGAGGCGGGCGCGGGCCTGGCGGGCGGGGGCATGGGGCGGCGGGGGCTGGGGCCGGCACTGGCCATGATCCTGCGGCCAACCCTGTCGCCGTCCGGCGGGGGCGTCCTTGCTCGTAGCGTCGGACCCTATGGCAGCGTCGCCCCCCCCTCCCCCCACCGCCCCCGTCGCCGGCGGGCCCGCGGCGGACCCCGAGCCCTTCCGCTTCCGCATCTCCGCCCGCTGCCCCCGCACCAGGGCCCGCTGCGGCTGTTTCCACACCCCCCACGGGCCGGTGCACACCCCTCGCTTCATGCCGGTGGGGACCGCGGCCACGGTGAAGGGCGTGGCCATCCCCCAGCTGGCTGAAACCGGCGCCGAGATGGTCCTGGCCAACACCTATCACCTGCATCTCCAGCCCGGTGAGGCGGTGGTGGCTGAAGCGGGCGGCCTGCACCGTTTCATGGGCTGGTCGGGGCCGCTGCTCACCGACTCCGGCGGTTACCAGGTGTTCAGCCTCGGGGCGATCAACCGCATCGACGACGACGGCGTGGTGTTTCGCTCACCCCGCGATGGGGCGCGCATCGCCCTGACCCCGGAGCGGGCCATGGCGATCCAGATGGACCTGGGCGCCGATGTGGCGATGGCGTTCGACCAGTGCCCCCCCTGGCCAGCCAGCGAGGCTGAGGTGGCCGTGGCCTGCCGGCGCACCCACGCCTGGCTGGAGCGCTGCGCTGCGTCCCACGACAGGCCTGGCCAGGCCTTGTTCGGCATCGTGCAGGGCGGCTGCTATCCCGCCTTGCGGGCCGAATCGCTGCAGGTGGTGGCCGGCTTCGATCTGCCGGGCATCGCCGTGGGCGGGGTGAGCGTGGGGGAGCCGGTGGCGGAGATGCACCGCATCGTGCGCCAGCTGGGGCCGCTGCTGCCGGAGGCGAAACCCCACTATCTGATGGGCGTGGGAAGCCTGCCGGAGATGGCCCTGGCCGTGGCCCAGGGGTTCGATCTGTTCGACTGCGTGCTTCCCACCCGGCTGGGGCGCCATGGGGCAGCGCTGGTGGGCGGGGAGCGCTGGAACCTGCGCAACGCCCGCTTCCGCCACGATCACACCCCTCTGGATCCGGGCTGTCCCTGCCTGGCCTGCCGCAGCCACAGTCGCGCCTACCTGCACCACCTGATCCGCAGCGAGGAGATGCTGGGGCGCACCCTGCTCAGCCTCCACAACCTCACCACCCTGCTGCGCTTCACCAGCGCCATGGCCCAGGCGATCCGGGAGGGATGCTTTGCAGAGGATTTCGCTCCCTGGCGAGCCGATTCCCCAGCGGCGCACACGTGGTAGCTTCCTGCCACCACACCGGGCCCTGCCGAGGGCCCCGCAATCCCATGGCGCACCACCTGCTGGCCGGTCTTGCTTCCCACGGCATTCCCCTGGCCCAGTTGCCCGAGGCTTACCAGGCCTTCGGTCCGCTGGTGGACATCCTCCCGATCATCCCCCTGTTCTTTTTGCTGCTCGCCTTCGTCTGGCAGGCCTCGGTCGGTTTCCGCTGATCACCCCAGCCAGCGTCCCTACCCCGGCCACGGATCCCTTGGGGCGTGGCCGAGCAGGTCGTTTGTTCCTAATGCCCGAGCAGTCCTCGGGCTTTTTGCTGGCAAGCCAAGCAAGTCTGATCGGATTAGTTAATATTTTTACGGACATTTTGGGGTCATTGTAGCTCGGTAGGGTTGCGAAGATCGGCCATTGCTGATTGAATGATCATGCAAGCGGGCAGCGGCCTTTGACGTTGCTCTAGGTCGCCAACGTGTTGAGCGCAGATGGCAGGTTCCCGTTCTTCACGAGACTCTCTCGCGCAAGCTGGACGTCATTCCTCCGGGCGTTCGGGCAGCGCGGCCGATGCCACCAGACCCCCCTCGAGTCGTAGGGATCAGGAGATGGCGGATCTGCTCCGCTGGATTGGCATCATCCTGCTCGCCAGCTTTGTGGTCACCGTCCTGGCCTCCATGCTTCCCCCGAGGTTGGGCGATGCGGAGTGGCTTGATGGCGTCCTGGCGGCCCTTCGCGGCGGTGGGGGGCTGCCCCTGATCGGCGTCGGGCTGATTCTTTTGGCCGCCCATTTGCGCGACCGAACCAAGGAGTCCTTCGCGGTCAGCTCGCTGCGTCGACTCTGCATCTGGGTCACCCTGGCCTATCTGCTGCTCATCCCGCTGCAATTCTGGTCTGGTCAGCGCCTGATCAAGCAAAAGGTTTACCTTGAAGGAGTTGATTTTTACCCGGTGTTTCAATCGCTGCAATCTCTTTATTCCACCAAGAATGTTGATGAGCTGAGGTCAGCGATTCGGGCGATTCCAGGGGCTAGTGAGAATCCGGTCAATCGGCTCAGCGATCGCAGTGATGTTGCTATGAAGGTCAGGGATCGTCTGATCAGTGAGCTCGAGCCACAGGTGCGCACGCGTCAATCGAAGTTCGACTTGCGCTCCAAGGAGCTCTGGAAAAATGGTTTGGTTGCGATGTTCAAGGATGGTTTGCTCGCCCTGTGCAGCGCCATCGGTTTTGCCTCCATCGCACGATCCAAGCCCTACCGACCCACGCTCTTGCAAAGCGTGCTCGGCGCGCCTCGCCCTTCGATGGCTTCCACCAACGAATTCGAGCGCTTGGCCCGTGATTATCAATACGAAGAATCGGACGGCTGACCTTCAGCTGCTTTCTCGCAGCACCGCCATCGCAAACTCGGGCAAGGCCAGCATGCGCCGCCAGCGGGTCGGTTCCTGAACCAGCCGATACAACCACTCGACCTGCAGGGCTCGCATCCAGCGGGGAGCTCGCTTTTTTGTGCCGGCCCAGACATCGAAGCTGCCACCCACGCCCATCCACAGACCGCTGCGTCGCCCCGCCAGGTCCCTGATCCATGTTTCTTGGCGCGGTACCCCCAGCGCCACCAGCACCAGGTCGGGACGGGCTGCCAGGAGCTGATCCTCCAGGCTGGGCCACTCGGCCGCGCTGCGGTACCCGTGGCTGTTCCAGACCACCTGCAGCCCGGGCAGCTCCCGGGCCAGGCGCTGCAGCAGGGTGGTCATCACCGCTGGGCTGGCCCCCACCAGCGCCACCCGCCAACCCTGGAGCGCCGCATGCTCGAGCAACTGCCGGGCCAGCTCGATTCCAGGGGCCCTGCGCACCCGGAATCCCTGCCTGCCGAGGGCCCAGACCACCCCGGCCCCGTCAGGAATGACCAGATCGGCGGCGGCAATGACGGCCCCGAGCTCGGCCTGCTGCCGGGCCGCCATCGTCATCTCAGCATTGAGCGTGACGATCTGGCCGCCGCCGCGGGAGTGCAGGGCCAGGGCTGCGGCCAGGACGTCAGCAGACACATCCACTCCAACGCCTAGCACGGGCACACGCCGTGGTGCCGTCTCGATTGCTGCCATGGGCGGGAGGGCGGTGGAAGAAAATCTATGGTGTGGGGTCGGTCGCATGGGCGCTTGCCCCTCCAGTTCCAGGCCGCCCGGTTCGGGCCCCTTCGAGTCCCAGTCCCAATCCAGTCCAAGCCCGAATCGTCCAAGCTCGAATCGTCCAAGCCCAGTCCTCAAAGCCCAGTCGTCCAACAGGAGCGTCGAGAGAGATGGTCAGTCACGCCTTCCCCGCCAGCTCCCCCGCCGGTGCAGTGCCCGGCTCCGCCGCGCCTGACGCCGTGCCTCCTCCCCTGCCTCCGGATCCCGCCCTCGCCTGGCGCCGCCTGCAGGACCTGGACCGCCAGATCAGCGCTGTGGTGCTGGAGCGGCAGCACCCGGTCAGCGGCCTGCTCCCCGCCAGCACGGCCCACACGGTGCACGGCAACTACGGCGATGCCTGGGTTCGGGACTGCGTTTATTCGATTCAGTGTGTCTGGGGGCTGGCCCTGGCCTACCGCCGCCTGCGCGGCCCCTGCCGGCGGGCCTACGAATTGGAGCAGCGGGTGCTTCAACTGATGCGCGGGCTGCTCTCGGCGATGCTGCGGCAGTCGGCCAAGGTGGAGCGGTTCAAGACCAGCCTGCATCGCCTCGACGCCATCCACGCCAAGTTCGCCACCGGCAGCGGTGATCCCGTGGTTCCCGATGACGGCTGGGGCCACTTGCAGCTCGATGCCACCGCCCTCTATCTGCTGCAGCTGGCCCAGCTGACCCGCTCCGGCCTGGTGATCGTGCAGACCAGTCACGAGCGGGATTTCATCCAGAATCTTGTGTATTACGTGGCCCGCGCTTATCGGGTTCCCGATTATGGGATCTGGGAGCGCGGCGACAAGGGCAACCATGGCCAACCGGAGCGCAACGCCAGCTCCATCGGTCTGGTCAAGGCTGCCCTGGAAGCCCTCGATGGCCTCGACCTCTACGGCCCCCATGGCGATGGCAGCTGCTGCCTCACCATTCCCCATGACGCGATCGTGCGGTTGCGTCGGGCCCTGCGCAGCCTGTTGCCCCGCGAGTCCGCCAGCAAGGAGGCCGACAGTGCCTGCCTGGCGGTGATCGGCTACCCGGCCTGGGCAGTGGAAAACCCCGCTCTGGTGGAGCGCACCCGCGTCAAGATCCGCCGCGATCTCGGCGGCCGCTACGGCTACAAGCGCTTCCGCCGTGATGGCCACCAGTGTGTCAATGAGGATGTGACCCGCCTCCACTATGAGCGCGAGGAACTGGCGGAGTTCGAGCACATTGAGTGTGAATGGCCCCTGTTCCTCGCCTACGAGCTGGTCACGGCCTGCTGCGAGGGACGCTGGGATGACGCCCGTCACTGGCGTCAGCGGCTCAGCGCGCTCAGCCTGCCTGTGGATGGGGTGCCGCTGCTGCCGGAGCTGTATCTGGTGCCCGAGGCGTTGCTCGAGGCCGAGCGTCTTCGTCCCGGAAGCCAGGAGCGTCAGGCGAATGAGAACGTTCCCCTGCTCTGGACCCAGAGCCTCACCTGGTTGGGGGATCTGTTGCTTGAGGGCCTGATCACGCCGGAGGATCTCGACCCCTGCGGTCGCCGCCTCAGCGCCCCGCTCGGGGCTTGTGAGGTGCTGGTGGCCTTGGCACCGGCGGATTCCTCCGTGGCGGCGGCCCTGCGACAGGCGGGTCTGCCGGCCGAGGATCCGGCAGCGGCCCTGGCCGGTGATCGCCGAGCCGCCACCACGGAGGGCAGGGCGATCGCCTCCCTGGAGGCCCTTCACGATGACGATCCGCCGCTGCGTCTGGCCAGCTCCCGCGAGCTCTCCAAGCGCATGGCTGCCGTGGGTGCCAACCACCGCCTGGGGCTGAGTGGCCATCCGCCCGTTCGGATGGAAACCATGGCCACGGCTCGCCTCTATCGCCACGGCAGCGAGAAGATCGCCTTCCTGCCGGCGGTGCTGGAGGAGGACACCTTTTATCTGGCCGATGATCCCTGTCAGCTGGTCGACGCGGTGGCCAGCGAGCTGCGGCTGCTGCAACGCCACTGGCGCGGCCCTGGCCTGCCGGTGTTGTTGATCCCGGTGCCGTCCGGTCCTTTCCGGCGGGATCCGGAGGCTTTCCTGGCCCTGGGGCGCCAGCTGGCCAGCGGCAGCCTTGAGGGGGTACCGGTTCAGCTCGCCGGCCACGAGGATCTGATCAGCCAGGCGAGCTGGGTGGAGCTGCCGCTCCAGGCCGTGGCCGCCTGTGATCTCCGCCCCCGCCTGCAGACCCTGCTGCCGCCGATCACCAGCCGTGCCCCCCTCACCGCCCGCGAGGAGCAGGAGCTCGACGACATCTCGGCCGTCGCCCTGATCGATCGCCTCTGGCGCAGCGGTTCCCTGCAGGAGCAGGGGGAGGTGTTGGAGCTGCTCGCCCGCCGGCTGGGCCCCCGGGCCAATCTGCAGGCCCCGGCTGGAGAGGGTTCGGTGGTGCTCAGCAGCCTGCTGGAGGAGGTCTACCGCCGCGCCCTCGAGGAAGCCGACTGGAATGTGGTGCGACGGGCCGCAGGGGCGATGGGGCTGGTCCACCCCCAGCTCGAGGATGCGCTCACTGATTTGCTGGTGCGTCAGAAGCAGGTGGTGGTAGGCCGCAACTACACCAGCGACTCCCTGATCAGCCAACCCCAGGGCAGCAAACGGATCGCCACCATGATTCGCCGCTTCAGTGGCGAGGACAGCCGGGAGTGGATGCTCCAGCAGGAGCTGCTGCTGGCGGTCGATGGTCTGGCGCGGCTCGAGCCCGCCCTGCTCAGCGGCAGCCTCACCCTTCAGCTCGGCCAGTTGCTGCTGCTGCTCACCGGTGAGCTGGCCGCCGAGGACAATCTCAGCCCTGGCGATGCCTTTGAGACCCTCTGCGGGCTGCCGCCCCATGCCATCCGCCGCCGTCTGCGGGCCGTGCTCGCCGATGTGGAGCACGCCCGCGAGGCTCTGCAGCGCAAGGAGCAGCTGCATCTGCGCGGTCGTGTGCGCTGGGAGGTGCCCGATCCGCTCGATGAACTTCCCAGCAGTGGCGACTGGCTCCAGCACCGCCTCCGGCTCGGTGCCCTCGGCCTGGTGCCCCGCGATTTCTATCCCGGCATCTGGCATCTGCTCCACCACTGCCGCGGTCTGGTGATCGGCGACAAACTTGAGCGCCGCAACCGCCTCGAAAGCGAGCTGCTGAGCGAGAAAACCCCCGGAGAACGCAACTTCGCCTCTCGGGTGGAACAGCTGCTTGGCAAAATCGAAGCTCCGGAATACCGGCAGCTCTGCACCGAGGCCCTGCTGACCCTGATCGCCTTCGTCGGCGAGAACCCGCAGGTGAAATTCGATGACGACCTCGCCCTCGATGTGGTGATCGGCCATGCCGTGCGAGTCGGCTGGCAGGAGCGCCATCCCTCGGTGCCGGCAGCCGAGTATGGCCTCCACAAGGCTGAGGCCTGGGAGGCGTTCTACAGGGCCTCCCCGGCGGCCTGTCGGCGCTGGCAGCTTCTGGCCCTGCGCCAACTCACCACCCCCGTTGCCGAGGAGGACGCCGAGGCCCCCCAGGCTGCCTGAATCCGGTTGCGGGCTTCGGCCCCAGCGGTGTCTGCCCGGGGGCTCAGATCGGCTGGTCGAGGGTCATGCAGAGATTGGGCTGCTCAACGCATTGCTCGATCAGATTGGCCAGCAACAGGGCCCGCGAGGCCTGCAGGCCATCAACGGCCGGCACCTCGACCCCGCGCACGCACTGGAGGAAATGCTCCAGCTCGGCGTAGAGGGGTTCGATCGAGGTGGTGCTCACCTCCTCGATGAAGCCGTCATTGCGATACACCAGCTCGCCGTGATCGGCGCTGACCGAGCCATGGGAGCGGCGGTGGATGCGCAGGTTGTGCTTGAGGAAATCGGTTTCCATCAGGCTGTTGCGGCAGTGGGCATAGAGCCGCCGGATCTTGCGGTGAGCCATCTTGCTGGCGGTCAGGCTGGCCACCACGCCGTTGGCGAAGGCCAGGGTGGCATTGACGTAGTCGATTGGTCCATCGGCACTGCGGCCTCCTGCCGCGGCCATCCGCACCACCGGCGAGCCGGCCAGCTCCAGGATCAGGTCGATGTCATGGATCATCAGATCGAGCACCACCGATACATCGTTGGCTCGGTCTGGGTTGGGGCTGTGGCGTCGCGCCTCCAGCACCACGATCTCTTCGCCCGCCACCACCTTGAGCAGCTCCCGGAAGGCCGGGTTGAAGCGCTCGATGTGCCCGACCTGCAACAGCCGCCCAGCCGTCTCCGCGGCCTGGATCAAGGCGGTGGCCTCCTCCTGGGTGGCGGCGATCGGTTTCTCGATCAGCACATGGGCGCCGGCTTGCAGCGCCGCCATGCCGACGCGGTGGTGGAGGAGGGTGGGCACCGCGATGCAGACCGCCTCGACCTCCGCGAGCAGGTCGTGATAGTCGGCGAACCAGCGACAGCCGAACTGCTCGACCGCCAGGCAGCCCCGCTCCTGGTCGGGGTCGGCGACTCCGACCAGCTCGGCATCGCGGAGCAGGCTGAGCACGCGGGCGTGATGCCAGCCCATGTTGCCAATGCCGATCACCCCGACGCGCACAGGGTTCATGGCAGTCGCAACGCACAACCCGAGGATTATCGGCGATCAGGCCCCCTCGCCGACGCTGGGCTGGATCTGCACGCGTTCGATCCGGGGGCCATCCATGCTCAGCACCGTGAAACGGGCCCCCTTCCAGCGCAGGCTTTCTCCCGGTGCCGGGATGTGCTGGAACCGCTCCAGCAGGAAACCGGCCAGGGTGTGGTGGTCCTCCGCCTCGGGCAGCTGCAGGGCCAGCTGTCGGTTGAGCTCGAAGATCTCCAGGTCCCCCGCCACTGACCAGCCGCCCTCGCTCAGGGGCTGGAGGTCCTGGGCGGCCTCGAGGGGGTTCTCGTCCTCTCCCACGATCTCGCTGGTGAGATCGGCCACGGTCACCAGTCCTTCGGTGCCCCCGTGCTCATCGACCACCACCAGCAGGGGCTGGCCACTGCGGATCAGGGGAAGCAGGTCGGCCAGGGAGGTGCTTTCCTGCACCTGGGCCACTGGAAGCATGTAGGGGGCGAGGGGTGTTTCGGGTCTGAGCTCGCCACGGGCGATCGGTTCGGCCAGACGCCGCAGGTCGAGCACTCCCCTGACATCGTCGAGGGAAGCACCGATCACCGGAAAGCGGGCGTGCTGGCTGCTGTGCACCGCTTCCATCATTTCGGCGAAGCAGACATCGAGATCGAGCGTCACCATCCCTGAGCGGGGCACCATCACCTCCCGCACCAGGGTGTCGCGCAGGGAGAAGACGCCTTCGAGAATGCTGCGCTCATCCGGCATCAAGCCGGTCACACCACCGCTCTCAATCAGGGTTTCCAGCTCCCCTGCCGAAAGCACAGGCACCAACTCATCCCAGTTGCGCGGCAGGCCCAGCAGCGTGAGCAACACGGCGATGATCCTCTCGATCAACAGCAGCAGCGGCGCCAGCGTGCCGATCAGGGATTCCAACAGCGGAGCCAGCTTCAGAGCTGAGCTCTCGGGTCGATGCAACACCCAGGCCTTGGGCAGGAGACCGCCGATCACGGTGGCCAGAAGCACCAGCGCCAGGAAGCTCAAAGCATCGATCCAGCGCTGGCCGACGGCGCTGGCGAAGGCGCCACCCAGCTGGCCGGCGAGGCCGCGTCCGGTCCAACCCACGGCGAGCAGGGCAAGCACTGCCCCGAGCTGGGTGGCAACCAGCACCCTCCGCAGCCGCTGCTGCAGGCGGGCCACGGACTGGGCGCCAGGAATGGCATCGTCACGCAACTGTTGCACCCGGCTCGGCCGTAGGCGGATCAGGGCGAATTCAGCGGCAGCGAAGAAGGCCATCAGGGCCAGCAGGGTCGCCAGCGCCAGGTAGCGCATATGCAGACGGTGAATGGATCTGCAGGCAGTATGGTCTGCCTCCGCCATCCGGGAGGTCGTCCGCCTGTCTTGTCAGGCTGAGCGGAGGTTTGGGGTGATCGCCACCCGCCGGAGCCCCAATCCTGGCGGAGTGGGGAGAGGTGGATCCCAAGAACTGCTCGGGGCCGTTTGCTGCGGCTCCCTCGCTGCTGCGCGTGCACCGCATAGCGGTGCTGTGGGGGTAGCCCATCCCCTTGGCCGCGAGGCTGCGCCGGCTGGTTGGATGCGTTCAGCGGGAGTGGAGGGATGCACGCATCCCTATGAGGCGCTATCTTTAAAGAGCCGGTACTACACAAGTCCATGCTTACAGGGTCTGAACTCCTCGCCAAGGTCAAGGAGATCGGCGACGCCAGCAAAAGCGATCTCGTGCGCGCCTGCGGCTACGTCAGCACCAAGAAGGACGGCACAGAGCGCCTGAACTTCACCGCCTTCTACGAGGCCCTGCTCGAGGCCAAGGGCGTCAGCCTTGGCGAGAGCGGTGGCAAGTCTGCCGCTGGCAAGGGTGGTCGCAAGCTCAGCTATGTGGCGACCGTTCAGGGCAATGGCAATCTGCTCGTTGGCAAGGCTTACACAGCCCTGCTTGACCTGAAGCCGGGCGATGAGTTTGAGATCAAGCTCGGCCGCAAGCAGATCCGCCTGGTCCCTGCCGGTAGCGGTGACGACGAAGAGTGAGGTTGGAGCAACCAGCTCGACGCGTTGACCGATGAGTGGGTCCTTGGCCGCCCCTCAGGCTGAGGTTGATGGCCATCCTGCCTCCAGGCCCGCTTGGCTGGGCCTGGCTTCAAGGCTCCTGGTGCGACACTTCCGTGAGCCCTTGGCGGGCCCGCCCGTGGCCCGTTTGGCCAGCTGGGGGCTAGGGGAGGCTCCTGTTTCCCCGATCTCGGAGGCTCAGGCCCCTTGGGTCGGGGCCGATCAGGCTCTGCTGCGGTGCCCTGGCAGGGCGAGCTCGCCGATCTTGGCCGTCCTGCTGGCTGGTCCACTCGTGTTGACCGCCCGGCCCTGACGGCTGGTCGGGGCGGCGATGATTGGCTTATTGTCCAACTCAGAACAGGAGATCAGCCCTTGGTCAACGCCGTTGCCAGCGTCCTGGTGCGACGGCTGGTGGCGGCAGGTCAGAGGCTGATTGAGGTATGGCGCCTGTGTTGGCGTCCCGACCTGGTGTTGTGGTCGTTGGTTGTGGCGGTGCTGTTGTTGCCGTTGATGATGCTTTCGGCGGTCTCCAATGCCACCGTGTCTCAGATGAAGCTGCAGGCTGATGAGATCTCGACACTCGCCAGCGGGATTCGCGCCTACTATGCCGATAATGTGATCGCCCGTCTCCAGGCCGCTGATGGCAAGGCGGTGTATTCGGAAAATTACCGAGATGTGCATGGTGGGATCCCGATCCCAGCCACGTTGTCGATTGAATTGGGAGCCTTGTTTGACAATGCCCATAGCGATGGGCGAATCTCTTATAACTTTGTTTCCGAGTATCCCTTCGCCAAACGGGCTGCCCATCCGCTGGATTCTTTTGAAATTGATGCGATCAGTGCTTTTCGCGCTGATCCGCAACGCAAGGTTTTCACCCAACTGAATGGCAATGGCCTAGGAGCTTCCTCCTACCGGATGGCCACGCCGGTGTTGATGCGCAAGGCTTGCGTGACCTGTCACAACACCCATCCGGATTCGCCAAAGCGAGACTGGAAGGTTGGTGATGTACGCGGTATTCAGGAAGTCACAATAAGGGGCCTTCAAGTTAATGGTTTCGGTGGCCTTGGACTGCTGATGGGATATGTCGGCTTTTTAGGCCTCACCTCGGTGGCAGCAACCTCGATTTTTCGTGGTCAGACCAACCAGTTGGCAAAAGTCAACCAGAAATTGATGGAATCCAACCGCAAGGACTCGATTTTGGCGGCCGAGTTGGTTGACCAGATTCGCGAATTATCGATCTTTGCCCATGTTGTCGATAAGGCTACCTTTGGCATCGCGATTGCTGACATGCGCAAGCCCGACTCTCCCTTGATCTATGTTAATGATGCATTCACAACGATTACTGGCTACAGACGGGAGTTGGCGATTGGATTTAATTGCCGCTTTCTGCAGGGGCCCGATACCGATCCCGATGAGTTGCAAAAGCTGCGGCAGGCGATTCGGCATGGAAAGCCCTACGGTGGCGAGTTGATTAATTATCGGGTTGATGGTAGCCGCTTCTGGAATCGCTTGACGATTTATCCGATTTATGGTGCCCATCAGGATCGTCCTGACTACTATGTCGGCAATCAGGTCGATATCAGCCTTCTGAAACAACAGGCGGCGCCATTGAGCGATGCATTGATGACCATCAAGTCGGATTTTGAGAGGGCGAAGACGGCCTTGGAACAGGCCCGGCGTTTCTCCGATGGCATGCGCCGCTATCTCGACAAAAACCCTTCTGGTGTTCCCGAAGTTGAGGCTTTTCTGATCGCAGAGCGTGAAGCCCATCACCTGCTTGAGGGGGCGATCACCGATCTCGGTGAGGTGCTGTTCAAGTCGACGACCAGCGCATGACCCTATCCAAATCAACCCAACCATGGCGCCATTCAGCGCCATTCCTACGCTCGCTCGTCTTCGCTTTTTCCCTGGCAGCGTCACTGATTCTGACCCTTTGCCTGATGGCCATCAGTTTGCTGGAACGTCAGCGGCAGATGATCAATGATGCTGAATACAGCAGTGCTCTGGTGGAAACAGCACTGGCCACACGCCTCACCGATGAGCAACGGCAAGGCTTAATTCTGAATCATGCAACCTCGGTCCGTGATCTCAATGCCGATGGTTTGAACTTCATGCTTGTTGTCAATCAATCGGGTCAGATAGTCTTTAGTTCCAGAGCGAGTTGGCGGCAGCTTCTGATCACGGATCCCCTCCTTAATCAGCTTGAAACGGACGATGCCTCTTTTCGTGAGGTCGTGGCTTGTTTCCGTCACCATCATCATGATTGCATGCAACTGCGTAGCCTCGATTTTGTGCCTCATCTGTCGCGGTTTACCGTTGTCCGCGGCGTTTACAAGCCAGCCATTGATCTGGGCATGAGCAGGCAGAGATTTTTGACCATTGTCAATTACGATCATGGTGTTCTGTATATAGGCTCAGTCGTTGCCTTGCTGCTTTGCTTCGTGTTCTCGCTAGTGCTCAGCGGTTTTCTGGGCCTGTTCTTGTGGGTGCTTCTATCGGCCTATGTTGTGCCCCGTCTTGCCGAACTCGCTCAAACTGATTCGCTGACTCAGTTAATGAGCCGCGGCATATTCATGGATCTGGCCAAGGATACTTTGGCCGAGGCGGAGGAGCGGCAAGCTGATCTTGTGTTTGCCATTCTCGATATCGACTACTTCAAGCACATTAACGATACCTATGGCCACGGCTGTGGCGATGCCGCGCTGCGGCATGTGGCAGAGATCTTCCGGGCTGTGATCCGCCCTGAAGATCTGCTCTGCCGGCTCGGGGGCGAAGAGTTCGCCATGTTGCTGAGCCTGCCTCGTGAGCACGCGGCGCGTGCTCTGGAGCGGTTGAGGTTGCAGTTGGAAATGAGCCGGCTCCACTATCAGGGACGACGCCTGACGATTCAGGGGAGCATCGGGGCCGTGGCCACCAGTGACTGTGGCTACAACCTCGACTACCTTTATAGCTCTGCCGATCAGGCCCTCTACAGTGCTAAGGGTGCCGGTCGCAACCGGATCGCCTGGAGCGAAGGCCGCATTTTCAGCCGTCTGTCCACCTGAATTCATGCAGCCACCCGAATTGCCCAGCAACGAAGCAGCTCGCTTGCGGGAGCTGAAGGCCCTCGGCATCCTCGATACCCCTGCCGATGCGAGCTTCGATGACATCAGCGAGCTGGTCAGGCATGTGGCGGGAACCGAAATTGGCATCATCAGCCTGGTGGACAGCGACCGCCAGTGGTTCAAAAGTTGCGTGGGGCTACCGCTAGGACAGGAACAGTCACCTCGTTCGGTTTCATTCTGCGGTCATACCATCCTGCAACGGGAGCCACTGATTATTGAGGATGCCCATCAGGATCCACGTTTTGTCGATAATCCCCTGGTGCAAGGTGAGCCTTGGATCCGTTTTTACGCGGGTTTCCCCTTGATCACGGACACTCACTTTGCGATCGGGAGTCTTTGCGCCATCAGCCGTCATCCCCATCGTCTGAGTCCCGATCAGATCGAAAGTCTGCGCCGTCTGGCCGGGCTTACTGTGCAGCATATGCAAAATCTGCGTGATGCATCGATCGAACGTGACCGCCAGTTGAAGCTCGCGCCTCAAATGTTGCCCGGATTGTTGCGTGATGATCTGCGATCCCTGGAGCAGCTGATCAGTCGCGATCAGATGTTGGCGATGCTCGATCTGATTCTGGGGATGGAAACGGATGCCAAATTCTCGCTGCTGCGTTGTCGTTTTCGTGACTATGAACGCGTCAGTGCAACCTTCGGTGGCTTGGTGGCTGAAGAATTCATCAATGAGGGAGCCAGGCGTCTGATCATCGCGTTGCCGCGTGGCGCTTCGGTGGCCAGGTTTGCCGATACGGAGCTGGTGGTGTTGTTGCCGTTCGGAGATGATGGCCAGGACATGGAGCGCGTGGCTGAGCGGATCATCGCGCTGACGGGTCAGGCCTATCGTAATGGGCAACATTCTCTTTCTTTGGCTGTATCGATTGGCATTGCCACCTATCATCACAACTATGAGACGGTGGAGGCGATCCTCTCGGACGCCAGCATCGCCGTTCAGATGGCGCGGCGCACCAGCGGCAGCTCGTTTCGCTTTATTGACGCCGAATCACGCTTAATTGCCAGGGAAAACTACAGGATTGAGTCGGATCTGCGCGATGCACTGCAAGGCAAGCTTCTCGAACTCCATCTGCAGCCCATCATTGCGCTTGCTGATGCGGAGCCGATCGGCTTTGAAGCGCTCGCCCGCTGGCCCCGCGGCGAGCAACTGCTGGCACCCTCCAGCTTTATCCCGATGCTGGCCGAGGCTGGATTGACCGCTGAGCTTGACTTGCTGATCATTGAGAAGGCCCTTGCCGCCATGCCCCTGCTGGCCCGTCCGGTGCCCCAGCGACAGATGCGGGTGAGTGTGAATCTTTCGGGTCTGCTGCTGGAGGATGGCGAGCAGCAGCAGCGGTTGCTGGCGCTGATTGATGACAATCCCTTCCCACCCGGATGGAGCTTGCAGGTGGAGATCGTTGAGGATGCTTTCCAGGCGAAGACGGAATTATTTGAACGCTTTTTGGCCGCTCTTGTGGCCCGCGGTGTGGTGATCGCCATCGATGACTTCGGCACCGGCTATTCCTCGCTGACGCGTCTGATCTCCTTACCGATCCAGATGGTCAAGTTAGACCGCGCCTTTGTGCAGAATCTCGATGCCTCCACCGATTCCGGTCGCACCCTGTTGCGCACGATGATCGTGATGCTGCGCGATCTCGGTCTGAGCATCACGGCGGAGGGCGTTGAAACCGCATCCCAGCGCGACTGGTTGCATGCCCATGGTGTCAGCGCCGCCCAGGGCTTTCTTTTTCATCGTCCGATGTCGGTGAGCGAGGCGATCGCCCTGCTCGAAACCCTCCACTACCGTCCCCGCGCCCTGGCGGTCGATCCCCAGCGATTGCAGGCCGTTCGCCGGCGCCTGCGCAGCAACTTCTGGCGTCGGCCCTTCCTGGACCGCTTCGGTCCCGGTTCTGCGGGATCCGACCGGCGTCAACCCTGACGGCCCGTGCCTTCTGCCAGGGGCTTGGCCAGGCTCGGCGAGCAATAGGGGCATGGCCGGGGCGCTGCCAGGCTTTTCATCAACGGCGTGATCCGCCTCGACCGGCGCGACAAGGGGCCCGATCGGTAGTCCCGGCCGCTGGCTGGACCTGCCTGCGCGCATCTTGCAGCTGGCATCTGCCGCTCCCAGCAGGGCCGCGACGCCCCACCCAGGTCAACCAACCGTTGGCCAGGACCCAGGATCAGGCGGCATCATGCAGATTCTGCATATCTTGCCTTTAAGCGGCTGGCTGTTGAGAATTGACGGATGACGGTCCTTGCTACCCCTCCAATGGACCCCGGACCTCCAGGGGCTGGGCTCCCCGTGTGCGTAGAAGCCATGGAGCTCGCGATGGGGTTGGCATGCCGATGGCCGCGACGAGACTTGGGGCGTGTCGAGCTGAGGGGACAGCGCGGTGAATAAGCGAGCCCTCAGCGAAGCCGACATCTGCGATCGCTTCATTACGCCGGCCCTGCTCCAGGCGGGCTGGTTGCGGGAGCAGATCCTGAGGGAGCATGCCTTCACCGCAGGGCGGATCACGGTGCGGGGGCGGCTGGTGGCGCGGGGCAGGCCTCGACGGGCTGATTATGTGCTGCTGGTGGGCCAGGTGGCGCTGGCGGTGATCGAGGCCAAGGACAACAGCCATGCCGTTGGCGATGGGATGCAGCAGGCCCTGGCCTACGCGGAGGCGCTACAGACGCCCTTTGTGTTTGCCAGCAATGGTGACGGCTTCGTGCTGCACGACCGCACCGGCCAGAGCGAGGAGCGCGAGACCCGGCTGAGCCTGGAGGGCTTCCCAGGCCCAGAGGAGCTCTGGCGCCGCTACTGCCGCTGGAAGGGGCTCTCGGACGACCAGCAACGGCTGGCGCTGCAGCCCTACTACGACGGCAGCAACCACAAGGAGCCGCGTTATTACCAGCGCATCGCGATTCAGAAGGTGGTGGAGGCGATTGCCAAGGGGCAGACGCGGCTGTTGCTGGTGATGGCCACCGGCACCGGCAAGACCTTTGTGGCGTTCCAGATCATCTGGCGGCTGTGGAAAGCCAAACGCACCAAGCGGGTGCTGTTCCTGGCCGATCGCAACGTGCTGGTGAACCAGACGATGACCAACGACTTCCGGCCGTTCGGACAGGCGATGGCCAAGCTGAGCACCAGCTCCAACACGATCGAGAAGGCGGATGGCTCGCTCGAGGAGCTGACCCTGGCGCTGGATCGGCAACGCCGCATCGATCCCTCCTACGAGATTTATCTGGGCTTGTACCAGGCGCTGACTGGCCCGGACGAACGCCAGAAGCTTTATCGGGAGTTTTCGCCCGATTTCTTTGATCTGATCGTGGTGGACGAGTGCCACCGCGGCAGTGCCGCTGAAGATTCAGCCTGGCGCGAGATCCTGGAGTATTTCTCCGCTGCAGCTCAGCTCGGACTCACCGCCACGCCGAAGGAAACAAAGTATGTGTCAAACATCCACTACTTCGGTGAGCCGATCTACAGTTACTCGTTGCACCAGGGTATCCACGACGGCTTCCTGGCGCCCTACAAGGTGATCCGCGTGCATCTCGATATTGATGTGCATGGCTATCGCCCGAAACGGGGTGAGCTGGACAAGGATGGCAGGGAGATCGAGGACCGCCTGTATAACCAGAAGGATTTTGACCGGGTTCTGGTCATCGACGAACGCACCCTCCGCGTGGCCCGCTGGATCACGGCGTACCTCAAGGCCAGTGGCGATCGCTTCCAGCCCACGATCGTGTTCTGTGTCGACACCGAACACGCCCTGCTGATGCGTCAGGCGTTGATCAACGAAAATCAGGATCTGGTGCAGCAGCACCCCAACTATGTGACGCGAATCACAGGCAACGACAGCGAGGGCATGCTGCAGCTCGATAGCTTCATCGATCCGCTCAAGCCAATGCCGGTGATCGTCACCACCTCACGGTTGCTGTCCACGGGGGTGGATGTGCAAACTTGCCGCTTGATCGTGCTCGATCGGGAGGTGGGCTCGATGACCGAGTTCAAGCAGATCGTGGGCCGTGGCACGCGTCTTCACGCTGACAGCGACAAGTATTACTTCACGCTTGTGGACTTCCGTCAGGCGAGCAACCATTTTGCTGATCCTGATTTTGATGGTCCTCCACTTCAGGTTGAGGAATGGGACGAGAACAACAGGCGCTTGACGTCAGAGGAGGATGACCAGAACGATGAAGATTGCCACGACCTCGATCCCGACGCAGACGAGAGAGATCCTGAAACCCTGCTGGTTCCCGATCCCGATGCGCCAGAGGGGCCGGGCCTGGAGACGGGCCCGATGGGCGAGAAACGCCGCAAGTATTACATCAAGGGGCGCCCGGTGCTGGTGCTCAGCGAGCGGGTGCAGTATCTCGATGAGCAGGGCAAGCTCGTCACCGAATCGCTGCGCGACTACAGCCGCCGGCTGGTGCGCCAGCAGTACGCCGATCTCGACGGTTTCCTGCGCCGCTGGCGGGGAGAGGAGCGCAAACAGGTGATCCTGCAGGAGCTGGCCGAGGAGGGCCTGCTGCTGGAGGCACTGCAGGAGGAGGTGGGCCGCGAGCTCGACCCGTTCGATCTGATCTGCCACATCGCCTACGACCAGCCGCCGCTCAGCCGCGCCCAGCGGGCGGCCCGCCTGCGCCGGGATGTCTTCAGCCGCTACGGTCCCCAGGCACGGGCGGTGCTGGAGGCCCTGCTCGACAAGTACGCAACGGAGGGTGTGGTGGACGAGCTCGACAACGTCAGGATCCTGGCGATCCCGCCGTTCAGCCAGATGGGGACCCAGCTGCAGCTGATCCGTGAGTTCGGCGGCAAGGGGGGCTTTGAGCGGGCCGTGCATGACCTGCAGGCCGAGCTCTACCGGGAGGCGGCCTGAGCGATGGCTGCTGCTGCGAAGAGCACCTCGGCGCGCACGGCCGTCAAGGCGATTCAGGACATCATGCGCAAGGACGTGGGTGTCGATGGCGATGCCCAGCGCCTGTCGCAGCTGTGCTGGCTGTTCTTCCTCAAGATCATCGACGACCAGGACCAGGCCCTGGAAGCCACCGAGGACGACTACCGCTCGCCACTGCCCGAGCATCTGCACTGGCGCAGCTGGGCCAAGGATCCGGAAGGCATGACCGGCGACACGCTGCTGGAATTCATCAATCAGGAGCTGTTTCCCTATCTCAAGGAGATGCCCCTCAAGGGATCCCACCCCCACCGGGCCCAGGTGGTGCGCGAGGTGTTCGCCGATGCCTTCAACTACATGAAGTCGGGCCAGCTGCTGCGGCAGGTGATCAACAAGGTGGAGGGTATCGATTTCAACAACCTGGCCGACCGCAAGCATTTCGGCGATGTGTATGAGCAGTTGCTCAATGATCTGCAGAACGCCGGCAATGCGGGCGAGTACTACACGCCCAGGGGCGTCACCAGCTTCATGGTGGATCGCATCGATCCCAAACCCGGCGAGACGCTTCTCGACACCTCAGGCGGCACGGGCGGCTTCATCACCTGCTCGATCCGCCACATGCGCGAGCGCTATGTGAAGACGCTGGCCGATGAACAGGCAATGCAGGCGGCACTGCGGCTGATCGAGAAGAAGCCGCTGCCCTACATGCTCTGCGTCACCAACATGCTGCTTCATGGGATCGAGGATCCCAGCTTCGTGCGGCGCGACAACACCCTGGCCAAGCCCTTCCGGACCTGGGGCGTGGCCGATCAGGTGACCGTGATCCTCACCAATCCGCCGTTCGGTGGTGTGGAGGAAGACGGCATCCAGGACAACTTCCCGGCCGAATTCCGCACCCGCGAAACCGCCGATCTGTTCCTGGCATTGTTCATCCGCTTGCTTAAGCCCGGCGGCCGTGCCGGCGTGGTGTTGCCCGATGGCACCTTGTTCGGCGAGGGGGTGAAGACGCGGCTGAAGCAGCAGCTGCTGGCCGAGTGCAACCTGCACACGATCGTGCGACTGCCCAATTCGGTGTTCAAGCCCTATGCCAGCATCGGCACCAACCTGCTGTTCTTCGAGAAGGGCAGGCCCACCGAGGAGATCTGGTACTACGAGCAGCGTGTGCCTGAGGGCCAGAAGGCCTATTCGATGACCCGCCCGATCAAGCAGGAGCATTTTGCGGATTGCGTGGCCTGGTGGGGCGGCCCCAACCGCGAGGGCCGGGTAGAAACCGAGCAAGCCTGGCGTGTGCCGATCGCCACGATTCAGGAGCGCAACTACAACCTCGACCTCAAAAATCCCCACGTGGTCGCCGCCGACCACGGCGATCCGGAGGAGCTGCTGGCCGAGCTGCAGACCGCTGAGCAAAAGGCCGCTGAGCTGCGGGATCAGCTCAAGGCGATCCTGGCTGAGGCGCTATTGCGATGAACGCTGATCACCTGCTGGCCCTGTTCGAGCGAATCAGCGAAGCCCCGGACGCCCTCCCCAGACTGCGCCGCTTCATCCTCGACCTGGCGGTGCGGGGAAAGCTGGTGGAGCAGGATCCGGAGGATGAGCCAGCGGGAGAGTTGCTGCGGGAGATGGAATTCCGCTTTAAGCGCCTGAGAATCACCAAGAAACAGATTCCGCTGGAAGCCAAGGAGATTCCATTCTCGCTGCCCGATCGTTGGCAGTGGACTCGACTTGGCCACATTTGCGAGAAAACCGGATCAGGCTCAACCCCGCGTGGTGGCAAGGAAGCGTATGGAGAGACGGGGATTCCTTTCTTGCGGTCGCAAAATGTCTACAATGACGGATTAAGACTGGCCGACGTCGTTTTCATCGACGAGCAGACTCATCAGCGGATGGCCGGAACAAGAGTTCTTCCATGCGATCTCCTTCTGAATATAACCGGAGGATCTATCGGCCGCTGCGCCAAGGTTCCTGTTGATTTCCAAGAGGCAAACGTCAGTCAGCATGTGGCGATCATTCGAGTCGGCATGCCAGGGATGGAGGACTTCATCCACGCTCTCATCCTGTCACCTTATTTCCAGTCTTTTGTTGACACGAGTCAGACGGGGGCAGGTAGAGGTGGCTTGCCCAAGAACCGGATGGATGCGATTCCTGTCGCTCTACCTCCCCTCGCCGAACAACATCGCATCGTCGCCAAGGTCGACGAACTAATGGCACTCTGCGATCAGCTGGAGGCCTCCCGCATGCAGCGCGAGCAGTGCCGCGAGCGCCTGGTGGCTGCCAGCCTGCAGCGCCTCAACCAACCCAGCGACAACCCAGAAGCCTTCCGCAGCGACGCCCGCTTTGCCCTGCAGGTGTTGCCCAGCCTCACCACCACCCCGGCCCAGATCAAGCAGCTACGCCAGACGATCCTGAACCTGGCGGTGCGCGGGAAGCTGGTGGAGCAGGAACAGGAGGATGAGCCAGTACATCAATGGCTCGACAAGTTCCTTGTGAATACAAAACAAACCAAGAGGTTCGCTGTAAAGTCTAAACCAGAAGAATCCTGTCAATCCGTGGGAGGAAATCCGTTGCTTCCAACCTCTTGGGCATGGGTGCCACTGGGAAGGCTTTTGACAGTGATGGATTCGGGATGGAGTCCACAATGCGAGAATCATCCTCGAAGCGATGTTAACACTTGGGGCGTCCTCAAGACAACCGCAGTTCAGCCATTGTGTTTTGACTGCATGCAGCACAAGGAGTTGCCCGCAAAGCATGCTCCACGACCTCAGCATGAGGCAGCGGAAGGTGACATTTTGATTACTAGAGCAGGGCCGAAGAATCGAGTAGGCATTTCCTGTGTTGTCGACAAGGCCGAGCCACGGCTAATGATCTCAGACAAGATCATTCGATTGCGCCTCTATGATGGGCTCAGATCTGAATATGTAGCGCTTGCTCTCAATGCTGGCGAGACGAGGGAGCGCATAGAGGACGCCAAATCGGGCATGGCTGTCATGCAGATGAATATTTCACAGGGAAAACTTCGCTCGGTGCCGATCCCCCTCCCGCCCCTCGCCGAACAACACCGCATTGTCGCCAGGGTCGACGAACTGATGGCCCTCTGTGATCAGCTGGAGCAGCAGCTCAGCCAGGGCGAGGCGAGCCGCCGCAAGCTGCTGGAGGCGGTGTTGCAGGAGGCTTTGGCGGAATCAGAGGCAAACTGGGCCTTGCAAGGGAGGGCCTGATCATGCTGGAACGCCTCCACATCCAAGGATTCAAGTCGCTGCGCGACACCAGCGTCGAGCTCGCACCGCTCACGGTGGTGTTCGGGCCCAATGCCGCTGGCAAGAGCAACCTCTTGGAGGCATTGCTGTTGCTGGCGCGCCTTGTAGGGGAGCGCACGCTCAGCGAAGCCTTCGCGGAAGGCATCCGTGGCTATCCGCTGGAGGCCTTCAGCCTGCCGCCGGGAGGCATGGAAGCCCTGCTGCAGCAGCCACATGCTCGGATTCGCCTCGAGGCCGAGATGTCGGAGCCCGCAGCCCCTGGCAGCACCAGAAAACCTGGCATCCTTTCCTATCAGGTGGAGGTTGGCATCGAGCCGCAGTCCGGCCGTCTCGCCGTGCTGGACGAGCGCCTGGAGGATTGGCATCGCAATCGCAACCCCCGCAGCAAGAAGCCCTGTCTGGAAAGGATGAGCCGTGAAAGAGACGGTCAGTCCTCGGATGTGTTGGCCATCCGAAAGCGTGGTAAACAGAGCCATCCCTTTGAGGAGCCGATCGGTCTTCCCCATACGATCGTCTCCAATCGTCAGTACACCGGCTCTGAGCGCTATCCCCTGTTTGATCAGCTGCACCGTGAAATCGGCGCCTGGCGGATTCTCTATCTCGATCCATTGCAGGCAATGCGTCTGCCGCAGCCGCCCCGCGATGTTGATGACATCGGCAGCCGCGGCGAATGGCTAGTGCCCTATCTGCACCGCCTCAGCCATCAGCATCCGCAGGCCTTTGCGGCCATCCGACGGGTGATCGCCACTGCCGTGAGCGGCATCACCGATCTGCGCACGGAGCTCAACGAAAAGCGCGGTGAACTGGAGCTCAGCCTGCTCCTCAACGACACCTGGTTGCCGGCGCGGGTGGTGTCTGAGGGCACGCTGCGGCTCCTGGCCCTCTGTGCAGTGGCGGCCAACCCATTCAACCGGGGTCTGGTGGCGTTTGAAGAACCGGAAAACGGCGTTCATCCCCGGCGTATTCATGTGGTCACCCGGCTTCTCGCCAATGCGTCCCAGCGGCAGCAGGTGATCGTCACCACGCACTCGCCGCTTGTTGTCGAAGAGATTCGGCAGCTGATCCTACAAGGTGAACTCAACGCCGATCAGGTACGGCTGGTGCGCTGCATCAGCACCCCAGAGGGCTCCGCATACATGCCGTTCCAGCCCCAGGGCCCGTTGTTCACTGATACGGAGATCAACCAAGCGCTCTCCGGCAGCGACGACCAGCAGATCCTGCAGGCGATGCTGGTGAGGGGGTGGCTCGATGGCTGAGCGCTCCGTGCTGGATCTGTTCTGCGAGGACAGCGGCCATGATGTCTTCATCACCAATCTGGTCCGCGTCATCGCTCGATCGCTCGCGGTGACGGAGCCCCTGGTCAAACCGATTTCGGCTCGCGGCGGTCATGGAAAGGCGATCAGCGAATTGAAAGCCTGGCAGCGTGGCTTGCGCAGTGGGTCCCTTGTGCGTGGGGACGCGCTGCTGGTCGTGATCGATGCCAACAGCAAAGGCTGGCGGGAGATGGATCGGGATGTTCGTGCGGCGATTGATTCCTCGCTGTATCCCCAGGTTTTGATTGGCTGCCCTGATCCACACGTTGAGGTGTGGTGTGCCGCTGATCCGGCGGCCTTTCAAAGCCAGTTCAGCGTTGCCGTGCCGCCGGCACCGAGCCGCGGTGGCCGCCTTGTTTACAAGCAGTGGCTGCGCACCGCCCTGGAACAGGCCGGCGTTGTGGTGCTTGGCGATCCGATGGACATCAGCCTCGATCTGCTGCCGGCGATGGATCTCAACCGAGCCTGCCGAAACGATGATTCGCTTCAGCATCTCGTATCGAGCGTTCGGGCTTGGTTGCAGCGGCAGAAATAGACAGTTTTATGATTCGACAAAGCGGCACGACCGAGGACGCTGGCAATAGACAATGGAACTATTGCACTAACATGCCAGGATAACCAGTTTGATTGCTTCCTGATCATGGCCATCAACCAAGAGCTTTTTGAGTTCATCTTTGCTTCGACCACAACCATGCTTGACAGCATCAAAGGAGATCCGAGCCGGCTCTTGTCCGAGGCGGATCTACAGTCGCGACTGTTCATGTCGCTGTCCGGGGCGATTGAAAGCCGTCCGGACCATGAACAAATCGCGCTCCACTCCGAGCTCCGCTTTTTCGCCTCACCCGAGAACCAGAAGAAGGGTATTTATCCTGATTTGTGCATTCTGGACAAAGATAACATTCTCCTCTGTGACTCCCGGGTGTATACCAAGGGGTATGTTCTACGCGGTTCGTGCATTCAGATTGAGCTCAAGCTACGCAGAAATAATCTCGGCAATGCCAGCCCTAGCAGATGGTGCAAAGACCTGAAAAAGCTTGCTGGCTTCAGAGATTTCTGGAGCAACAGCGACCAGGAGTCGGGAAGCACATTCTTTCCTTTGTTTGTTGTATACAGCCATCTGCTTCTTCATGAGACAGAGATTGAAACGCTCGAAAGGCAATCCCAACACAATCGCATTTGGAGCCTGGCCTGTGATAGTCAGCAAATACGGAAAATCACGCCTCACCTTCTCCCGTGAGATCGGACCAATCTGCTCTATTCGGTGATCCTGCGAGATGCCCTGCAGGGCTGTTTATTGCAGTACTGACTGGCTGATGCATGTTTTTTCTGGCCTCTTGCTTTTGCCCCCGCTACCGTGACGTTATCCATAGGGCTCGCCCACCAGGGCTGGATCACGGTCGTTGCAGGCCTGCTGATTGTGCTGATCACCCTGTTCACTTCTTATGCCCATATTGATCTCCCCGACCTCGGAGCCATCCCGATCGATCAGCAGATCGGAGTACCTCTCCTCCTTGCCTCGCTGGCGACGTTGGTTGTCGTAGCCGCAGGCTTCGGCGAAACAGTTGCTCAATGGGCGACCTGTCGTCGATCTGAGGAGCGATTCTGAGCAGATTGAGAAGGACAGCGAGCGGTTCGCGAACGAAACCGAGCAGCTGAGGAGAGAGAGAACGCGCGCTACGCCGAGCTCAACGCCAGGCTCGATGCCATCTGCTCCAGTTTCGATACCTCCTCACCCCCACCCCCGCCAACACCCGGTCTATCGCCGACCTGATCGCCTTGCTTGAGGACTATGGTGATCTGGCCTGAGCCACACAACGGCAGCTTTCAGCGCATCAAGGCATCGAACCGGACCCTCCGCGATCAACTGCAGCAGCAGCTCACCCAGGCCGAGCAGAGGCAGCGGGGGCTGCTGGAGGTGGTGCTGCGGGAGGCATTGGCTGGCAGACTGCCAGAGAGGCCGGAGCGTAGCCATGCTGCTGTCTGATGTCCGCGGACTGAACCACGTTCTGCCACACACCCTTCTGTGATGCTCAACGCTCTCACAATCAGCGACTTCACGGTTTTCGCCAGTGTGAAGATCCAGTTCAGCGGGCTCAACGTGATTCACGGCGAGAACGGCAGCGGTAAAACTCATCTGCTCAAACTCGCTTATAGCCTGGTGGCCAGCTTGGTGCCGGCAGCCAATGAGCCTGCTGGAGAGCGACCCACCAAAGCGTTGCTGGACCAACGCATTGGAGCGAAGCTTGTAGGCGTCTTCCGGCCCGATCGTGGAAAGCTAGGGCGCCTGGCCCGTCGGAGCCAGGGCCATAAGCGTGCCGAGATTGATGCCGACTTCGGGCCTGCGGGTCACGTTTCTTTGTCGTTCTCTACGCAGAGTGATCGAGCTGTCAAGACCGATCGGCTACCCCCCGAGTGGTTTTCGCAGACACCGGTGTTCTTGCCAACGCGTGAATTGTTATCGGTTTACCCCGGCTTCGTCAGTCTCTACGCCACCCAGGCGATCCCGTTTGACGAAATCTGGCGAGACACCTGCGTCATGCTGGGTTCGCCCATTGCCAAGGGGCCTCGCAAGCAAGAGGTGGCCGACCTGCTTGTCCCTTTGGAGACCTCGCTCGGTAGCAAGGCCCTGCTTGAAGGGGATCGCTTTTTCATTCAGATGGATGAACCCAGCATGAAGGTCGAAGCCGATCTCGTGGCCGAGGGCTATCGAAAGCTCACCATGCTTGCGCGTTTGATCGCCAATGGCAGCATCGATGCCAATGCCATGCTGTTTTGGGATGAGCCTGAGGCCAACCTGAATCCACGCCTGATCAAGGCATTAGCCCCCTTGCTGCTGGATCTGGCGTCAGCGGGAGTTCAGATCTTTGTGGCCACCCACAGCCTTTTTTTGATGCGCGCTTTGGAAATGGAGCGATTGCGCCGGCAGTTTGACAAGGCTCGGTTCATCGGGCTCAAGTCCTCTGCAGTTGGCGTCACCATCACTCAGGGGCCGATGCTCACTCAATCGGGCGACATTATCGCCCTTGATGAGGATGTCAATCAGGCTGAGCAGCTCCTGGATCAGGCCATGGGAGTTCGTTAATGGCCAATACCCCCATCCCTGTTGAGAGGCTCAACTTTACCTTCGACAACTCTGTTGTCCCCTTCCAGTACGAGGTGGCTGGCGTCTGTGTGGCCGGCTGGCCGAATGGTTCCAAGGTCGTTGATGTGGTGGTGCACGACCGGAACGCTCCTCCCGCCGTCACTTGGCTGATTGAGGCCAAGGACTATCGGATTATCACCAACCCTCCGAAGCCCACTAATCTTGGTGGCCTTGCGGCGACAGTTGAGTCGAAAGTACGGGATTCTCTGGCTGCCTTCCCAGTGGTTGCCCAGCAAGCCGTTGATCCTGCTGCCCGCTCCCACTCTGGTGCTGCATCGTCCTCTCTGCGATTTCGTGTGATTCTGCATCTTGAGCCACACCCTCAGTCGGGCGCTCATGCCGCACTCTTCCCGGTGAGTTGGGCGGCGAACGTCATGCTTCAACTCCGAAGCCGCCTGTCTGATATCGATCCCAATCCTTTAGTGCTTGATATCGCTCGCACGCCAGCATCCCAAGTCCCCTGGTCTGTCGCCTGATCGGACGCCCTATGGAGTCATATTCTAATTGCCTTCCTGCGCATGCACTCCTTGCAGCGCTACGTGGCTGATCACGGGGGCTCCGTTTCCGTGTCCCGTCATCCGCTGAGCCGCTGGCAGTCGCCGGGGCTGACGGAGGCTTCGCGCAGGCCATGGCCAGGTCGCGGCGGGTCTGGGCCTGCAACGGTGCGAGGGTGAGGTCGTAGGCGTGGTTGAGCTGCCAGCTTGTTGACCTGCCCAGCAGCGCATGGTTGCGGGGGTGGTCGTCGACGTTCGAGACCGCGGCGTTGAAGCAGATCCGGCCGAACAGCTCCCGCAGATCCACCGCCGGCTGAGCACTGACGCGGCGCAGTTCATCGGCCAGCAGCAGGCACGACCACCTGCCGCGATCGGTGGTGAGGCGGCTTTCGGCCACCTGCAGCCCGCAGCGCCGGGCCAGCAGCCGCAGGGCGTGCTCCACCCGCGGCCAAAGCCCACCGCACCGCAACGATCATCCGGCCCGAGCAGGAGCAGATCGACATCGCTGGGCTCCCCCAGGCCGCCATGGCGAGCGATCACCCGACACCCTCTGGGCCGCCCTGGGCCCAGAGCGACTGCAGCTGCTCAAGAGCCGTTTCGAGCAGCTGGCGGAGCAACCGGTTCCCGTCCCGCCGCGGCAGGAGTGGCAGCAAGTGGGCTCGGGCTCCGGCGGCCCCACCGACGCCCATGAGCAGGCGGAAAGCTCGCGCCAGTGGACCGTGAAGCTGGGCCTTCAGACGGTGGCCACGGCGACGGGCAGCCGTCAGGTCGAGGGCATCGTGAAGGGAGTCCCCTGCATCGAGGCGTTGGTCGAACTCAGCGCTGTTCATGGAGCTTCACCTCCTCTCCATTGCAGCCGATCGGGCAGAGTCTTTGCGTCGAATCGGCAGCTCCTGGAAGCCGGTGGCTGAATCCAGTTCCCTGGGGAACTGCCAGCCCGGCAGCAGAGCCAGCACCAGTTCAGAAGCCCTCGTCAAAGCGGCTCGGCACCCTCGCTGAGGATCGTCAGATAGCCGTCGTAGGTAAAGAGGCGATTGCGCCGACCGCCGGTGATCTCTCGAACAATTCCCAGATCCACCAAGGTCTCAAGGGCTTTGGCTGTGGTGGGAAAGCTCAGCTGACAGGCGGTGCTGAGCTGGTTGATGCTGTTCAGTGGACGCCTGCAGAGGGCCGTGAACACGTGCCGCACGCTTGGCCCCGCGCGCCCCAGTCCGCCCAGCCTGGCCTCGTCGGTGCGGAACAACGCGAGCAGCCTGTGAGCGGTGCTGACCGCAGCAGTCGCTGTGTGCTCGACCCCTTCGAGGAAGAAGTCGATCCAGGCCTCCCAGTCCCCGTCCTGGCGCACGCCGTCCAGCAGCTCGTAGTAGCGGCTGCGGTGTTCCTTGAAAAACAGGCTCAGATAGAGCAACGGCTGCTGCAGAACCCCTGCGTCGATCAGCATCAGCACGATCAGCAGCCGGCCCAGGCGACCGTTGCCATCGAGAAACGGATGGATCCTCTCGAACTGCACGTGGGCCAGTGCGGCGCGCACCAGCAACGGCAGGTTGTGTTCCCGCCGGGGCCCCCCGTGGATGAACTGCTCCAGCTGCCCCATGCACTCCTCCACCAGCCCGGGAGGCGGGGGCACGAAGCGCGCATGGCCCGGGCGGGTGCCGCCGATCCAGTTCTGGCTCCGACGGAACTCTCCCGGCAGCCGATCGGCTCCGCGGCCTCTAGCCAACAGCCGGGCGTGGATCTCGCGTAGCAGGCGGGAGGAGAGGGGGAACCCCTCCTGCAATCTCCCCAGGCCGTGCTCCAACCCCGCCACGTAACTGGAGACCTCGACCACGTCATCGAAAGGGATACCGGGGGCCTCTTCGAGCTCGAACAGCAGCAGGTCTGACAAGGACGACTGCGTGCCCTCAATCTGAGAGGACAGCAAGGCCTCCCGCCGAACGTAGGCGTAGAGGAAAAGGTCCCGATCGGGAAGGAGGGCCGAAACCCCATCCAGGCGTCCGCAGGCCAACAGTGCTCGCTCGTGCAACGCCTGCAGGGCTCCATCCAGTTGGACGGGTGGTTCAGGCGGCAATGGGGCCGGGACGAAGGCACGCACCTCTTCGCCAGCGGTGCTGGTGATCTCGTAACGACCTGCGCCAAGGCGCTTCATCAGCCCACCACCGCGAAACTTGAACAAGGTCAGCGCTTATTAAAGGCTGGAGCTTTTCCCTTTAACAAGCCGTCGCATTGGTGAGCTTCCTGGCTGGCCGATGGGGTCCCAGCGCCTCGTCGGCCCTGTCCGCCCCTGGGCCAGCTCGGTGTCGGCGGCTCTTTCGCGGACGTGGAGGGCTTTGCCTCACATCTGCGCAACAAGTGAGGCCATCGAGGCGCTGTCAAACCAGCGCTGATCCAGCGAGGTATGGACCATCAGAGAGTGCTCGAGCCTGGCTGACCGGGGGTGCTGGCCGGCTGATTTCTTAAAAACCCTTGATGTGACTGGGTTTTCTGGGATGGGGGTCGCGGGGATCGAACCCGCCTTAGGCGGATTATGAGTCCGCTGCATTCACCAGATTGCTAGACCCCCAGGGTCCGCGGGGCCGTGGTCTGTCGGCGGTTGTGAGATTAGGGCGGGATCAGCGTGGTGCACTGCCGCATGGGGAGCCGATCAGGCTGGTGCTGAAGCAGCCGTTCAGATCCGGGGTCCGCAGGGGCAGGGGGCTGCTTTGGGCCTCCAGCAGAAAGGCAGCGGTGTTCTGCAGGGCGACGCCGTCGTAGACGATCGTCTGATCGGCGAAGCCGAAGCCGATCCGGCCCTGATCGCCACGGCCGGGCAGGCTGATCCCGAGAAGATCGGTGATCTGGTGGCCGAGCGTCACCCGCTCTTCAAACGGTGCTGTGTGGGTGTAAAAGCGGCGTTGCACCAGTTCCGGCACGGTTTCCACGGGCCCGCAACGGCTGACCGTCACCGCTGCGCCGTCGGCTTGGGGGGCCTCCAGGGTGGTGGTGCAGACCACCGGCCCGGCCTGAACGACCACCGGGGCCGCCGCCAGCAGCAACGCGGCGGGCCACAGCACAACGGCCAGGGCAGCTGGCCTGCGGGAACCTGGATCGCGGGGGGCAGGGGTGGCGGTCACGGGCGGTGCTCAGCGCGGTGGGTCGTGGTGGTGATCCTGGGGGGATGCTTCAGACAGCGCTTTGATGGGGGCGCTGGATAAGGCGCCGGAGAGGCCCTAGACAGACTGCTTCTGCAACTGACGTTAACGCCGCTGTCAGGACCTGCAGCAGCATGGCCTGCAGGTCCCGACCCGTCGCCCCACTCCCCTGCCGTCCCGAATTCCCATGCTCCCCCCTCCCACCTCCGCGGCCGAGGCCCGTGCCCTGCTGCTGCGGCTGCTGGCGGAGCGCGCCTACCGCCGCGGCTCCTTCACGCTGGCTTCGGGGCGCCACAGCGATCACTACGTCAACTGCAAGCCGGTCAGCCTCAGCGGCGTCGGCCTGGCCCTGCTCGGCCGGCAGCTGCTGGCGCTGGTCGAACCCACGGCCGCTGCGGTGGCCGGGCTGACCCTGGGGGCCGATCCCCTCGTCAGCGCCGTGGCCCTGCAGGCC
Source organism: Cyanobium sp. (assembly GCA_044360135.1). Taxonomy (GTDB): domain Bacteria; phylum Cyanobacteriota; class Cyanobacteriia; order PCC-6307; family Cyanobiaceae; genus Cyanobium. The sequence goes on from JBIKKX010000022.1 coordinate 46,430, forward strand.
GCCCTGGAGGGCCGGCCCCTGGATGCCCTGATCGTGCGCAAGGAGGCCAAGGGCCATGGCACTGGCGCCTGGTTGGAGGGTCCCCTGCCGCCCCAGGGCAGCCGGATCACGGTGCTGGAGGATGTGGTCACGACCGGCGGTTCGGCCCTCAAGGCGGTGACCCAGCTCCGGGAAGTGGGCTTCCTGGTGGAGCGGGTGGTGGCGATCGTGGATCGCCAGGAGGGAGGGGCCGAGGCGATGGCCGCCGCCGGTCTGGAGTTGGCCAGCCTCTTCCTGTTGGAGGAGCTGGCGGCCGTTGAGGGCGCTGCCAGCGCCTCCCCGCTCGCCGGAGCGCGCTGAGCGATGACGCTGGCTTCGATCTGGTCATGGCCCGAGGGGGAGGCGCCGCGCCTGCTCCGTCAGCCCGTGCAGCTGCTGGCCCTGAGGGGTCCGGACACCTTGCGCTTCCTGCACGGCCAGAGCAGCCAGGACCTGGCCCTGGCCCGTCCCGGCGCCTGGCTGTCCACCTGCTGCATCACCCCCACCGCCCGGATGCGGGCCGTGGCCGAGGTGCTGGTGGAGGAGAACGGGGCCCTGCTGGTGATCCGCGCCGGTGACGGTGCCGCGGTGCGCCAGGCCTTCGACCGGGTGCTCTTCCCCGCCGACGCGGTGGAGCTGGGGCCGCTGCTGGAAGGGGTGTGGCTGGAGCCTGTGGGGACGCAGGCGACAGAGGCGAAGGAGGTCACGGCGGCCGGCCCCACGGGCGGTGGCTGGCGGTCCGAGCCCGGCGGTGGCTGGTGGCTGGGGGCTGCCCTGGTGCAGCCGGCCGGGGCGCCGCTGCCGGCCGCTCTGGCCGCTCTGCCAGCCCTGGATCCCTGGCAGGCGGAGTTCCGCCGCCTCCGGCTGGGCCTGCCGGCGGCCCCCGGCGAGATCAATGACGACACCAATCCGTTCGAGTTGGGCCTCGCCGGCCGGGTGAGCCTGGGCAAGGGGTGTTATGTGGGCCAGGAGACCCTGGCTCGACTCGCCACCTACGACGGCGTCAAGCGGCAGTTGCGGCGCTGGCATGTGCCGGTCGCGGCGGCTGCGGCCCATGGGCTGGCCGCACCGGAACCCGGCACCCCCCTGCGCAGCGCCGCCGGTGAGCGCGCCGGGGTGGTCAGCTCCTGCCTGGCCCTGCCGGAGGGGGCCGGCTGGGTGGGCCTGGCCCTGGTGCGCCGCGCTGCCCTGGCTGAGATCCAGCTCTGGAGCGGCGATGGGCAGGACGGGGCGGGCGACGCCTGCGCTCCGAGCGGCTGGCGGTTCGAGCTGTCGCTGCCGGAGCTGTTCGAGGAGCCACCGGTCGGCGCCGGGGGCCAGGGGGCGGCAGCGGGGGCCGCTCGTCTCGCCTGAGGCGCCTCAGCCGTCGGATTCGCCTTGCCGGGACCTCGGCGGAGGCTCGCTCGGGGCGTCCCCCGGGGCGGCCTCCTGGTCGAGCATCCAGCGCACCACCGCCCAGGTGGCCAGGGCGTCGTCGCGGTTGTAGCGGAAGATCCGCTCCAGGGGTCGTGCCGCCAGCCGTGGCGGCACGGCGGGGCGGCCGCGGTCGAGACGCCACTGGCGCCACCAGAGCAGGCAGCGGGCCCCATCCACCCCGTCCTGTTGCCATTGGAAGCCCTGCCAGCCGGCCACCGCCTTGAGCCCATAGCTGTTCACCGGCAGCAGCCAGTGGCGCCGCAGGCGCTGGTGCACATCGATCAATCGCCGCCGCAGCTGGCTGCGCTCCCCGTCCCCCGCTCCCTGCCGTTCCGCCAGCCGCAGCAGGCCCACCGCTTCGGTTTCGCCGTAGTGGAGCACGGGCCAGTCGGGGTAGCGGGCCAGCAGGGTGCGCAGTCGCCGCCAGAGCCGCGGCTCCCCGTGCTCCTGCAGGGCCAGCACCGGGTGATAGGGGGCCGTGGCCGCGGCCGCCGCCGAGGGCCAGTCGCCGCTGCCCCCGTCGCTGCCCCGCCGCAGCCGCAGCAGGCCGTGGAGGAAGTCGTCACGGGCGTCGGAGTCTGATTCGATGTCGTAGATCAGCACCCCCGGCGCCCGCCGCAGTTCCGGCAGGGGCGATCCGGCGTCGATCCGGCGGCTCACGCCCAGGGCCTGGACCCGGGCCTGGGCCACCAGCTGGGGCGCCACATCGCGGTGCTGGTCGCCGTGCTGCTCCAGGGCTGCGGCCAGCTGGTCCGGATCGCTGCGGGCCAGGTCATCCAGGCTGCCGATCCCCAGGCTGATCAGCAGGTCACGGCGCTTGCCGCCAATGCCGCTGACCTCGCTGAGGTGGCCCTCCCGGGCGGCTTCGCCATCGCAGAGGGGGCGCCAGGAGCAGAGGGTGCACTTGCGGCGGTCGTTGACCAGGGGCGGCATCGCGCCGCTGGCGGCCAGGTCGGCGGCCAGGCGCGGCAGCACCTCCTCCAGCTGCTGCTGCAGGCCGCTGCTCAGCGTGAAGCGCTCCTGTTGCAGCAGCCCGCCCGATCCGGCCAGCACCAGGGCCTGGGGGACGGGGGCCCCTTGGTGTTCCGCCAGCAGTCGGCCCCAGAGGGCCAGCACCAGGCGGTGCTCGCGGGTGAGGTTGCGCCCCTGGCGCACCAGCACCGGCCGGTAGCCGTGATCGCCCCAGCGGCTCGGGCTCTCCACCCGCTGCAGCAGCGGCGGATGGGCCTCCAGGGCCAGGCCCGCGGGGCCCACCCCCCGCAGCCGCACCCCCATCACGCCGGCATCGCCGCGCCGGCAGGCCTCCTCCCCGTGGCCGGGCTTGCGGGGCAGCAGGGTCTGGAAGCTGAGCAGCTGGTCCTGCAGGGTCAGGGCCCGATGGGCACTCCAGCGCCTCCCATCGGCGGGGCCATGGCGATCGAGCCAGGCCCTGCGACGGCAGCGCAGCCAACTGCGCAGCAGGCGGTCGCTGAGGGCTGGGTTGGCGCCGGTGTCTCGGGAGTGGGGGGAGACGCCGAAAGGCTGCTGCATCGCTCCAAGCTAGGCGGGCCGCTGCGGGGGCCGGTCGCCGCCATGGGGGACCACGGCGGCTGGGGAGGCTGGTGGCCCCTGCCGCCAGGCCGGCCGGCACCCGCGCCGGCCGCCGTAGCCTGCCCCCCTGCTACGAACGCCCTAAGCGTTGCTTCCCGATGGCCTCAGCCCCCCTGCCCCTGGAGGCCAGCCCGATCGCCTTCGGCACCGACGGCTGGCGCGGCATCCTCGGGGTGGACATCACGGTGGAGCGGCTGCTGCCGGTGGCGGCGGCGGCGGCGCGGGAGCTGGCGGCCTCGGCGCCCCCCGGCTTGAACAGCCGCGAGGTGGTGATCGGCTACGACCGCCGCTTCCTGGCGCCGGAGCTGGCGGCGGCGATCACGGCGGCGGTGCGCGGCGCCGATCTGGAGCCGGTGCTCTCCGATTCCCCCACCCCCACCCCCGCCTCCAGCTGGGCGGTGGTCGAGCGGGGCGCCCTGGGGGCCCTGGTGATCACCGCCAGCCACAACCCGCCGGAATGGTTGGGCCTGAAGATCAAGGGTCCCTTCGGGGGATCGGTGGAGGGCGACTTCACCCAGCGGGTGGAGCGGCGCCTGGCGGCTGGTGGGATCACGGTGCCGATCGCGGTTGAGCCGCAGCGCTTTGATGCCCTGGGGGCCTATGTGGCGGGGCTGCGGGCGAAGGTGGACACCGATGCGCTGGCGGCGGGCCTGGAGCGGCTGGGGCTGCGGGTGATCGTCGATCCGATGCATGGCTCGGCCGCCGGGGTGCTGCCCGCCCTGCTTGGCGAGGCCGCCACGGCGGCGGGGGTGATCGCCGAGATCCGCAGCGAGCGGGACCCCCTGTTCGGCGGCCACCCGCCCGAACCCCTGGCGCCCTACTTGCAGGAGCTGATCGCGGCGGTGCGGGCCTCCACTGCCGCCGGTCATCCGGCGATGGGGATCGTTTTCGATGGCGATGGCGACCGGATCGCCGCGGTCGATGAACGCGGCCGCTTCTGCAGCACCCAGCTGCTGATGCCCCTGTTCATCGACCACCTGGCCCGGGCGCGGCAGCTGCCGGGCACGGTGATCAAGACCGTCAGCGGCTCCGATCTGATGGCACTGGTGGCGGAAGACCTGGGCCGGCCGGTGCTGGAGATGCCGGTGGGGTTCAAGTACATCGCGGCCGAGATGCTCGCCGGCGAGGTGCTGGTGGGGGGTGAGGAATCGGGGGGGGTGGGCTTCGGCATGCACCTGCCTGAACGGGATGCCCCCTTCGCGGCCCTGCTGCTGATCGAGGCGCTGGTGGAGGGCGGGGTGCCGCTGGGGGAGCGGATCGATGCCCTCCAGGCCCGCTGCGGCGGGGCCGCCGCCTACGACCGCCTCGACCTGCGCCTGGCCGACATGGCTGCCCGCAGCCGGCTGGAGGCCCAGTTGGCGGAGGCCCCCCCCAGCGCCGTGGCCGGAGCGCCGGTGCTGGAGGTGATCCGCACCGATGGCGTCAAGTTGCGGCTGGGCCCGAACCATTGGTTGATGTTGCGCTTTTCCGGCACCGAGCCCCTGCTGCGCCTCTACTGCGAGGCGCCCACGGATGAGCGGGTGGCGGAGGTGCTGGCCTGGGCGCGGCAGCTGGCGGAGGGGATCTGATGGCAGCGGCCATTCCCCTGGTGATGGCCAGCGGCAATGCGGGCAAGATCCGCGAGTTCGCGGCCCTGCTGGCGGATCTGCCGGTGGAGCTGCGTGCCCAGCCCGAGGGGCTGGAGGTGGAGGAGACGGGCAGCAGCTTTGCCGAGAACGCCCGCCTCAAGGCCAGTGCGGTGGCCCGCGCCAGCGGTTGCTGGGCCCTGGCGGATGATTCGGGTCTGGCGGTGGCCGCCCTCGGTGGTGCCCCCGGTGTCCACTCGGCCCGCTATGCCGCCAGCGATCCGGAGCGGATCGCCCGCCTGCTGCGGGAGCTGGAGGTGGCGTTGGCCGCGGCTGGGCCTGGGGCATCGCGGCCCGCTGTTGCTGCTTCTGCTTCTGATGCTGCTGCGACCCCTGCCGAGGCTGCGGCGAATGGCGCCGATCGCTCCGCCCGGTTCACCGCGGCCCTGGCGGTGGCCGATCCCAGCGGCGCCATCCGCCTGGAGGTGGAGGGCCATTGCCCGGGGGTGATCCTCGAGGCGCCACGGGGTGAGGGTGGCTTCGGCTACGACCCGGTGTTCCTGGTGCCGGATCTGCTGCTCACCTTCGCCGAAATGGACAAGGCCACCAAGGGCCGAATCGGCCACCGGGGCCGGGCCTTTGCGGCCCTGGAACCACAGCTGCGGGCGTTGCTGGCGCTGGAGGGGGGCTGAGGGGATTGAGTGTTTTCTGCCAGGAGCTCAACGCTGCCCTTGAGTGGCAGGCAAGAAGCCTGTCGCGGGGTGGCTGAACGTTGGTGATGGCCTGCCCACACGAAGGGTTTGTCCGACATGTCGCCTCTCCACAGACAACGTGCGCGAACTTTCGCATCTCGTGCAGAACCCGTACAAATCACGGGCATATCAATGGAATCGTCTGTCTTCCATGGCGACGGTAGATATGGAAGTCGCTATCGGTCGTGAGGAGCAACGGTGAGTCATCAATTTCTGCCATCCGAATGAGAGCAGCGTCAGCAAGGGACGCGGGCGCATTCTCATACCGCTTGAACAATGAACTCACGGAGGCCATCTGTTTTTGGAGAGTGAATGGCAATTGAACGACATCTCGCTCGATAAACTGCAGCGCCAATGAAGGGTCAAAACCCGATCGTTTCAGCAGGAAGCAAGTCTCAGCAACCACGGCTTCACAGCTAAGCATTGGAGGCGCTAGCAAACGGAACTGTTCAACGGCCCATTGGTGATGCGTATTGTTGCGACTCAGTAGCGCGACCCAAGGGCCTGTATCAAGCAGTACGGTCATTATCAGATTGCACCGAAGTCAGATAGATAGGCGGGTTGGATGACAGATCAGTTGGCCCGCCTTCACAACAACCCACCAAATCAGCCAAGAGATCATCAGCCGATTGTGATGAACCACCTTCTACCTCCAGCTCTGAGGATTGGAGGAACGCTGTCAATGCTCGCCGAACCAGCTCAGACTTACTCAGCCGACGTCGATGAGCTTGCTCTGTGAGCTGCGCATCCAGAGCTTCGGTCAACTTGACCGAAATCACCGCCATCGCAAGCACCCGATCGGCAACTCTCGTCTGACCAGGCGTTAAGCGATATTACTGCGGGCCTTGGTCGAGCGCGCAGGCAACAGGTCTACTGGCTTAGCTCATGAGCAGTGAATGGGAGTATGGGCAGACAATTTGCGCTCGCGCTTGCCGATTCTATGAACGCCCCAGATCAGAAGCGGGGCATAGCCTCGGTATAAGAGGCATCCTCCGCACCCGTCTTCTGTATCTTGATGTTAGCGGTCATCTGTTCGACTCCGCCAATAACCTGGTCTGCGTGCATGATGAGCGAGTGCATAGATTGTGATTCCCGTTCGTCTGAGCGATAGACCAGTGCGAAGGGAAAGTCCCTGAGAAACACACGGCGCGTTCTATTTTGCGCTGGTGAGCCTGCCAGTGGGTATGCCAGAGCACGAGCTATCGCATCCTCAAGAGCTTCAAGGAACTTGGCTCCAAGCCCTGCTTCAAATCGATGGTAGTAACCAACTTCAGCAAGAACCTCAAGCCTTGCAGGCTCAACAAACCGAACACGCGTCACGACAAGATCTGACGGGCCTCTGCAAATACCTGCTATGCTGAATATGCAGATATGTCACCCTTTTCAAATGCTTCAATTCGCAAGGCTATCTCCTCTGACCATGCCGCTTCTATTTCCTCGATGGAAGTCTGGAGTGATTCCAGCATGCATTCCGCAAGCTTTGCCCGATCTTCTGCAGAGAGTGAGCGGGCCTGTTCTTCGATTTCGTGAAGAGATGATGACATGAAATTGAGATCAGAGGCCTTCAAGGCGATTCTACTGCCATTCTGCCCTGAGGAGTGCCGCTAGCGCTCCAGATCTGAAGCGGGTAGATGCCTCAGCATAGTATCCAGCCTCCGCTCCCGGCTTCTGTATCTTGAAGTTAGAAGGTGCCATCTCTCAGGCAAGCGGATAGCATTTCAACAAGTTGGCCAATAACTTCAGAAAGCTTTGAATGGGTCAGATGACCAACAACTTCAAGAATGAGAGCCTCACTGCCAGTGAATAGCTTGAAACTACGGATGAAACTGTCTCGTTTGATGCCACCGGAGACGAAGTCAGACTCTTTGAGGGGCAAGGCATGTAAGTCACGCTGGCGTCCCAGCGAGTGGTGTAAATCCACAGGGCCTCAGCCCGGCGTAGCCGGGCTGAGCGTCCGCACCTCAGGCGATCGGCTCCACGGCTGACGTTGCAAGGGGTGGGCAGGCCCGTTTCCCT
>JBIKKX010000047.1:0-18715 GCA_044360135.1 Cyanobium sp.
GGTTCATAGTGGATGAACGGAGCTGAGCGATCAGCCTCCCGGCAGTCTCCCCTGACTGCTCCTGTTCACCCTCCGGAAAGGGTCACAGGACCTCCTGAGTTACACCACTCGAAGGGGCGCTACCCGGCCGGGGCGCTGCAGGCAGTCCACCAGTTGGTACTCCCGCATCCCATGGATCGCGCCAGGGGTGGTGGAGAGAGAGGCCACCAGGATCAGCCGGGCGGCATCGGAGGCATCGGTGTTGCCGTTGGCCTCATCGATCACCTCCACCTCGGCATCGCCGCCATGGGCGATGTCGTGGGCGATCGCCTCGCTGAGGCTGGGGTTGATCGTGCGCACCTCAGAGGCGAGCTCGTCCTGGTTGAGGTCGAGGTCGTAGGGGTGGATCAGGTCGAGGCCGCCGGCCTTGCCAGAATTCCAGAGGTCGGAAACGACCATCTGCATCAACCGGATCACGCCCCGGGTTTGCTGGAAACCCTCGTTCTCCTTGAACTTGCCCACCAGCTCCCGCAGGTCGGGATGGAAGGGGTAGGAGTCCTGAATCCGGGTGTATTGGGATTCCGGGGTGGTGGTCGTGAGCCCCATGTTCACCGCGTCGCGCAGCGCTTCCCGGTAGGAGCCGGCCACGCCATCAATGGCGTTTGCAGGAGCCACCTGGGCGAAAAGGCGTTTGCGCAGGATGTGATACAGCTCATCGCCATTGGGGTTCACGGGCGTGATCGGCACCGCAATCCGCCTCGACTCCCCGCTCAGCTGCTGAATCGCCCTTTCAACCGCCTGGTTGATGTTGTCCTGACCACCGGCGTAGTTTGTGCCGCCCAGATCAGAGAGCACCAGGCAGACGTTGGGCATCTCTGTGACGGCCACGAACAGGTTCGCCAGCGCCGCTGTCGTCACCGTGGCCAGGTTACCGTTGCCCACCGGCACCGCCACCGCGTATTCGAGATACGGCGGCAGCTCGTCCAGGAAAATCACCAGCGGTTGCTCGCCCAGCAGCTCCTTCCATGCTTCAGGGCCCGGAGCACGCAGCAGAGGTGAGACGTACTTGGCGAACTGCTCGGCTCTGCCCAGCTGATCTGCGATCGAACCCCAAATCCCCCCATCAGCATCGGTGCTGCGGCCGTTGAAACCCACCACCTGGCAGCCCCCAAGGTTTGGGGCTGGGTTGCCGCCTTCAACCTGGGCAAACACCTCCTGGCGGAGGTTGGGATCCCGGGCCAGCAGACCCATGGAAATCATGCTGTGGGTCTTGCCTCCCCCCATCGCCTGGGAGAGCTGAAACACCGAAGAGCCAGCTCCTGATCCACTCAGATGGCGGAAGGCCCGATCCACCAGGGTGAGCATCCCGCTGGTGAAGTAGTTCTCTTCAAAGAACGCCCCGCCGTCCACCTCGCCCTTGAGGAAGGTGTCGAGGCTGAGCACCGTTGCGCGACGGTCCGCCGCGAAGACTGACGGGCGTGGGGTGCAGAGGTCACGAAGCGGCATACGGGCTCAAGCACGAGCAGCGGGTGGGCGAGAGCCGGTTTTTATGCAAAACTTGCATTGGACTGGCTAAAGAAGGTGCTTCACAGCCCCGGATGAAGGGTGCTGCGAGCTTTTTGTCAGCAAGCGGTCCAGCAAGAGCCCAGAGACGGGTCCCTCCATTAAAGGGTGCCAAGAGGTCGCAGCCAGTGACGGGGTCGCCCATCCGGGGCGCTACGTGCTTGCCAGGCGGGCGGACCAGGCGTTGAGGACAGCGGAGACAGCCCAGCTCCGACTTGGCGAGACGGTCCCTGGGCTGCCTCACTCCCGCACCGTGCATGGGCTGCCTCACTCCCGCACCGTGCATGGGCTGACGCGGGTCGCTGCACTGGGCGCCAACCCCTTGCATGGTGCTGGTTTGATCACTGGCCTTTGTGGGCGAGGAGCCCTGTGGCACCAGCTTCATTGAGCTGCCGAAAAAGATCCGCGGCAGGAAAGCGACAGATCAAGAAAGCAAGGCCATAACTTGATCTCGAACTTTCAGAACAGCTTTCAGGAGCCACTCTCTTCGGTAGCTGTTGACTTTCCTTGGCGCTCCATCTACATACTGCGTCCTCTTTGGGGGATCTTTCCCATGCTCTTCTCGGTAGATCCTGGCAACGGCTTTCCCCACAGCGGTGTCTTTCCCTCTTGGCAGGGGTGTGCCAAAAGCTTCAATCCATGCATCTGAGAGCGCCATTTCCTGCTCGGCGTAGGAAGGAAGCTCTGCAGTCCCGCCACCGCTCGCCATCAGGAGGTTGGTGCGGGCCATATCCCTAAACAGCATTTGGTCCCGCTCATCAAGCCCACCTGCGCGCTCCATCAGCGCAAGGCTCCGTTCCATCAAGCTCAGCATCTCAGCTGGCGCCAAGACGGCAGCCCTTGCCCCGGCGGTTTCAGCTTTGGCGGATCGCTCGAGTTCTTCTAGGAACCAGCCGTCCATCCAGACAGCGAAGCCTGGGCTAATCCAGCGTGCCAGGTCAATTGCAACTCGCGGGTGAATCCAGGTCCCTTGGTCTGAGCCCCCCTGCCTGGTCTGCACCAGACCACCAGAACCCGTTACTGGGATCCCAGTAACGGAAGAAAGAGTCTCAATGTAAGACGAGGCCCGATCGGTTTCAAAGTAGTTGTTCCACCTCTTGCTGTTGGCCTTGCACATCGTTGTGGCATTCACGTAGCCATCAGTTGTGCGCCTGGGGATTGGGGTCCCATTCCAGGTGCGGGCGACCATCGTCGCGTCATCCGAGGGGGAGAGGGCTGGGTGTGTTTCAGGATTTGGCATCTCTTGCCAAGCATGGTCGTTCCATGTTAGCGGCAACCACGGGTTGCTCACACTGCCCACGGTGTATGGAACCCAGGAGTACCCCGTATCTGGTGTCCCCGGGGGTTGGCCCTGGATTGGTCGGGACATGACCTCAGCTGACAACGCTGGATTCATTGCCATCGGTTGAGGTGTGCCGGAACTGCACTGCCATGGATGGCAGCTTCCCCTCGGTCTGAAGAGCGCAAGGGCGCCATTGGCCAGGCGCACACCCACCGCATCCCTCGGCCAGTCCTCACGCCGCGTCAAGGATCAGGCCATGCGCCCCTGCGGGGCGTCCTTGCCACGGCGCTGCGGCCGGCCGCTGGGGGTGGGGTTCTCCGCCGTCCTGCCGATGGCTTCCCCCGCTTCCTCCCTCAGCCGCTCGGCCCTGCGTGCCCGTGATGCCCTGGTGCTTGAACACCTGCCCCTCGCTGATGCCATTGCCGGCGCCGCTGCCCGGCGCCTGTTCCCGCTGGTGGAGCGGGAGGATCTGATCCAGGTGGCCCGCGAGTCCCTGGTCCGCTCTGCTCCCCGCTGCCGCTCCGGCGAGCCCGCTGCGCCCTATCTGCGCCGCTGCATCCAGGGCGCCCTGCAGCACCACCTGCGCGATCGGGTGCGGCTGGTGCGCATCTCCCGCCGGGAGCACGAGAAGGGCGCATGCCCGCTCGGCCACGCCAGCCTCGATGCCCCCGCTGCAGGTGAGCACTCCCTGCTGGATCAGTTGGCCTCCCCCGAGCCCGAGTGCGCTGGCGGCAGTGCTGCAGATGGGCTGGCGCTGGAGCGCCTGGTGGAGCAGCTGCCCGCAGCCCAGGCGATAGCCCTGCGGCTCACCATCCTCGAGGGCCTCTCCCTCCGGGCCGCCGCGGCGCACTTGCAGATCAGTCCGATGGCGGTGCAGCGGGCCCAGAAGAAGGCCCTGGCCGCCCTGCGCCAGCAGCTGGTTGGGGCGGGCTGAGGCCCCCATGGGCTCCTGGCCTTCGCCGTGGCAAGAGCCAGAGGACCCGCCGCCCTCTGCCTTCATGAACCCCCTGCTGCGGCTGCTCGGAGCGGCCGCGTCAAACGGTCTGCTCACCGGTCAGATCATCTTCTCCACCGCGTTCGTCGGTGCATGTGAGCTGCCGAACTGGATCCAGGCCCCCCGCCAGGTGAATGCCTGTCTGGAGCGGTGGATGACCGTCAGCGCCCTGTTTTTCCCCTCCGGCATGCAGACCGCGGCCGCAAACAACCAGGTGGCCTTGGCTCCCGGCCGGCGCGGGGTGTTCCGATGAACCGCCCCATCCCTGCTGGCGACTACGTCGAGCACTTCGATCCAGACCTCCCCCACCACAGGGCCTGGCTGCTGGCGGTGCTGGAGCAGCTGGTGGCCCATGAGCCCCAGGCCCTGGAGGAAGGCGGCACCTTGCGCAGGCTCTGGACTGCCCATCAGGCTGCTGCCGGGGCTGGGCCGGCTCCGGTGGATGACATTCCCGCCGCCGTCGCCGTGGCCCTCCCCCTGGTGAAGGAGTTCGAGGGGTGCCGCCTGAAGGCCTACCCCGATCCCGAAACCGGGGCTGAACCCTGGACGATCGGCTGGGGCAGCACCAGTTATGGCGATGGTGCGCGGGTCAAGCAGGGCGATCGCATCAGCCAGGAGCTCGCCGATGCCCTGCTTGCTGGCCGGCTGGAGCGGGACTGGCGGTCCCTGCGGGACTGCGTACCGGTCTACAAGGCCCTCACGACGAACCAGCAGGCGGCCCTGCTGTCGTTCACGTACAACTGCGGGCCCCGCTGGTTTGGCGCCAAGGGCCTTGACACCCTCACCCAGGCCCTGCGCTCGGGAGCACTGGAGACGGTGCCGGCCGCCTTAATGCTCTACGTGAACCCAGGCGGGCCAACGGAGGCCGGGCTCAGGCGGCGGCGCAAGGCGGAAGCTGCGCTCTGGTCTGCCTCCCCCAGTCGGGGGAATGGCCCATCACCCGGTCAGGGGAGCAGCACCCCCCCAGCCGAGGGAGGCGCGGTCCGTCACCCCAACCCGCTGGTGGGGGTGCCCCGGTTTCAGCAGCGCGATTCGGCCCAGCTGTCACAGCGCGATCGCACTTGTTTTTCGTCGAGCTGCGCCATGCTCCTGGAGGCCATCAAGCCCGGCACCCTCAAGGGCGCCAATGGCGACGACCAGTACCTGGCCGTGGTGCAGCGCTTTGGCGACAGCACCGACGCCAGCGCCCAGCTTCAGGCCCTCGCTCATTTCGGTGTCAGCGCTCAGCTGGTGCAGAGCGCCGATTTCCAGCTGATCGAGCAGCAGATCGCCCGCGGCATCCCCGTTCCCTGCGGCTACATCCACCGCGGCCCGATCGATCGGCCTACCGGGTCGGGGCACTGGCTGATAGTCGTCGGCCACACCCCCACCCAGGTGGTGGTGAACGATCCCTGGGGAGATCCCGACCTGATCCACGGCACCACCCTCAACGCCAACGGCATGGGGCTGCGCTTCTCAAGGCTGAACTACCGCTGCGCGGGCCTGCGGCTACGGCAAGCGCTGGATGGTGGAGCCCATCGGTGGCGGTGCCTACCGCTATGCCCCAGGCACAGGCTGGGCGGTGGTGGTGGACAGCATCCCCTGAGGCGGTCGCTGCGCGGTGCTTTCAGCGCAGCGGCCGTGGCCGGCGGCGGATCGGTTGCACCACCGGCTTGAGTGCCGCCGGGATCTGCAGCTGCTGGTCGGCCCAGTGGGCAGCAAGGGCCGCCAGCAGGCTGTCGCGGTCGCCGTGAATGCGGAGCATGGCGTGGCTGAAAGGGCTGCTCAACAGCCTGATCTGGCCGGCCCACTTCGCCAGAGCCGATGGTGACAGGGCCGCGCAACCAATGGCACAACCGCGGCCGTCGATCGCACCAGAGCTGATGTGCCGCATGCGATCGGCGGCTTTGTGGGGTCGGTGCCGCAGGCCCTTCCATGCTCCGCGCCTCGGCAAGGGTTTCACCAGCCAGCCGGGCTGGACGTTGGGCTCTCCGCTGCGCTCCGCCATTCGCTGGTGGCTGGCCCTTGCCTTTCGGCGCGGTTGCAGGGCGGGTCCTGCGTCACCCCTCCTGTGGCTGCTGCCGAGTCCCACCGTGCCTCCTTGTCCTTCCCGTCGGACAACGGCAAAACCGGTCCGATCGCCGTCTCCAGCACAAACCGGCAAACCTGCCCCTCCAGCTGCCCCCTGGCTGGCGATCAGGGCTGCTACGCCGAGGCCGGCTTCCACACCCGGCTGCACTGGGATCGGCTCAGCCGGGGCGAGAGCGGCTCCCCTGCAGCGGCCTTCATCAAGCAGGTGCTGGCGCTGCCGGCCGGCATCCTCTTCCGCCACTGCGTCGCCGGCGATCAATGGCCTGATCCGGCTGATCCGTTGCGCATCGATCAGGCCCTGTTGCTTCAGCTGGCGCGGGCCACCCGGCATCTGCGAGCCGCCTGGTCGTTCACCCACTTCCCGATGGGGCCCGCCAATCAGGCCACCCTGCGGTTGGCAGCGGCCAAGGGGCTGGTGGTCAATGCCTCCACCGAGTCCCGCTCCAGGGCGGCGGCTTTGGTGCGGCAGGGGCTCCCGGCCGTCTGCGTGGTGCCGCCCGATGCGCCGGCGGTGTTCCACCAAGAGGGCGTGCGGTTCGTGGCCTGCCCCGCCAGCCGCAGCGGCCGCAAGGTGCAGTGCATCAGCTGCGGGGGCCGCTTTGGCCTGCCCCTCTGCGCCCAGGCCGATCGGGGGTTCGTGATCACCTTCCCGGCCCATGGTGCTCGCGCCGCGGCGGCAGCGGCTCATTGCAGCTGAGGGGCACACCCCCTTGGGCTTGCTCCTGGCCTCTCCAGTCTGGGGCCTTCCTGCGTCAGGCCCCCACTGGGATCGGTCCCGTCGCTGCGCCGCTCTCGGCGCCGATCGTCATGGCAATGCTCACTGCCAGCGCCTCGGCTGTTGCCCGCTCCCCGTTCTGCCGGCCTGAGGAGGATCCGTTTCTGCTGCTCGAATCCACGCTGCGCTCGATGGAGGAGATCCTGCGCCGCAGTCGGGGGCTGCCGCTGCGCCGCACCTGGATCGAGCAGCCCTATGGCGAGGAGGAAATCACGCTGCTCGAGGAGGAGGTGATCCCGGCGATCCAGCAGTGCCTCAAGCGAGTAGATGAGCTGGATCAGCGGCTGCTGGTCCAGCAGGAGCTGCTGCACCGCTGCCAGCTGGAGGCCGAGCGCGAGGCGCTGGCTGAGTTGCGGCTGCAGATGGCCTGATCCGCACGGGCCTGCCGGGAGCCCAGATCCCGGCTTTTCTCCCACCACAGGATCTGTCCGCCATCACGGATGCACTCCCAATAGATGGCTGTTGATAAATTGTTATTGCGTCTTGGCTATGTCCAGTTCGCCCCGCTCGGCAGTCAGTTGCTGCTGGGGATCCACGATCGCCACAGGCCCTATGACTACTCCAAACGGTTTTTCCGATCAGAGTGTTGCTGAAACATATAAGCGGCTGCGCCTTATGGCTAGTGCTTCTCTGATTGGCCTGCCCCTCCTTATTGTCCTGGCCGCTTGGCTCGCTGGCGGCCACCAACTGCAGCCTTCTCTAAGTGACTACTACTTCGCCATTCGAGATGGCGGAACTCCTAGAACCCTTTTCGTCACATTCTTAGCAGTTTTGGGCTGTATCTTGTTGGTTTATAGAGGTCTAGACAAGTGGGATGATTTAATCCACAATACAGCAGGCTTCTGCGCTTTGGGCGTGGCGTTCTTCCCGATGACTTGCCAGATAGAGTCTCATCCATACTGCGTACCTGGGATCCTTCCGAAACTTCATTTACCATCCGCAGGTCTGTTATTTCTTTCCGCTCTGGTGTCGGTTGTGTTCGGTGGTGGCCAAGTACTACAAAAAAGACTAAATGAGTTGCCCAACCCGGACAGGTTAATATCAAGGCTTCGGCGCATTAAATTACGGTCCGGGACGTTGATGATTGCTGGTGTTGGAGCCTTCTTTCTTCATAAAATCTTTCCAAACTTTATCCCGGGGGCTGGTTGGATTTTTTGGATTGAGTACTTGGGCTTTTTGGGTTTTGGGTTATATTGGGCTAGCTTGTACATGTTGATCCAGGATGCCAACAAAAAGGGGTTTGATAATGCAAGATTTATGGAAGCCGCTGAATCTTGGGAGCCCATACCCTGATCCCTTCGCGCTGAGCCGTTTCTCCACATAAGGTCACGGCCTGTTTTAGTTCTTCGAGTAGAGCATCCCCCTAGGCCATAGCAGACCCGTCGCGGGCCGCGCCATCCCCGCACTCCCTTCACCAGCCTGATTGCCACCGGAGCCGGAAAGCAGGGGGTCCTGCTGCGGATGCTGGCGGGCGCCCACCGCACTCATCGGCGGGAAGTGGCGGATGAAATCAGCCGTGCCGGTGATCAGCTGCAGGCCCTGGGGCGGCAGACCGCGGATGAAGTGGAGCTCGTTGCACTCCCGCCAGTGGCTCAGGGATGTGGCCGAGCTCCAGGGGCTTGCCTGGTTGTGGCTGGTGCCGGCTGGCAGCCACAACCACATGTCCCGGTCGCTGGAGCGCTGACCCAGTTGCAGCATCACCCCATCGGGGCGTGTGACCTTGCCGAAGTGGGTGCTGGCGCCACGGATGCTGGTGGAGCCGATGAACAAGGGCGCCGGCAGCTGGATCAGCGGCGGTGGGGCATCAAAGAGGCCCTGGTTCTGGAGCATGGATTCGTAGTGGCCCAGGGCGATGCCGCTGCGCAGCTGGTGGCCGTTGGCGTAGATGCTGGCGCCGATCGCCGAGGGGAGGCCGCCAAAGCGGCTGCCCGAATAGCCGTGCAGCACCACCTGCCCATAGAACTGCTTGGTCGTTTTGGGGAAGACGGCGATCGAGTTCCAGCCGGTGGTGCCATGGCTTTTGTAAAGGGCGTGGCAGCAGTCACGGTGCAGGTCGTCGTTGCCGCCGTGGGTCTTGAGGGCCCAGCAGAAGAACTCCTGGCCGGGGGTGGTGTCCTGGGCGATCAGCAGGATCGCGCCGATGGCGGTGGCCCCGCTGAGGGTGCTGTCGAGATAGGCCAGGCCGGTGCCGTAGGCGGTGGAGTTGCTGTAGGAGCCGTAGCCGCCGTTGCTGGTGTTGTTGGTGAAGGTGCTCGCCAGAGCACTGCCAAAGACCGCACTGCTGCTGCTCTGAGTGTCGCCCTGGGGGACGGTTCCGGTGGTTTCGGTGAGGAACCAGAGGTGGGCGGGTTCCACGGGATGGCCCAGCTGCCAGGTGTAGCCCCAGCGGTTGGCCGTGGCATCGGCGTGGGAACGAATGACAGAAAGCTGCGTGCTGGCGTTATTGGGGAGAGCGTTCACCATGGCGGCAAAGGCCCGGAAGGCCCCATCGAGTTGCAGGCCAACCCCAGCGGGCTCCTTGCCGGTCCACTTCCAGCTGCCGGGGGCAAAGGACTGGCAGAACACCTGAAAGGTCATGGCGTCGACGCCGCTGTTGGGGTGGGGTCTTTGGTGCGGAGCAGCAGGCCATGGCCGCCGATCGCCAGCCACTCGCTGCCATCGGGTGGCTTGAAGTAGCTCATCGCCCCGCTGCTCAGGTTCAGCGCAGCGAAGTCCGTCGGCAGCAGCAGCGGCTCCCAGAACTGGGCCGGTTCGTTGGCGCTCTCGTAGTAGCTCCAGTCGGTGGTGGCGAGCACCAGCTCGGCTGGCCGGCGGATCTGGATCGGGGTGGAAGAGTTCTCCCGCAGCAGGGTGCGAGAGCCGGAAGGCTGGCCGGAGCGCATGTTCCAGCTCACCGCCCGCAGCGCATCGAAGGTGGTGGACGGGGGAGAAGCGGCCAGGATCCAGTGGCCGGACACCTGATCGCGAGCGATCAGCAGCGGCACCGCCTGCCTGTTCGTGAAGCGGTGCTGGCTGTAGGCGAACACGAAGTATTCGCCCCCTGGCGTCAGCGACCAGCCCACCTGCGCGGTGAAGGGCAGGGGCGTGGTGCTCCAGGTCCCGCTGCTGGTGCCCACATCTCCCGCCGGGTACACCCAGCCCTGTTGGGTGTCGCTTCCGAGGAAGGGCTCGGTGTTGCCGATGCCCGGGCGGATCAGGAAGGTGGTGCCGGTGAGGAACACCTCGAGGATCAGCACCGCCGGCGCACCGCCAGGGGTGAGTTGCGCGAGGGTCGCCTCGATGCGCCAGCCGCAGGGGTCCGTCGCGGTGGCCGTGGGGTTAGGGGCGGTGACCAGGCGCAGCTGGTGTTGGCTCACCTGGGCATTGGCCGCCGCGATCCAGTTCTGCAGATAGCCATGCACTTCCTCCGCCACCGAGGGCCAGGTGGTGGCGGTACCGAGGCGGCTGATGTCGATCAGGGTGCGGCTGCTCATGGGCTGGTCCTCATGGCGCCAGCACGACGGCGGTCACAGTCACGGCGATGGCGGCCTGGGCGGTGCCGGTGTTGCGCACCACCGCCCGCAGCAGCGGCGCCGCCGCAGCGGTTTCACTTGAGAAGTAGGTGCCGCCCGGCGGGGCCGTGATGGTCAGAGCAGATGCGGTGGTGACCAGATCGAGCAGCACCCCGCTCCCCGGGGCCGGGTCCTGGGTGATGGGGCGGCTGCCATCGGCCTCGCGGCCAGCAGCGGAGCTGTAGAAGCTCACCCAGGCCGGCGCGTCGGTGCCGACGGCCAGGAAATGACCCAGCCGGCCCAGGCCCGGCAGATCCAGCAGGGCACTGGCCCCCGGCAGCAGGGGCGTGGTGGTGGCACTCACGCTCACCCGCTGACCGGGGACCTGGGTGCGCGGCAACCAGTTGGCCATCAGCCGGTTCCCATCAGCTCAGACCCTCCTGCGTGAGGGCTCATCAGGGAAGCACCTGGATGCGACGGATCGCCCGCACCTGGGTGGCGGTGGCGATCGTCTTGCTCTCCGCCAGCTGGATGCCCATGTAGGTCGTGCGCTGGTAGGCCGTGCCACTGGCGGCCTGCGTCGAGGTCCAGTGGAAGAAGGGATCGTCGCCGTAGTTCTCATCGAAGTGCCGCAGCGTCTCCGCTCCGGCGGCGCGGAAGGCGAGCACGGAGGTGAGGGCCGGATTGCTGTCGCTGTAGTTGCCGCCCGCCGGCACCGCATAGGGGTTAGCGCCATAGCCCGCACCCGAATAGGTGCCAGCAGCAGTCGCCTCCGGCTTGAAGGCCCGCCAGAGGATGTCCCACTCCTGGGTGGCCGGTAGATACCAATCGTCGTAGCCGTTGATGGTCAGCGAGCGGCAGAACTGGGCGGCCGGGTGGCTGACGTTGTTCATCGCCTCGCTGTTCGCCCAGCCGTCGAACACGCTCGTGGTGCCTGTCGTGGACGTGTTGGCGCTCTTCCAGGCCACGTTGAGCAGCGAGCCGGCAGTCTTGGGGGAAATGATCAGCGCATGGCTCGCCACGCCATTGGCGGTATGGCTGATCAGGCCGGCGTAGAAGCCGCCCTGCAAGGAGGTGCCGATGGCCGGCAGGTCAGCCACCCGGATCGGCCCCAGCTGATAGACGGTGCCGGTGAGCAGGTCGAGGTAGAGGTCGCCATCAACGGCACCCGGGATGTTCAGAGGCGGAGCACCGCTGCCGGTGAACCAGCCGGTGCCGCGGGGGCCGATCGCGCCATCGATGCCTGCAGGTCCCTGGATGCCCTGGGGCCCTTGCGGTCCGGCCGGGCCCTGAGGTCCGGCGGCACCGGCTGGGCCGGCCACACCTGCGGGGCCCTGGGGGCCCTGGATCGAGCCACCATTCACCCAGCTGCTGCTTCCGCTGTCCCACACCCGCAGCGAGTCATCGGCCTGCACCAGGTAGGCATCGCCCTGGGCGGCACCGGCGGGAAGGGCCGCCAGGGTGGCGACCTGCCCTTTGAAGTTGATGCCGATCCCCGCCGGACCCTGCACACCCTGGGGACCGGTCGGTCCCGCGGGGCCAGATGGTCCGGCAGGGCCTTGCGTCCCCTGCAATCCAGCGGGGCCCTGGGGTCCCTGGGGACCAGCCGGTCCCTGGGGGCCCTGCACACCGGGCGAGCCCTGCGGGCCGGCGGGACCCTCAGGACCGCGGATCGAACCGGTGGAATTCCAGGAGCCCATCGCAGAAGCAGTGCAGGCCTGGCCTTGTGGCCGGGCGGGTCACCAGCTATTGCCATGCAAGTGCCCCCTCTGGGGCTCAGATCACCATTTGCCGCAGGCTCACCGCCGAGGTGTTGAGCAGCATGTAGATGTAAACAATCTCGCTATTCCCCTCGCGGAAAGACACATCAAAGGCCGTGTCGCCCACCACCGCCGCTCCTTGCGGGTAGAGCATGGTGGTCCAGCCATCCATGGCGGACTGGGCGAAGTCGTAGCGGAACCAGCGGCTGGTTGCGTCCTTCTGCAGGTAGAGGAAATCGCCGTTGTAGGCCAGCTTGGTGCCCGCCGCGAAGGTCTCCGTCGCCGGGGCATAGGGCAGGGCGTTCTCCCAGGTGTTGGCGGCGAGGTCATACCGATCGAGCACCGCGGAGCCGCCGCCGCGGAAGGAATAGAGGTAGCGGCCATTGCGGATGCTGTTCTCGCTGCTCCAATCGCTGGCACTCACCGAGTGGATCCAGTGGCCCGAAAGTCCCGCCCCGGGTGCGGCGGCGCGGGCGGTGGTGGGCGTAAGGGTCGACCAGCTGTTGGCGCTGATGCTGTAGCGGTACAGCGCGACGGCGTTGTTGCCTATGAAGTAGAGCGCATCGTCGTTGCCCTCGAGGCTGTACTGGCTGGTGGCATCGGGAGCGGTGCTCCAGGCGCTGCTCAAGGTGAGGGTGGTGGCGGTGTTGCTGGCCACGGGGCGGATCTGACCAGCGCCGGTGCCGGCGGTGATGCGCAGCTGGCTGTTGGCCCACTGGTTGGTGGCCCAGCTCTTGGCGGTGTTGGTCAGGGTGGTGCTGCTGCCTCCAGTGGCGGTACCTGAAGCAAAGGAACGGAAGCCGCTGTCGATCCAGGCGGGGGTGGCCATCAGGCGGCCATCGGTGCCGATCGTGGCCGGCAGACCGGAGTGGGCCAGGGTGATCCAGCTGTTGGTCGCGAAGTCGTAGCGCCGGAACGAACCCGCAGCGAGGGTGCCGGCCCCCAGCACAAAGAAGGTGGGGGTGAGCAGCCGGTACTGGGTCGTGGCATCAAAGGCCGTCGCTTCTGCCTCCGTGAAAGTCAGCACGGCATTAGCGCCGAGGGTGTTGGCGGCGATGGTCTTGAGCCGGCCGGCGTTGCTGCCGCCCACGATCAAAACGCTGTAGCCCCGCAGGTCCCGCTGCAGGTTTTGATTGGTAGTGAGGCTGGTGGTGGTTCCGGCAGTGGCGGTAAGGCTGGAGGCGGCCGCGGTGGCCCCGGTGGAGAAGGCGGCTGCGGTGCCGCAGGCCCCAGCGCCAAAGGTCCCTACCAGGGCCGGGGAGGGCACCTGCACCCAGCCGTCCTCCGCCGGGTTGTAGAGGAAGGCGGCGGTGTTGGATTGCACCAGCAGCTGCTGCTGGCGGTAATGCCGGCTGGAGACGATGAAGTGGCCGGCGGCGGTGGCGGCGGGCGCGGGGGTGCAGAACTCCCAGCGCTTGAGATCGAGGATCTTGCGGTTGCCGTTGCTGATGGGCATCTCAACTCACCGTGATGTTGCGCCGGAGGGAATCGGCGGAGAGGTGCATCAGGGCGGGGATCTGATCGTTGGCGCCGTAGCCGCCCACCTGGCTCTGGTTCGTGAGGGTGGAGCAGGTGGTGATGGTGCTGAGGTTCCAGGTGCCGGATTGGCTGGCCGCCACAACCGCAGGCGCCGACTCCAGCGTCACCCGCATGCGGCCGGCCGTATCAGGGGTCATGAGGCCGATGGTGCGGGTGAGGGCAGCGACGGCAAGCCGCAGCGCCTGGAGGGTGGAATCGAGGGCGAGATCCTCAAAGGCATTGCGCAGGGCCATCAGTTCACCCCGTCCTCGATGTAGAGGGTGAGGGCCCCGCCGCTGGTGTCCCACCACTGATAACGGGAGGCGCCAGCCAGTTGTTGCTGGGTCGGTGGGCTGCCCTGAATGAAGAGGGGATCAGCAGCAGGGGTCGTGGCCCATTCGCTGTCGTAGTCCGCGGCGCTGCGCTTGCGCAGGAGCTGGCCGGTGCTGCCCCCGGCCGGCACGCCTGCACCCTGGGGTCCCTGCGCTCCCGGCGGTCCGATCTGGCCAGGGGGGCCGAGCAGGGAGGCCAGTTGTGTCCAGAACAGGGCCACGGCAGCGAGAAGCGGCGATCACTGACTCTTGCCATGGCCTGCGCCAGGGGCGCCGCCAGGGCCGTCATCAGCCAGCAGCTCCCCCAGCCGGCGGGCAAGCAGCAGCAGCTCCTTTTCGCGTTCCGGGGACTGAACGGCTGCCGGCACTTACTCTGCTCGTTTGTCGTAGAGGCTGAGCAGAAGGGCGCGCTGACGGGTCCGGGTGCCGCAACCCACCGGACAGAGCAGCGCCGCCGTGGCCTTGCTGCTGGGGGAAGACGCGGGGCCTGAGGTGAGGGGCAGGGCCTCCGGCTGCTCGCTGGCGCAAAGCCCGAGGGCGAGATGACCCAGAGCGCCGGCCATCTCCACCCCCAGCAGCAGCTCCTGCTCCGCGGCGAGCCCCTGCTGGTTGAGTCGACCCGCAGCCACCAGCACGGTGGCGACACTGCCGCCATCCCACTGCAGCAGCGCCAGGGTGAGGAGGCCATCGCCACTGGTCTCGATCGCCGTGCGCAGCAACGCCTGCACCTGGCTCTGATGGGCAGCCACCTGCTCCTGCAGGGTCTGGGGCGGGGAGGTGCTGAATCGTTTGGCCAGATCTGGCTGCAGGGTGATCAACAGCCAGGCGGTGTAGAGCACCAGGCCGAGCAGCACGATGCGCGACAGGCGGTAGAGCAGCTGCCAGGGATTGCGGGCATCGAGCACGTCGCCCACCGCCTTCTGAAGGGCATCGCTGGTGGCGCGGGTGAAGACCTCCACCCGTTCGGCCAGGCCTTTGTTGAGCTCGGGCACAGATCAATCAGGCGGAGAGTTCGTAGACCTGGCCAGTGAGCCGGTCGAGGTAGAAGTCGCCCACCGCCGGTGGCGGCTGCAGGATGGAAGGCGGCGGGCCATCGCCGGAGAACCAGCGGGTGGCGCGGCTGCCGACGCCCGATTCCTGCACCACCGCCAGCGCCGGCTCGCCGCTGCTGGGATCGGGCAGGAAGCCCAGGCCGCCGTTGGGATGGAGGCGCAGGCGCCAGACCACGGCATGGCGACCGTCGTAGGGCTCGCCAGTGATGCCGCCGCTGGGGATCAGGGGCTGGATGGTGCCGCTACTGCTGGCGCCGCCGCCATCCCGGTTGTTCAGCAGTTGCTGGGGCGGCACGGGGCAGCCCACCAAGGCGACGGGCAGGGTGGCGATCAGCATCCCCAGCTGCACCTGCACGGTCACATCGGCCCGCTGGGCATAGACGTGCCGCAGCCGCGGTGCGGTGCGGGAGGTGGCGGGCCAGGGCAGCAGATCGCTGCTGCCATCCCCCCAGGTCACGGAGATCGGGGCGGTGATGCTCTGACGCGGGTTGATCAGCAGCTCGATCGCCACCGAGGCGATCGGTTCATTCCAGCGGCGATCGGCCGGCAGCCAAAAGAGCTCCAGGTCGTTCGCTGGGACTGGTCCCTTGCGGTATCCCAGTTCTTCCCAGCGGCCGAACTCCATCGGCAGCACCCACTGTTCGGTGCCGGGGCAGCCGAGTGGGGGGAGCAGCCGCACCCGTGCCCCGCCCACCGTGGAGGGTTGTTCGGGCAGCGGGTAGGGCATGGCTGGGGATCAGATCAACGGGTCAGAGAAGAGGTCATCGGGCAAGGCGCCCAGTGGAACCTCGGCTGTGGACTCGGGATCGGGCGCCTCGATCGCTGCAGCAGGAAGCTCGCCTTGCTGCGCCGGTTCGCTGTTGGGCTCAGGGCCGATGGCATCGCTGCCGTCGTTGCTGTTGAAGGTGACCGTGCTGGCGCCGGTGTCAGCAGGTGCCTCGGGCTGGGCCTCGTCTTTGCGGCGCCTGCCGCGCCGGCCGCGAGTTGATGCAGGTTTTGCATCGTCCTGGTCAGGGAGCTCGCCTGCGGCCCCGGCAATGGATGCCGGCGGCTCGGCTGCGGCGATCCCATCTGAGGGGGCCTCGGCCCCAGCAACCCGCCAGCCGAGCCCCAGCCAGCCCGGCAGATGCACCGGCCAGACGTAGCGCTCCTGGTTGCCCTGCTGAATGCGCAGCATCCCGGCGGGGAGGGGCCCCTGGGCGATGAGCCCCTGGCTCTGGGGCCCAGTCATGGGTGGCTGGCTCATGGTCAGGCCGGCAGGGTGGCGGTCAGGCCGACGACCATTCCCTGAGGGGTCGAGGGGGTGACAACGGCCTTGGCAAAGCAGAGCGCCGGCAGGTCGGCGTTATCCGCATCAGCGGCATCCAGCAGGATGTCGTGGCCGCTGATGTAGGCCTCCACCCGGCCACCCTCGGCAGGAACAGCGACGGTGGCCACCGGCACGAAGGTGCCGCGGGTGCCATCACGCAGCTCGGGAGCCAGGTGCAACACCACCGTCACCGCAGCGCTGTGGCCGGGGTGCGACACCAGCAGCGAGAAGCGGGAGGCGGCGTCGAGCTTGGTGTTCAGTTTCACCACCTCACCGCTGGTGAACACCTTCTCGGTGTCACGGGTGGCGGTGCGGTTGGTCCAGCCCACCAGCACCGTGGCGGCATCGAGGAGGGCGTTGGCCTTGAGCGGAGTCATCGGTCGTTCTCCAGAACGGAAGGAGCAGAAACAGCAGTGGTCGAGGTCGGAGCAGGGCCAGCCAACGCACCCCCAGCCCAGTCACAAAGGGGCCCTGGCCCCTCAGGTAATGGGGGCGATGCTGTGCAGCCGGCCCGCGGCGCGGGGGTGCATGACGCCAAAGCCCACGTACCAATCGATCCGGGTGCGGAACACCGGGGCGTCGGGCACTTCGCCCAGGTCGCGGACGGAGATGCCGTAGCGGCCCTGGAATGGGCCCTGCAGGCCGGTGACGGCCTGGTCGCCAAACGTGCAGCAGTAGATCGAGCTTGTGCCGCCGGCCTCGCCGTAGCCGAGGACTTCGAGGCCCTGGGCGTCGCGGTCAACCGTGAGGATCTGGCACTCCTGGTAGTGATGCACCATCACCCCCAGGTTGTTGGTGCTCACGTTGTAAACGCCCTGGCCAACGGTCTGGCGCGCGAGGGCATTGAGCTGGCGGCGCATCGCCTTGCTCATCACCAGGTACTTGGAGCCGCCGTAGGAGTTGACCGAGTCGATCAGCTCATCGAGCTTGTCGAAGTCGAGGGCCGTGGCGCCGTTGTTGATCGCCATCTCGGCGCCGGGTACAAGGCGCTTGGCGAGGCCATCAAAGCCCCGGCCCTGGTTGGCGGTGGCATCGCCATTGATCAGGGCAGCCTCCAGGGTGAGGCGCATGGAGCGGACCTTCATTTCCACCTGGGAGGCGCGGGCCTCAGGGCCCTGCAGGTCGACGATCGAGCGGTCCACATCCACGTCGCCGCCAAAGAGGTGGACGGCTTCTGACTGGGGATCAACGACGCCATAGCTCTGCTTGTAGCCCTCGTTCACCGCCCGGAAGCCCACCGAGGGGAGCTCCTTCTCGACGGAATAGAAGAGGCCGCCGCCAGAGATGTTCATGAACGGCAGCCGGCTGAGCAGTTCGCCCTCAGCGAAGGTCTTGATTACCGCCAGGTGCTCCAGGCGGCTCTCGTACTTGGCTGCCTCGATCAAGGTGAGGCCCATCGGTGCTGCACTCCCGGGGTCCGGCCCCAGATCACGTCACCGCCTATTGCCATGGGGAGTGAGCAGCGCGGCGGCGATACAGCCACCAGCTCCTGAACGGGCTCCGCTCCGGGCCTCCTCATGGTCGGGGGGCGCGTCAAGGGTGATACGAGCCCGCCGCTGGGACGTTGGCTGCGCTCCGCTCCGCATCTCAGTTGTGGACGGGCCCTTGACGCGCCCCCCGCCGGCTGAGGGGTCCTACGCGGAGCCCTCCAATGGCCCCTCTGTCCCGCAAAGCTCAGCTGCAGCAGTTCTCCTGGCAGGTGCTGGAAGATCTGGCCTTCTGCAGCGGGCGCTGGCCACGGCTGGCTGAGCTGGCGGCCCAGGTGCTGTTCGAGCAGCAGGCGGTCCAGCCGCTGGCGCCGGTCGATCCAGAGCTGGAGGCACTGATCCCCTTCTGATCTCAGCCGCCAAGCGGGGGGCCCCAGGGGGGCCTCTTTTTTTGGTCGCTGGGCCAGGTGCAGTGCAGGTGAGCGGGACATACTTCGCTGCTGGCGGCGGACGACGACCCAGTTGGCGGAGTGATTCAGCACTGACGGGAGCTGAAGCCATCACGGTCGGCGAGGGGAAGAAGGGAAGCACCGCTGCCCCAGCCGTCTCGCCCCGGCAAGGATCGGGCCTGGCGCCTCGTTGAGGCGTCCTTGCCGGATCGCTACAGCCGAGGCCTGACGCGGGTGTCCCTCGCCTCTTTCGTGATGGCTTCTTCTTTCCCCTGCTGCGAAATCCGCCAGCTGCTGGTGCACGTCTATCCCGGTGGCAGCAAGGCAGGCGCTGCCGAGCGCATCACCGTCTTCTATGGCCGCCGCGGTCGGCCGGTCAAAAAGCCCCGCTTCATTCCGGCTGAGCTCGCCCACCACTGGGCCCGCAAGCTGCAGGCCCGGCGCCTCGGCACCGTCTCGGTGCTCTGAGCCGCAAGGGGCTGCGGCCCCTGCCCCGGCGGGCCTGCGGGCCCCCGGGGCTTTTCCCTGCGGGGCAGCACACGCATGCAGGGCAACTCGCGGGCAACGCCCGGACCCTGGCCACCGGCCAGCTGGCGTCCCAGCGAGTGGTGTAAATCCACAGGGCCTCAGCCCGGCGTAGCCGGGCTGAGCGTCCGCACCTCAGGCGATCGGCTCCACGGCTGACGTTGCAAGGGGTGGGCAGGCCCGTTTCCC
>JBIKKX010000023.1:0-50901 GCA_044360135.1 Cyanobium sp.
GGGAAACGGGCCTGCCCACCCCTTGCAACGTCAGCCGTGGAGCCGATCGCCTGAGGTGCGGACGCTCAGCCCGGCTACGCCGGGCTGAGGCCCTGTGGATTTACACCACTCGCTGGGACGCCAGCCAGACCGAGGCTGCTAGATGCGTAAATCGTTCCATCAGCTCAAGATGAACGATCTTTCGCAATGCCATTAACTAAGCCAGCTTGAATGAGCCTCGGTATTGGGGCGATTGCATTATCGGCAGATTGAACGCTCAAGATCAGAAGCGGGCAAGAGCGCAAAGCATGAACAGGCAAGCTCCGCGCCCGTCTTCTGTATCTGGATGCTATACTTAAAAACGTTTAGGTGTCACAACAAAGAACTTCTTCCGAAGTTATTCCCTGTCCCACCGGGCTATTTGTTGCATGATTCTTCGCTCAACCACAAATAGTGGAAGAGGCATTTTCAAATTCTTCCTGGCATTGCACAACAGGATAATTCAAGTCAGTGATGCAATAAGGATTAGGACTTACTTAATATGAATCCAGTCGCCGGAGAACCGAATATCCTGTATCTCTTGGCTTGTAGCTTCTGATGCGGGATCCAAATTCAACCTGTTGGCCGACGTTTCGAAGCTTGATATGAAGATTTCCTTGTCCTTGACATCACCACCAATCATGAATCGAGCATGCTCGCCTGAATAGTTTCTGATCTCAACAAAAATAGCTGCATCTGATGATGGATCGCGTTCGTGTATCGGTTTGAAAAATCGGTCATATGCCTGCCATAGGCCATTTGCTATGGTAATAATTGCCGCTGCGTCCATAATAACTGCGCGCCAGTCAATTGCCGACGCATAAATCTTGCCCGGTGGTGGTTGAAACTTAAAGAAGGTGGCTTGCGGCAGCTCATCAGCGAGAAATGCTAGGAATTCATCAATGTTTACTTCCTGTGAGGCATTCGCAATTGCGCCTTGCAGCAACATGACAGATGACATCTCTGAAGTAATTATAACAGGGTTTCGGCGTACCCGCCTTAATACCCCCCCGGCCGTTTTTGTCGCCTATAATCCTAAGCCCAGCGAAAGCCACGTACAAGATCCCTTGCACTGATAAGCGCTCCCACGCAGCCCAGATCCATTCCGGGTTTGATACGGGGATCAGCCCATAAGAGTTCAGTATGCTACCAACGCTCAGGAGGCCCAGCAGTGTCCATGAGCTGCTGATCAGTAGATGCGTTTGTCCATCATCGACGTTTTGCTGTCAATACAGACCCGAGCTTGTCTTGGCCTGGTCCCGAAAGTTGAGAGTCTTCGTGGGCTGATCACCCCAATCGGCAAGTAACCCAGCCCACCGCCCCAGACAGCCACCCCCACCACCACCAAACCCCACCAGCCCCCACCCCTCAAAGCGTCGCCCGCCCCCGGTCGTAGCTGGCCAGGCCGCAGCGCTTGGCCGCCTGCTGCCAGGCCTGATCGAAGGCCGACCAGCGGAAGCTGCGCGGATCGCGGCGGCTGTGGCTGCGGTCCACCGACTCGTGGGTGGTGACACGGCTCATCGGGATGCCATGGGCCGCCTGCCAGAGCAGCACCTGGGCCGCCGCCACCCGGTATTGCTCGGCCGTGTAGCCGGAATGGGCATCACCATCGCCGCGGCCATCGGCTGGGCTCTCCAGGCTCAGATGCAGGGCCACGTTGTTCAGCGAACCCACTGACGTGGGTCGGATTCGTACCGTGAAATCACCGAAGGCCGCCATCGCCGCCCCATAGGCCCGCCCCCCATCCGACACGATCCGCAGCCGCTGGCCTTCGCGATCCACCAGCAGGTGATAACTGGCCTGGTCGTCATCGCGGGGATGGGGCGTGGCAAAACGCCGCACCGTATCGGCCGCGCTGATCACGGTTTCATGGAGCACGATCAGCTGCGGCTGATGCGGCACCTCCCGACCGAAGGCATCGCGGCGCTGGCGTTCGCCGTAGTTGGTGGCATGGGCGGGACGGGCCAGCTCCGGCGGCAACCCCAGCCGCGCCGCACAGACCCGCAGCGCCGCGGCAGGCAACGGCTTCAGGCCCGAATCGGCAAGGGTCTGCACCGGAAACGGCGGCCGCGGTCCGCAACCGGCCAATGGCAGCAGCAGCAGCAGCCACACCCCCAGCGGCACCCGGGCGGCTCGGCCAGCCCAGGCATCCCGGGCGCCGTGAAGAGCCTCCGATCGATGGACGCGAACCAGCGGAGCCACGGGGCAGGCGGGCGGGCCCTCCAGGCTGATGGCCAAACGCCGCCAGTGCGAACCGCCGCCGACCGCTCCCGCAGCCGACCGCCCCGGCCGCGCCCTCAGATCAGCCGATAGCCGAACCAGTCCGGGATCTGCGGCTGCTGGCGTCGATCGGGGATCAGGTGCAGCGCCAGGGGCTGGCGTTCCCCACCGCTCCCCTCTCCGGGGGCGGCAAGGCTGAGCTGCACATCCACGCAACCATCCACCCCATCCCCCAGGGCCTGGTCCACCCCATGCAGGTCGTCCTTATGGCGCTGCTCCAACCCCGGCAGCAGGCGGCGGCGGGCTGCGGCCTTCGCCGCCTGGGGGCTGCTGGCCACAAACAACCCGAAGGCGTGCTGCTCCGCCAGCTGGGCCGGGTCGTAGCCGCCCATGTTCACGAACCACAGCCGCTCCGGCCCGGCAAACGGCTCCGGCCGCAGCCCCACCCGGTAGCCATCCACGAACCGCACCGCCATCCAGCTGTCCAGATGCAGCCCCCTGCGGCTGCCGAACCACTGGCGCCGCAGGGCCGGCAGGGTGTCGTCGATGGTCTGGCCCACCACGAAGCGCACATCATGCAGCTCCAGATGGGCAGTCGCGACCCGGCCCCCCAGCACCACCAGGAACAGGCTGGGGCCATTCTCCCCCTCGGGGCCTGTCCCTTCTGCAGGCCTCTGCTCCGGCTGGCCGGTGGGGGTTGCCTCGGCGGCCCGTCGCGATGGCGGCATTGGTCCCGGCGGAGCCCAGGGGCGGCACCATCCTGGGCCGTCCCCGCCCGCCCTGGCCGCCGCCGGGGGACGATGGTGCAGCCCGCCCCTGCGCCCGTGCTCAACCCCAGTCGGATCCGGGTGATCGCGGTGGGCAAGGTGCGCAAGCGCTGGATCCAGGAGGGCCTGGCCGTTTACCTCAAACGCCTGCCGGGGTTGGTGGTGTGTGAGCTGCGCGATGGCGACCCCGCCCGGGAGGCCCTGGCGATCCAGGCGGAACTCAGGCTCGAGGAGCGGCTGGTGGTGCTCTGCGAAGAGGGGGAACGGCTGGGATCGGCGGCCCTGGCCGAACGGCTCCGCGGCTCGGGTTCCGAACGGCTGGCCTTCGTGATCGGCGGCGCCGATGGCCTCGATCCGGCCCTCAAGGCCCGCGCCAGCTGGCGGCTCAGCCTCTCACCGCTCACCTTCCCCCACGAACTGGCCCGCCTGCTGCTGCTCGAGCAGCTCTACCGCGCCCTCTCGATTCAGCAGGGCGGCGCCTACCACCGCAGCTGAACGCCGCCCGCTCAGCTGTGCTCCCGCAAAAAGCCGATCGTGCCCTCCAGCTCTTCCGCGAAACGGTCGATCTCCGCTTCGGTGGTGGTGAAGCCCAGGCTGGCCCGGGCCGTGCCACTCAGCCCGTAGTGGCGATGCAGGGGCTGGGTGCAGTGGTGGCCGCTGCGGATGCAGATGCCCGAAGAATCGAGCAGGGCGGCGATGTCGTTGGCGTGCAACCCCTCCACATGGAAGGCCGCCAGGGCGGCGCGATCCGGCTGCTGCTCCGGGGTGGGGCCGAGGATGCGCAGCCCCTCGATCGCCTGCAGCCGCGCAAACAGGCGGCGGGTGAGCCGCTGCTCCCAGCTATGGATCCGATCCATCCCGATCGCCTGCAAGTAGTCGATCGCGGCGCCCATGCCGATCGCCTCGCCGATCGCCGGTGTGCCCGCTTCAAACTTATGGGGCAGATCAGCCCAGGTGCTGGTGTCGAGCTCCACGTCCTGGATCATCTCGCCGCCACCCAGGAACGGGGGCATCGCCTCCAGCAACGCCTCCCGGGCCCAGAGGAAGCCCATGCCGGTCGGGCCGCAGAACTTATGGGAGGAGCCCACCAAAAAATCGCAGCCCAGCTCGGCCACGTTCACGCGCTGGTGGGGCAGGCTCTGGCAGGCATCCACCAGCAGCAGGGCACCGGCGGCATGGGCCAGGGGGGCCAGCGCCGCGATCGGGTTGAGGCAACCCAGGGTGTTGCTCACCTGCACCAAACTCACCAGCCGGGTGCGTTCGCTGAGCTTGCTGCGCCAATCCTCCAGGTCCAGTTCGCCGCTGGGGGTGAGGCCGGCGTGGCGCAGCACGCAGCCGGTGCGGGCCGCCAGCAGCTGCCAGGGCACCAGGTTGCTGTGGTGCTCCATCACCGTGAGCAGCACCTCATCACCCGGGCGCAGGTTGGCCTCACCCCAGGTGCGGGCCACCAGGTTGATCGCCTCGCTGGCATTGCGGGTGTAGACGATCTCGCGGGCGCTCGCCGCCCCCACAAACGCCGCCACCTTCTCGCGGGCATGCTCAAACCCCTCGGTGGCCCGGGCGCTGAGCTGGTGGGCGCCGCGGTGCACGTTGGCGTTGTCGTGGCCGTAGTAGTGCTGCAAAGCCTCCAGCACCTGGCGGGGCTTCTGGCTGGTGGCGGCGTAATCGAGGTAGATCAGCGGCTGGCCCAGGCAGGCCGTCTGGCTGAGCAGGGGGAAATCGGGGCGGGTCAGGGCGGCCAGATCCTCAGCGGCGGCGGCGGCGATCGGCTCAGGGCTGGCCGGGGTCGCTGCCAAGCCCGAACGCACCGCTGCATCCGCGGGGCCGCCGCCGGCCAGCGGCGGGGATGGCAGGGGGCTGGTGGCGGAACCGGGGGGGGTCATGGCGCAGGGGCCTCCTCGCCCAGCAGGTGGTGGAGAGGCTGCCAGATCGCGGCCGCCTCCGGCAGCTCCTGAAGCACCTCGGCGCAGAAGCCGCGCAGCAGCAGCTCGCCGGCGGTGGCGGCGCTGATGCCACGGCTGCGCAGATAGAAGAGCTCCTCCTGCTGCAACCGCGTCACCGTGGCGCCGTGGGCGCATTTCACATCGTCGGCCACGATCTCCAGCTGGGGCTTGGTGTCGATCCGGGCCCGATCCGAAAGCAGCAGGCTGCGGCTCAGCTGGGCGGCATCGGTGCGCTGGGCGGCCCGGGGCACCGCCACCGCACCGTTGAACACGCTGCGGCCCGATCCGGCGGCGATCGCCTTATGGAGCTGGTCCAGCTGCCCCTCCGGGCCCTCAAAGCGAACGGCGCTGTGCTGATCCGCCACCTGGCGGCGATCACAGCGCTGCAGGCTGCGCAGCCGGCTGCGGGCCCCGCCGGCCTCCTGCACCAGCCGTGGTTCCAGCCGCGACAGTCCCCAGCCACTGACCACGCTGCTGAACGCCACCTGGCTGCCGAATCCCTGCCGCACCGCCAGATCCGCCACAAACACCCCGTCGTCGCTGCCCTGGGCGATCAGGCCATGCTGCAACTGGGCGCCGGCGCCGACCGCAATCCGCGCCTGCACGGCGGTGAGGCTGGCGGCAGCGGCCCGGTGCACCTGCAACAGCTCCAGCCGGGCGCCGGGTTCAAGCACCAGCAGCAGCTGCAGGGGCAGCACCCCCGTCGCCGCGCCCGCTTCGCTGACCAGTTCCAGCCGCGCCGAGGCCTCGGCCCGAACCCGCAGGGCCAGCACCGGGCCGGCGGCGGCGGCGATCGCTCCGATCCAGGGCTCCTCATCGCTGGCGTCCGCCGCCGGCAGGCAGGCCGCCCACTGGTCGGCAGGCAAGATCTCGACACCCTCGGGCAGGCTCACGGCGGCCAGGGGATCGGTGGCCCCGTCCAGCAGCAGTCGGGACCAACCCGCCTGGGGCGGCGGCAGGGCGGCGGCGGCCAGGGCCGCCAGGCGACGGTCCTCGCCGCTGAACCGGGCCGGGCGGATCGCCGCCAGGGCGGCGGTGTCGGTGAAGCGCCAGGGCTCCTGGCGGCGGGAGGGCAGCGGTTGCTGCTGAAGTCGGCGCTGGGCCCGCCGGCGGCTCTCCAGGGCGGCAGCCGCGGGATCACTGGCGCTGGCTGGGGCGTGATCGCCGGCGCTGGTGGGGGCCACGGAGCCGGTGGGGCTGGACGCGGCTGGACGAGCCGATCCTGCAGCGGCGATGGCGCCGGAGCCGGGGCTGGAGGCTGCAGCGGCCAGCTCAAGGGCGCCCTCCAAGGAGCCATCGAGATCGGCGACCAGGGCGGCCCCCCAGGCGGCCACGACCGCCGCCGGTTCGGTCAGGGAGAGGGCCACCATCAGCCCACCTCCAGGGGCGCCGGGGCCAGGGCAGCCAGTTCGGCATCGACCCAGTCGTAGCCGCGATCCTCCAGCTCCAGGGCCAGCTCCTTGCCGCCGGTGCGCAGGATCCGCCCCGCCGCCATCACGTGCACGTAATCGGGGGTGATCACATCGAGCAGGCGCTGGTAGTGGGTGATCAGCAGGGTGGCGTTATCGGGGCTGGCCAGCTGGTTCACGCCGCCGGCCACGATCCGCAGGGCATCGATGTCGAGGCCGGAATCGGTTTCATCGAGAATCGCCACCAACGGCTCCAGCAGCGCCATCTGCAGGATCTCGTTGCGCTTCTTCTCACCACCGCTGAAGCCCTCGTTGACCGAGCGCTCCAGGAAGGCCGGATCCATCTTCACCACCTCCAGCCGTTCCCGCACCAGATCCTCGAAGGCAAAGGTGTCGAGCTCGTCCTCGCCCCGCTCCTGACGGCGAGCATTGGTGGCCACCCGCAGAAATTCGAGGTTGCTCACCCCGGGGATCTCCACCGGATATTGGAACCCCAGAAACACGCCACGGCGGGCCCGCTGCTCAGGATCGAGCGCCAGCAGATCCTCGCCGCGGTAGAGCACGCTGCCGGCACTCACCGTGTAGGCCGGGTGGCCCGCCAGCACCTTGGACAGGGTGCTCTTGCCGCTGCCATTGCGGCCCATCACGGCGTGGATTTCGCCGGCGCGGATGGTGAGGTTCACCCCGTGCAGGATCGGCTGCTCAGCCACGCTGGCGTGGAGATCACGGATCTCAAGCAGAACCGGGGCGTCGGGGCGGATCACGATCGGTGCAAGGGAAGGGGAACGGGGTGGAAGCGTCAGGTGGAAGCGTGAGACCGTAGCGGTGCAGGGGTGGCGGCCGTTGCCCAGAAGCCCCGACCAGGGGCCAGGACCCAGAAGCCCAGGCCCCAGGGGCCAAGACCCAGGGGCCAGCCGCCCGGCGCAGACCACTAGCCCACCGATCCCTCCAGCTTGAGGGCCAGCAGCTTGTCGGCCTCGGCGGCGAACTCCATCGGCAGCTGGTTGAACACGTCGCGGCAGAAACCGCTGACCATCATCGAAACCGCCTCCTCGAAACCGATGCCGCGGCTCTGTAGATAAAAGAGCTGGTCCTCGGAGATGCGGCAGGTGCTGGCCTCATGCTCCACGGCCGCATCGGGCTGCTGGGAGCGGATGTAGGGATAGGTGTTAGCGGCGGCCCGATCGCCGATCAGCATCGAATCGCACTGGCTGAAGTTGCGCGCCCCCACCGCCTTGGGGCCGATCTGCACCAGGCCGCGGTAGCTGTTGGACGATTGGCCGGCGCTGATTCCCTTGCTGACGATCGTGGAGCGACTGCGGGGACCGACGTGGATCATCTTGGTGCCGGTGTCGGCCTGCTGATGGTGATTGGTGAGGGCCACGGAGTAAAACTCACCCACCGAATCGGCACCCTGCAACACGCAGCTGGGATACTTCCAGGTGATCGCAGAGCCTGTTTCCACCTGGGTCCAGCTGATGCGGCTGCGATCGCCGCGGCAGTGGCCGCGCTTGGTTACGAAATTGAAAATACCGCCAACACCGTTCTCGTCACCGGCGTACCAGTTCTGAACGGTGGAATACTTGATCGAGGCATCATCCAGGGCCACCAGCTCAACCACAGCGGCGTGCAGCTGGTTGGTGTCGAACATCGGCGCCGTGCACCCCTCCAGATAGCTCACCGACGCCCCCGCTTCAGCCACGATCAGGGTGCGTTCAAATTGACCGGTGTCGCCGGAATTGATGCGGAAGTAGGTGGAAAGCTCCATCGGGCATTCAACGCCCTTGGGGATGAACACAAACGAGCCATCGCTGAAGACGGCCGAATTGAGGGCAGCAAAGTAATTGTCATTACTCGGAACCACCGTCCCCAGATAGCGCTCGATCAGCTCCGGATACTCCTTCACCGCCTCTGAGATCGAGCAGAAGATCACACCATGCTCGGCCAGCTTCTCGCGGTAGGTGGTGGCGATCGAAACGCTGTCGAACACCGCATCAACGGCCACGTTGGACAGCCGCTTCTGCTCACTCAGGGGAATGCCGAGCTTGTCGAAGGTTTCCAGCAGCTTCGGATCGACCTCATCAAGACTCGACTTCTTGGCCTGTTGGCGGGGGGCGGCGTAGTAAACGATGTCCTGATAGTCGATCGCCGGGAAGCCCAGGGCCGCCCAGTCGGGCGTTTGCATCTGCAGCCACTGGCGGTAGGCGCGCAGGCGGAAATCGAGGAGGAAGGCGGGTTCCTCCTTCTTGGCGGAAATCAGCCGCACGACATCCTCATCGAGACCTTTCGGAATCTTCTCGGTCTCGATGTCGGTCACGAAGCCGTAGCGATACGGCTGACTGACCAGATCTCCGACGGCGGCGGTGCTCATGGCAGAAACAGGGCGTGAATGGGGATCAACTGGCCGTCAGGGTGCGGACTTCCTCGAGGCTGATCGTCTGCTTCTCGCCGCGGAAGGGGTTGTCCTCGGTAAGGAAGAGCATGCAGTGGCATTCCTTGCGCTCCCGCATCGGCACGCAGGGGCAGTTCCAGAAGGCCTGGGCCACCTCCGCTTGCTTGTCCTCGTAGTGGCGGCAGGGGCAGAGGGCGCCGCCCAGGTCGTCCTTGTGGCGGGCCAGGCCCTCCAGCACCACGGCGGTCACACCCGGATCGCTGCAGAAGTAGGTGCCGGTCCGCTGGGCGTAGGTCTCGGCGAACTTGCGGATCACCTCAAGGCTGTCGGCACCGGCAGCCGGTGCCTGGCCGCTGGCCGGGGCGGTGCTCGCGGAGTCGGCGGCGGGGGTGGCGGAGGCGTCGGATGCGGTCACGGCAGAGAGGGGCTGGCGGGGTGACGGTAGGGGGAGCGGCCGGTGCGGGGAGACGTCACGGAGAGTGGCCGATCCAAGGGAATCTTGACCGGCGATCGGCCGGCTCGGGGCAAGGGGAGCATCCCGCCCCGGGGAAGGGGGAGACGGGAGCGGGGGCCACCTGATCGAGTTCAGATCCGGTGGATCAAGCCTTCTGCCAGGAAGCGGCCGGTTGGGACCGGGACCGGGTTTCCCGTTGCGCAGCCCATGCCGGATCCGGGGTGGAGATCCCGGGCAGCCACCGAATCACAACACAGGGAACCGTGTGTGCCGAGGCTGCGGGTCTGCGACGACTGCCGCGGCCCTGGGGCTGGGCGGCGAGGCCAGGGTGCTGGGGAGGCCGAGGGGCTGGTCAGGGTGGGGCCCTGATGCGGGGCTGATGCGGGTGCTGGTGGAACGGTGAGCCGGAGCCCACCGAGCCCGAAGGCCCTGCGGCGCCCGATCCCGCCAGGCCTCTGGTTGCGAAACATGAATGTTTCGTTAGCAAGCAGCCTACGGCAATGGAGCTGCTCCAGCGGCTCCGTTCGAGCGCCCCCCTTTTTTCAACCCGTTCCGGCCCGATCCCCATTCCGATCCGCATTTCATCGCAACCCACCATTCCCCAGGGCGCGTGGCATGGTTGAGAGC
This sequence comes from Cyanobium sp., assembly GCA_044360135.1. Classification (GTDB taxonomy): domain Bacteria; phylum Cyanobacteriota; class Cyanobacteriia; order PCC-6307; family Cyanobiaceae; genus Cyanobium. The sequence continues at coordinate 9,831 of JBIKKX010000023.1, forward strand.
GGATCAGAGCATCCATGCCGGCCTCCTCCTCCACGCCTGCACCTCCTCCGGCGACAAGTCGCCGTCGAAGCCTGGCCCGTCAGGAGTCTCCAACCGCTCCGGTCGGTGGCACCCCCCAGGCTGAATCGCCCGATCAGGAGCGGCCAGCGCCGCAGCCCTCGAGCGAGTCCGAGACGCTCGCCCATGACCCCGACCCGGAGGCCGCTGCTGACCCCGCAGCCCCCGGCGCCGCAGCCTCCTCCGCTGCTGATGCCCCCCCGACCCGCCAGGCGGTGCTGGCCCTGCTGCTGCGCCATGGTGAAGCCACCGCCGCCGATCTGGCCGGCCATCTCAACCTCTCGGTGCAGGTGATGCGCCGCCACCTGCGCAGCCTCGGTGAGGAGGGGCTGGTGGAGGCGAGCCCCACCCCTGAGGGTCCGGGACGCCCCAGCAACCGCTGGCGCCTCACACCCTCGGGCCATGCGCGCTTCCCCGATGGCGGTGAAGATTTCGCCCTCGGACTGCTCCACTCGCTGGCTGACTCGATGCCGGCGGACGCCATGCGCCAGCTGCTGGAGCAGCAGGCCATTCAAAAGGCCCTGGACTACCGCCGCCAGCTCGGCGAAGGCGGCCTCAACCTGCGGCTGGAACGGCTGGTGGAGTTGCGCCGTCAGGAGGGCTATGTGGCCGAATGCCGGCCCGACCCCGAGCAACCGGGCAGCTGGCTGGTCAGCGAATACCACTGCTCGGTGATGCGAATCGCCGAGGCCTTCCCGGTGGTCTGCGACCAGGAGCTGCAGCTGATCCGCCACACCTTCCCGGACTGCCGCATCGAACGGGTGCACTGGCGCCTGGAGGAAGGCCATTCCTGCGGTTTCCGCCTCAGTCCCGGCGCCGCCGGAGCCTGAGGTGATCAGCCCGGAGGAGCTGCAGGAGATCGAGAGCACGTTCCTGCCCACCCTGGAACGCCACCACCTCCGGCTCCTGGCCCATGGCCTGCGCAGCCTTCAGGCGGCGGCGGGTCGCCGCCACGGCCCCTTGCCCGACGCCGACGCCATGGCGGCCTGGGCTGGGGCCCAGGCGCCGATCGCCGCCGACCCTGGCTTCGCCGCCGCCTTCCTGGAGCAGCTCGACCAGCTCGGCGCCCAGCTGACGGACCTGGCCGCGGCGCAGGCTGTTGAGCCCCTGGCCCTGGAGATCGCCGATCTGATCGACTGGGCCCGGAACCGGGCCGACGCACGCCTCAGCCCGCAGCAGCGCCCAGGGCCGGAGTGAGCACCACCAGGGCCACGCCGGCCAGGGCGCAGGGGGCCGCCAGCAGGCCCCGCCAGCCGGGCCGATCCCCCTCGATCCACCAGGCCAGGGGCAAGGCCATCACCGGCGCCGTCCCCAGCAGCGCCACCGCCAGCCCCCCTGGCAGGCCGGCCAGGGCCGTCTGCTGCAGGCTGATCCCCAAACTGGTGCCCAGCACCGTGGCCAGCAGCAGCCGCGGCCAGCGCCACGCCCTCAGCCGGGGCCGGCGGCCGGGGCGGGGGAAGCTGCGCAGCAGCGGCAACAGCACCAGGCTGGCGGCCGCCAGACGCAGGCTGGCCGCCTGAAGCGGCGGCAGCGCCCCCCCCCGCAGGGCGGCCCGGGCGAGCAGGGCTCCGAGGCTGCCGCAGGCCAGGGCCGCCAAGGCCAGAAGCACCCCCTCCCGAAAGGCGGCAGGGGCCAGGGGGGGCAGCGCCGCCCCGGCCGCTGCCGCTCGGGACGGCGGCCGGCTGGCCACCAGCAGCACCGCCGCTGTGATCAGGGCCACCCCCAGCAGCTGCGACGGGCGCGGCACCTCCCCCAGCAGCGCCACCCCCGCCAGGGTGGTGACCGCCGGTCCGCCGGCATCGATCGTCAGGGTGCGGCGGGTGCCGAGGCGCCGCAGGGCGGCGAAGAAGAAGCTGTCCCCCAGGGCAATGCCCACCACACCGCTGGCCGCCAGCACCAGCAGGGTGCCCGGCGCGGCCTGCCAGGGCAGGGCCAGGGCCAGGGGCAGTTGCAGGGCCAGGGCCAGCAGGTTCTTGAGCAGGTTGAGCTGGGCCGCCCCCAGGGAGGTGGGCAGGCGGCGCCAGAGCAGGCTGGCCAGGGTCCAGCAGAGGGCGGCCGCCAGGGCAGCCGCTGCGGCGTGGGGCGCGGAGATCGGGGAGGCAGACACGGTGGGGGCGATCCCGCGAGCGGACGGTTCAGGGCTGGGCGGACGCCGGCTCCACCGGCGCGACAGCGGGGGCCCCGGCTTGCGATCATCGGCCTCAGAACCCCGTCCGGGCAGCCACCGTGCGCGCACCCTCCCCCACCCAGGCCGGCCGTCCCGCCACCGGGCCGATCGCCGACGCCATCGGCTTCTTCCGGCTCAGCTGCGGCCACTGGCGCTCCCAGCGCAGCAGCCACCACCTGCTGCACCGCCAGGCAGAGGCGGGCAACTCCTGGATCGAGGTGGTGGAGCTTGCCGCCGACGACCCTCGGCTGCTGGCGATCGCCGAGCTGCACGGCCAGAAGCCTGCGGGGCTGGTGGGCGGCTGCCGAGTGCGCTGGAGCGGCTCGATGGCCTGGGACAAGGCCGGCGAGGCCCATGAGGGCGAGAGCGTCTTCGGCCTGATTCCCACCGACCGGCTCGGGCGTGAGGGCCTGCTGCTGCGCGACCGCGGCTACGCCGAGACGGCGCCGGTGGCAGGCCGGTTCGCGATGGACGAGCGCGACGCCCTGCTGCTGACCACGGCCTACGAAACGATGAACAGCCTGGAGCGGTTCAGCTTCGCCGGGCCCGATGTGCGGCTGCGCACCAGCACCGTGGAGGGGCTCTCGAACACCGCCTCCTTCTGTGTCGAGACCAGGCTCCGCGGCGACGAAAGCCCTTGGGGCGGGGGTGTGGAAGCGGAGCAGGGCGGCGACGTGGACAGCGAAACCCTGTCCCTGCTGGGCTGGTGAGGGATTGGGGGAGAGGCTCCGGCCGCCGCGGTGGCGAACGTTACGGTCTGTGAGCCCTGATCAGAGCCAGGGGGGGAGACCGGCGCCGTACTTCTACGATCCACGTCGACGGATGCCGGACCCCGCGTGGCTCTTCCCCTCCTCAAGTACGCCCCCACCACCCAGAATTCCCGGGTCAACCCGATTCGGGTGGGCTCTGACGAGGATCCCAAGGCCGTCTCCCTCGACAAGGCCATCGACCGCGAAGATCAGAACTTCGTGATCGAGTCGGCCTACCGCCAGATCTTCTTCCACGCCTTCAAGGTCGACCGCGACCGCACCCTGGAATCCCAGCTGCGGGATGGCCAGATCACGGTGCGCGACTTCATTCGCTCGCTCTGTCTCTCCGACACCTTCACGCGCAGCTTTTACAACCTCAACAGCAACTATCGGGTGGCTCGTCACCTTGTTGAGAAGCTTCTCGGTCGTCAGACCTATGGCAAGTCTGAGGAGATCGCCTGGTCCGCGGTGATCATGACCAAAGGCATCAAGGGTGCCGTCGATCAGATTCTTGATTCCCAGGAATATCTCGAGAATTTCGGATACGACACCGTTCCCTACCACCGCAACCGGGTGGTCGGCTCTCGCGAGATTGGTGAAACCCCCTTCAACATCACCAGCCCCCGCTACGAGTCCTACTACCGGGGCATCCTGGGCTTCCCCCAGATCGTCTACACCGGCACCGCCCGCAGCTTCCCGGCCCGGGCTCAGCAGCGCCGCGGCGGCTTCCCCGAGGATTACCTCCCCTGGGTGCGCACCCTTCCCGCCCTCCGTGGGGTCGGCGCTCCCCAGGGCAATACCAGCATCGACTACCTCTCGAAGGTTCCCTACCGCAGCATCGGCCGCTGATCCTGCTGCCGGCAGTCTCCGACTCGCCTTACCGCGGTGCCCCCTCCAGGGCACCGCTTTTGCTTGGCAGGGTCAGTGGATGCTGACCCTGCCAACCCAGGCGGTCAATCCCCAGCGAGAGTCGAGCAGACTGATCCCAAACGAAACCTTCAGCTGTGAGCCAGAACTCCCTGACATCCCTGGCCGTGTTGACGCTTCGCCAGCTTCGACAGGTCGCCAGCGATCTGGGGGTCTCCCTTTACAGCCGCAAATCGAAGGAGGAGCTGGTCGAGGCGATCAGCTCTCGCCAGGGAGACCAGGGCATCAACCTGGCCGCCCTCGAGGCCGAGATGGTTCCCGCCAGCAGGCCCTCCGCCCAGACCCGGGTCGTGTTCCTGCCTCGCGATCCCCAGTGGGCCTACGTGTTCTGGGAGATCGGCGAGGACGACCTCAGCGACGCCCTCGATGCCGGTGCCACCCAGCTCTGCCTGCGGGTGGCGGATGTGACCGGCCTGGCCGGGGGCTCCTCCCATCCCCACACCCTCCAGGAGGTGGTCGTCGACGCCCAGGCCACCGAGTGGTACCTGCCGGTCCCCCTCTCCGATCGCGATTACCGGGTCGAACTTGGCTTCCGCAAGGCCTCCCCGGCCGGCGGCTGGATCTCCCTGGCCTTCTCCTCGGTGGCCCGGGTGCCGGCCCTCCACCCCTCCGAGCAGATCCTCGATCAGTTCATTCCCTTTTCGCTCGAAAGCGCTCCCACCTCCCTGCCCACCTCCCCTTTGGAGCCGGCGGATGTGGGCCTGCACGAGCGCCTCTACCAGACGGCCACCTCCCGCTGGCGCCGTCTCGGCCGCGGTTCCGAGGCCTTCCACGAGCTTGAGGAAGAAGACTTCAGCGATACCGCCCTCTCAGCGTCCGGCATCGGCCTGTGGGCCTCGGGCCGCAGTGAATCCGGTGCCGGTCTGGCCACCCGCCAGCGTTCCTTCTGGCTGGTGGCCGATGCCGAGCTGATCGTCTACGGCGCCACCGACCCCGCCGCCCGTCTGACGATCGGCGGTGAGGACGTGCCCCTCTCCCCCGAAGGCACCTTCCGCATCCAGGTGCCGTTCCGCGATGGCCAGCAGCTCTATCCGATCGAGGCCATGGCCGCCGACGGGGAGCAGAAGCGCAACATCACCCTCGAATTCCGCCGAGCCACCCCCGAAGACAACAGCAACCCCGCCAGCCAGGCCGTGGCTGAATGGTTCTGATCCCGCCACAGTAAAAACCTCCCCCCACCTCCGATCCCGCCTCCAGCGATGGCCGCCGACTCCTCCCCCCCCGCCGCGTTGCGCCTGCTGGTGGCAGCCACCCCCGTGCTCGGCTCGCTGCTGTTTCCGGCCGTGGTGGCCCTGCTGATGTCCCGAGTCAGCATCACCGCCGGCGTTCTGGCGGCGGTGATGATCGGTTCGCTCTGGTTCGTGGCCATGCTCCGCACCTCGGAGATGCCGGGACACTCCTGAGCTGTCCGCCCCGGGGAACGCTGAGGGCACCCTTCCCCCCACCCCTGAGCGGGCGGGGCAACGGTCCCGATGGTCTTCCCCCTTGGTCGGCAGCGTCCCCCCCGCCGCAACGATTGCAGCGCCCCCCCACAGCGCCTTCTGCCGATCGCCCTGCTCGGCCTGGCCCTTCAGACCACCCTGGCGGGCTGCGGCAACGCCGTGGCCCGAATCGAGGGGGCCCCACCCCAGGAGCTTCCCCTGCCGGCCGGGATCACGGTGGCCTTCAACCAGGGCGGCCGGCACCGCTACCGCAGTCCCCTCAGTGGCCGCTGGCGTCGCGGCGATGATCTCGAAGCCATGGTCCTGGCGGCGATCCGAGGGGCGCAGCGGGAGATCCTGGTGGCTGTGCAGGAGCTCTCCCTGACCCGGGTGGCGGAGGCCCTGGTGGAAGCCCAGCGCCGCGGCGTGCGGGTTCAGGTGGTGCTCGAGGACACCTACAGCACCCCCTGGAGCACCCTCCACCCGGTGGATCGGGCCGCCCTGCCCCCCCACCAGCAGCGGCGGATCAGCCAGCTGGAGGCCCTCGGCCAGGGCGACGCGGTGGCGGTGCTGCTGCAAGGCGGCATTCCGCTGCTCGATGACCGGGCCGATGGCAGCAGCGGCAGCGGCCTGATGCACCACAAGTTCCTGGTGGCCGATCGACAGCTGGTGGTGACCGGATCGGCCAACTTCACCCCATCCTGCATCCACGGCGATCCCGATGACCCCAGCAGCCGCGGCAATGTCAACCACCTGCTGCGCCTGGAGAGCCCGGAGCTGGCGGCCCTGTTCGCCGCCGAATTCGCCCGCCTCTGGGGCGATGGGCCCGGCGGCCAGCCCGACAGCCGCTTCGGGCTGGGCAAGGGCGGCGGCGGCCCCCAGCGGGTCCGGATCGGCGCCACGGAGGTGGAGGTGCTGTTCACACCCCATCGCCGCAGCGATCCGGCCCATGGGCTGGCCTGGCTCCAGACCCAGCTGAGCGGCGTGGAGCGCCAACTCGACCTGGCCCTGTTCGTGTTCTCGGCCCAGAACCTCGCCGACACCATGACCGGGCTCCAGCAGCGCGGCGTGCGGATCCGCCTGCTGGCCGATCCGGGCTTCGCCAGCCGCTCATTCAGCGAGGTGCTCGACCTGCTCGGTGTCAGCCACAGCGACCACCGCTGCCGTCTCGAAGCTGGCAACAACCCCTGGAACCAGGCCCTGGAGGGGGTGGGCACACCGCGGCTGGCCGCCGGCGACAAGTTGCATCACAAATACGCTGTGCTCGACGGCCAGCGGGTGATCAGCGGCTCCTTCAACTGGAGCCCCAGCGCCGCCTTCCAGAACGACGAAACCCTGCTACGGATCGATTCACCCCTGCTGGCCGCCCACTTCACCGCCGAGACCGACCGGCTCTGGCAGGGGGCAGAGCTGGGGATCACGGCGCGGCTGGAACGGCGCCTGAACCGGCGGCGGCAGCTCTGCGGCCGCGGCCAGGCCCGGGTGGCCCCGTCGCCCCCGCCGACTACGATCGGGATTCGGCCCTGATCTGTTCAGAACGCGATGGACCCGCTGCCTTCCTCCCGCGTCCACTCGCCGCGCCTCGATGCGATCGATCTGATGCTGCGCGATCTGCACACCCGCCACGACGAGATCCGCCATCGCGCCGCCTTCCGGGGTTGCACCAGCGAACTGCTGATCCTGCAGCAGGAACTGGTCGACTACCTGATCACCAAGAAGCACACCCTGCTGGGGATGGCGCCACCGGCCGGCTCCGGGGCCGCCGTCCCCCTGAATCCCCTCCGCTGACCCCCCGCTCCGCCAGCCCGCGATCCGATGCTCCGGGTTCGGAACGTCTGGGTTCAGATGGCTCCCCGTCAGGCAACCCCCTCCAGGGTGGCCCCGAAACCCTGGCGCCACCGCCGGAGACCCCGGGCACAGCACCGCCACGGGTGGTGGTCGTGGGGGCCGGCCCCTGCGGCAGTGCCCTGGCCCTGCAGCTGCTGCGCGGCGGAGTGGCGGTCGAACTGGTCGAGGGGCGTTGCCCCCATCAGCACCTGCCCCGGGGCGAAGGCCTGATGCCCAGCGGCCTGGAGGCCCTTGATCGCCTCGGCCTCGCCAACGCCCTCCCCGTCGCAGCGCGGCGCCCCCTGCGCAGCTGGGCGTTCTGGCTGGAGGGGCAGCCCCTGTTCGCGGTGGCCGAACCCCTCGGCGCCGGCCCGCCCTGCAGCCTGATCCGCACCCCGCAGCTGCTGGAGACGCTGCTCCAGGAGGCCCAGGCCTGCGGCAACCTGCGCTGGCATCCGGGCCGTACCGCCACGGCCCTGGACTGGGACCGGACAGCGGGCGATCCCGCCGATCCCGGGGCGCGGGTGAGGGGCGTGCGCCTCGACGACGGCACCCTGCTCAGCGCCGATCTGGTGGTGGCCTGCGACGGCAGGGAATCGCGGCTGCGGCAGCTGGCGGGCCTGGAGCGCCGCGAGGATCCCCAGGCGGTGGACGTGCTCTGGTTCGCCCTGGAGGCTGGGGCAGCGACCGCCGTGGAGCGCTGGCTCGATGGCCGCTTCGTGACCCTGCTGGGGGGAGGGGAGAGCCTGGCCCTCTACAGCCCGGCCGGGGGCGGCCTGCGGCTGGGCTGGCTGAGCGACGGAGGGGAGCACGCCGCCGCGGCCGGCACCGACCACGGCCCCACCCCCGTTGGGCCCACCCCTGCAGCCAACGCCGGCGGCCCAGCGCCCACTCCTGCCATCCCCCACAGCGCCCTGCCCTGGGCGGAGCGCTTCGCCCGGCTCAGCCCCGCCGATCTGGCGCCGTTGTGGCGCGCCCTGGCGCCTTCGGCGATCCCGGCGCCGGTGCCGGTGCGGATTCGGCCCGCCCTGGCGACCCGCTGGCACCGCCCCGGGCTGCTGCTGCTCGGGGATGCGGCCCATCCGATGAGTCCGCTGCGGGCCCAGGGGTTGAACATGGCCCTGCGCGATGCGGTGGTGGCCGCCGAGACGCTGCTGGTGGTGCTTCGGCCCGAGGCCTGGCAAGCGGCGGGTCGGGATCCGGAGCGGTTGGCGCAGCTGGAGGCGGCCCTGGCGACGGTGGAGCAGCGGCGGCGACCCGAAATCCAGCGGATCCAGGCGCTGCAACGCCAGGAATTGGGCCGCGCCCTGCTGCTGCGCCGCAACGGTTTGCTGCGGCGGCTGCTCAGCGCCACGGCCCCCTGGAGCGGTCCGCTGCTGGCCCGTCGCTGGCAGGCCGGTCAACCGACCCTGCGCCGCGGCCTGCCCCTCGGCTGAGGGGCCAGCATGGCCAGGAGACCCCCCTGCCCGAGCATGGTGAGCAAGCGCCCGCCGTCTGTGCCCTCCCCAGCCTGCAAGGCCCTGGCCCCTGAGCGGCCGAGGGCTCCGGGCATGCCCCCCCCCCTGGCTCCTGCAGGGCCAGCCTCGCCATCGGAGCGGGGCCAAGCCCCGCTGGCGCAGCGTCCGCCGGCCTGGAGGGCGGCGCGGGCCCTGGCGGCCGGCCTGGGCCTGCTGGCCGCCGGCCCCCTGCTGGCCAGCGCGCCCCTGCGGGCCGGCGAGACGCCCTATCCCGCAGCCGCCCTCATCCAGGAGATCCAGCGCGAGACGCTCAGCTGCGGCCGCGACAACACGGCGAGCAGCTGCGAGCGGGCGCGCAGCCTGGCTGATCCCCTGCTCGACCACCCGCGCCTTTCCAGCAGCTGCAAGGACGCCCTCTGGGCCGTGCGCCAGCGGGCGGTGGCCGCGCCGACCAACAGCCTGGCCCGCCGCGATCCGATCGACGGCGCCAGCCGCGAGGTCGGGTCCTTCTGCCGACAGCCCTCCCAACCGCCATCCCCCGCCACCGCCCCCACCGGTCCGGACAGCTCCCCGCTCAAGTTCGGCGGCTTCGGGCGCTGATCCAGCCGCTCACAACCAGCGGCACCACCACCCGGGGGCCATCACCGGCCCGAGGAGAGCTCGAGCACCTGCCGCGCCGTGTCCTCCATGAAGGGCAGGCCCATCGGCGTCACCACCACTGCCCGATCGGCAAGGGCGCAGAGGGGGCCGGCCTGGCCGGCAGCGGCGCAGCTCTCGCTGAGCTGGAGCAGGGCCGCGGTGATCTTGCCGCGCAGGCAGGATTCGGCGCCATCGCCGCTGAGCACGGCGTTGGCCGCCTGGCGCCCCTGGGCCACCGCCTCGGGATAGGGAAGCGGGCCGGCCATGGCGGCCGGCGGCAGGGCCAACGGCGCTCCAGCCAGGCCGCCCAGGACCAGAAGGGCAGCGGGACAGAACCGCTTCTGGAGAAGGGGAGAGGCCATGCCCCGCACCCTATCCAGGGGGACGCGATCCGGCAGGGGGGCTGGGGGCGGAGCGGCAGGGGGGCCAGGGCGGACCGGTAGCGTGGTTTTCCCCCACCGATGCCGGGCCACCGATGTCCAGCTCCGATCCTGCCGCCATCCGGCACGTCGCCCTGGCCCAGCCCTTCACCGACCAGAAACCCGGCACTTCGGGGCTGCGCAAGAGCAGCCGCCAATTCCAGACCCCCCACTACCTCGAAAGCTTTATCGAGGCCTCCCTGCGGGTGATCCCGGGGGTGGCCGGCGGCACCCTGGTGGTGGGGGGCGACGGCCGTTTCGGCAACCGCGCCGCCATCGGGGTGATCGCCCGCATGGCCGCCGCCCATGGGGTGGCCCGGCTGGTCACCACCCGCGGCGGCATCCTCAGCACCCCCGCCGCCTCCAACCTGATCCGCCAGCGCGGCGCGATCGGCGGCATCATCCTGTCGGCCAGCCACAATCCCGGCGGACCCGATGGTGATTTCGGGGTCAAGATCAATGGCGCCAATGGCGGCCCTGCCCCCGAATCACTCACCGATGCGGTCTATGCCGCCAGCCGTTCCCTGGAGGGTTACCGCATCCTCGATGGCGCCGATCTCGACCTCGAAAGCCTCGGGGAGCAGCGGCTCGGTGAGCTGGTGGTGGAGGTGATCGATGGGGTCGACGACTACGTCGCCCTGATGCAGAAGCTGTTCGACTTCGAGCGGATCGCCGCCCTGCTCCGCTCCGACTTCCGGGTGGCCTTCGATGCCATGCATGCGGTCACCGGGCCCTATGCCACCCGCCTGCTTGAGGGGCTGCTCGGCGCCCCCGCCGGCACGGTGCGCAATGGCACGCCGCTGGAGGACTTCGGCGGCGGCCATCCCGACCCCAACCTCACCTATGCCCACGATCTGGCCGACCTGCTGCTCAAGGGCGACGCCTACCACTTCGGTGCCGCCTGCGACGGCGACGGCGACCGCAACATGATCCTGGGCCAGGCCTGCTTCGTGAACCCCAGCGACAGCCTGGCGGTGCTCACCGCCAACGCCACCCTGGTGCCGGGCTATGCCGCCGGCCTGGCCGGCGTGGCCCGCTCGATGCCCACCAGCGCCGCGGTGGATGTGGTCGCCCGGGAGCTGGGCCTGCCCTGCTTCGAAACGCCGACCGGCTGGAAGTTCTTCGGCAACCTGCTCGATGCCGGCCGCATCACCCTCTGCGGCGAAGAAAGTTTCGGCACCGGCAGTGATCACATCCGCGAGAAGGATGGTCTCTGGGCGGTGCTGTTCTGGCTCAACATCCTGGCGGTGCGCGGCTGCTCGGTGGCCGAGGTGATGGACGAGCACTGGGCCCGCTTCGGCCGCCACTACTACTCACGCCACGACTACGAAGCGATCGCCAGCGACGCCGCCCACGGCCTCTATGACCGCATCAAGGCCATGCTGCCCGAGCTGGTGGGACAGCCCTTCGCCGGCCGCACCATCGCCACCGCCGACGACTTCGCCTACAGCGATCCGGTCGATGGTTCGCTCACCAGCGGCCAGGGCCTGCGCCTGCTGCTCGACGACGGCAGCCGGGTGGTGCTGCGCCTCTCCGGCACCGGCACCCAGGGGGCAACCCTGCGGGTCTACCTGGAGAGCTACGTGGCCGCCGGCGGCGACCTCAACCAGGATCCCCAGGCGGCCCTGGGCGATCTGATCAGCGCCATCGACGCCCTGGCCGAGATCAGGGTGCGCACGGGCATGGAACAGCCCACGGTGATCACCTGATCGACCCGGCGGTCGAGGGGCAGTCCGGGGCCTGAATCAGGAGGCTAGGGCTGGATCCTATGGCCCTTCGTCCTCCCCAGACTCTGCCCGCACCACCAGCGCCAGCTGCCGCATCGTTTCGCCCCAGGCAGCGCAACCGGAGGCACCGGCCACCAGCAGCACCATGGCAAGCGGGGACAGTGGCGGCAGCGGCTCACCCGGGGTGCGGGCCACCCGCTGCAGCAGCAGCACCAGGATGGCGGAAGCCAGGCCGGCAAGGCAGGCGCTGAGCAGAACCCGGCGACGATCAAACCGCCGCCGCCGGGGACGGCTGGACTCGGCTGGCCTGAGCTCGGTTCGAGGGGGCATCATGCCGCCGGGGGATCGCCGGGCAGCGGTTCGGGTTCGGCGCTGGCCGGGAACCATTGGGCCTCAAGCTGCTTCATGAACACATAGAAGGACGGCACCACAAACAGGCTCAAGACCGTGGCCACCAGCAGGCCCCCGAAGATCACAGCGCCAAGGGAGCGCTGGCTCAGGGCACCGGCACCGGTGGCCACCATCAGCGGGAAGAAGCCGGCCAGGGCGGCCATGGCCGTCATCAGGATCGGACGCAACCGGGAGCTGGCCGCCTCGATCGCGGCATCGGAGGCGCTCAGGCCGCGTTCCATGCGCTGGTTGGCCAAATCGACGATCAGAATTCCGTTCTTGGCCGCCAGGCCGATCAGGGTCACCAGCCCCACCTGGGCATAGACGTTGTTGACCTGACCGCGCAGCACCAGGAACGACAGAGCCCCGAGCATCGCCAGAGGGACGGTCATCAGGATGATCAGGGGGTCGATGTAGCTGCCGTACTGGGCCGAAAGCACCAGATAGACCACGGCGATGCCCAGCGCGAACACCAGAGCCGCCAGCGCTCCGGCCTGGACCTCGGAGCGGCTGAGGGCGGACCAATCGGAGCCGATGTTGCTGAAGTTGAGCTGGCGGAACGTGGCCATCAGGCCATCGATCGCCTGTCCACTGCTGCGGCCAATCGCTTCGACGCCCTGGATCAGAACCGTGCGATAAAGATCGAAGTGGCTGATGATCGACGGCGCACTATCAAGGCTGACCTTGACGACGTTGGCGAGCGGAATCAGCTTACCGGCATTGTCTGACACATAAAGATTATTGAGCGATTGTACCGTGTCACGGCTGGAACCATCGGCCTGCAGATACACCTGCCGATACTGCTGCTGTTCATAGGTTTGATTGACAAAACTGCCGCCATTCAATGTGCCGAGCACCTGCATCGCTTTGCCATAGTCGATGTTCAGAGATGCGAGCCGATCCCGATCGACCTCCAGCCTCCAGACCGGGGCGTCACTGATGAACTGGGTGTAGAGGTTGAAGAAATTGCCGCTGGCCATCGCCTTGCCGATCAGCTGCCTCGACATCTCGGCAAGATCGGTGGGGCTATAGCCGCCATTGCTCAAATCATTGAACTGGAATGACAGCCCCCCCTGGGCGCTGAAGCCAGGCACCGCCGCCGGTGACTGGGCGATCACCCGAGCACCGCTGATCGCCGCAAATTCCTTGTTGAGATGCTTGATGATCTCCTGGGCGGACTGGCCCTTGCCGCCACGCTCATCGATCGGTTTGAGCCCGAAGAAAAACAGCCCCTGATTGAGGGAGCCGCCGTTGAAACCGGCGCCGGCCACCAGCTCACCGGACACGATCTCGGGCTCCTTCGCCAGGATCGCCTGGGCCTTGGAGGCCACCTCCATCGTGGCCTCGATCGAGGCCTGGGGGGGCAGCTGGATGATGCCCAGGCCGTAGCCCTGATCCTCGGTCGGGACGAAACCACTGGGGATGGCGGCGAAGGCCACACCGGTGAGGGCCACACCGGCCAGCAGCACCAGCACCAGCAGTCGCCGAAGCCGAATGGCCTGCCTGAGCAGCCGCCCATAGGCCCGGGCCAGGCGATCGAATCCGGCGTTGAAGGCCGTGAAGATCGGCATCAGGAAGGTGCCCACCACCCCGCCCAGCAGCCCCAGCAGCAGGGCCGCAGGCCAGCCGCCGGCCATGGCGCCATAGGCCGCTCCGAACACGGCGCCGATCACGGTCCAGCGGCGGCCGCGGGGCTCGGTCTTGCCGCCGCCGAGCAGCAGGGCCGATTGCAGCGGTTTGCCGGAGATGGCGTTGAAGGTGGAGACCAGGATCGAGAACACGATCGTCAGCGCGAACTGGCGATAGATCACGCCGGTGGCACCGGGGAAGAAGGCCACCGGCACAAACACCGCCAGCAGCACCAGGGCCGTGGCCAGGATCGCGCCGGTCAGCTCCTTCATCGCATTCGAGGCGGCCTGGAAGGGGCGATCGCCCGCCTCCATGAGAGCGGACACCGCTTCCACCACCACGATCGCGTCATCCACCACCAGGCCGGTGGCCAGGATGATGCCGAGCAGGGTGAGTTCGTTGATCGAAAACCCGAACGCCTTGACGAAGATCAGGGCCCCGAGCAGGGCGATCGGCAATGCCAGGGCGGGAACGGCGGTGGCCTTCCAGTCCTGGAGGAACAGGAAGATGATCAGCAGCACCAGCACCACCGCATCGCGCAGGGCATCGAGGGCGCCGGCGATCGAAGCATTGATGAAATCCGACTGGTCGAACACCTTTTCCAGAACCACCCCAGCCGGCAGGGTGCTGCGGAAGCTGCTGATCGCGGCATCGACGGCCTTGGCGGTGCTGATGGCATTGCTGCCGGGCAACTGGATCACACCAAAGCCAACACACGGATAACCTGTGCGCAGGTTGATGGCCGCCTGATTAAGGTTTTGAAAGGCATACTCTGCCCTGCCGATATCGCCGATCCGGATCAGCCCCCCATCGGGGCCCTTATCGATCACAACAGCCTCGAATTCCTCAACGGTCTTGAGGTTGCCGTTCACCAGAATCGGGAAGGTGACGCGATTGTTGGGTTTCGAGGGCGGCCCGCCGATGCTGCCAGCAACCACCACCTGGTTCTGCGATTTGAGCGCCTCCAGTACCTGCTGCACCGTCAGGTTGAAGCGGGCCAATTTGAGCGGATCCACCCACACCCGGAAGGCAGGATCGCTGGCCCCGAACACGGTCACCTGGCCCACGCCCTGGGCGCGGGTGAGGGGGTTGATCAGATTCAGCTGAAGCAGGCCGTTGAGATAGCTGCGGTCAAACTGGCCCTGGTCGGAGGTAAGGTTGTAAACCAACAGATAGCTGCTGGCCGTCTGCTGAACCGTGACCCCCTGGGCATTGACCTGGGGCGGCAACTGGGGTGAGGCCGTCTGCACACGGTTCAGGACATTCACCTGATCGATATCAGGATCCGTCCCTGACTTGAAATAGACGTTGATCTGGCTGTTTCCCTCCCCCGTGCTGATCGAGGTGATGTAATCCATGCCGGGCGCGCCATTGATCTGCGTTTCCAGCGGCCCCGTCACCGCGCTCTCCACGGTCAGGGCATCGGCGCCGGGCAGGTTGGCATTCACCTGCACCGTCGGCGGCGCGATGTTGGGGAGGTTCTCGATCGGCAGCAGCGGCAGGCTGATCAGGCCGGCCATCAGGATCAGGATGCTGCACACCGTGCTCAGCACGGGGCGGCGAATGAAGGTATCGGAGAGGCTCATCGCGCCTTCACCGCCGCGGAGCCGGACCCAGCAGCGGGCATCCCCATCGCCGCCGGCTGCAGCATGGCGGTGGCCGGCTGCACCGACAGGCCGCTGCGCAGCTGGGCCAGGTTGCCCACCACCACGGTGTCGGCTGCCGTGATCCCGGCACGCACGGGGTAGGCGCCGTTCTGGAGGGTGCCCAGGCTCACCGGCACCTGGATCGCCACCGGCAGATTGGGCAGGGGCTCGGGCTCGATCGCCCGACCCAGACGGCGACGGGCCTCCTCGACACTGACCGCCTGGAACACGAAGGTCTTGCCCGCCTGCAGCATCACCGCCTGCTGGGGGATCGCCAGCACCTGCTGCTGGGCAAACACCACGGTGGCGTTGACGCGCTCGTTATTGCGCAGCGAACCATCGGAATTGTTGAATTCCGCCTTCACCAGCAGTGTCTGGCGCTCCTTGTCCAGGGCCGGTGCCACGAAGATCACCCGGCCCACCGCCCGCGGCCGCCGCGGATCGGGTCCCTTCAGGAACACCGGCAGACCAGGGCGGACGCGGGTGCTGAGCTCACCGGGCACATCGATCCGCAGCCAGAGGCGGCTGTTGTCGACAACGCTGGTGACAACATCACCGGGTTTGATGACATCGCCGATCTTGTAGTTCAGATTGCCCACAAAGCCGGGGATCGGCGAAACCACGTTCTTGTAGGCCAGGGTCGCCAGCGAGGCGTTGAGCTTGTCGCGGCTCTGGATCGCCTGGGTCACATAGAAGTCGCGATCCTTGGTCGACACCGCCCCCTGCTGGTTGAGAAAGATATAACGCTCGGCATTCAATCGGTTCTTGCGGGCCTCGGCCGCGTCGGCGTTGACGGCGGCGCGCTGCTGCACCTGATCCAGGGTGAACAGCAACTGGCCGGGCTTGACCGGCTGGCCCTCAAAGATCGGCAGCGCCGTGATCCGACCGGCGATCTCGGAGGAGAGACGGATCTCGCGAATCGCCTCCAGGGTGCTCTGGTAGTCGGCGGCATCGACGCTGAGCATCGGCCGCGGCGTGAACAGCTGCACCTGGGGAGGAACGGCTGGCGGCGGCTTGCTGCCTGCACAACCGGCCAGGGTGGTCGCCAGCATCACCAGACCAAGCGCCAGGGAACCAGAGCTTCGTGGGCGCACGGAGGGGACAAGACTGCCGCAAACCCTACGCGAGCTGTCTGCAGGGCTCAAGCCGCCCGGGGCCAGCGTCGCAGCCGCGCCAGGATTGGGCTCCGCCAGACGCCAGCCCGCGCTTTGAGTGATCTGTTCAGCCACCGCCGCGAGCAGGAGCTGCGTCGGATTGCGCCCCTGGCGGAGCGGATGCGGCCCCGCACCCTGGACGACTTCGTGGGCCAGGGGGCCATCCTTGGCCCGGGCCGGCTGCTGCGCCGCGCCATCGCCGCCGACCGGGTGGGCAATCTGATCTTGCATGGCCCGCCGGGGACGGGCAAGACCACCCTGGCGCGGATCATCGCCGGCGCCAGCCGCGCCCACTTCAGCAGCCTCAATGCCGTGCTGGCGGGGGTGAAGGAGCTGCGCGCCGAGGTGGAGGCGGCCCGGGAACGGCTGGCCCGCCACGGCCTGCGCACGATTTTGTTCATCGACGAGGTGCACCGTTTCAACACCGCCCAGCAGGACGCCCTGCTGCCCTGGGTGGAGAACGGCAGCGTCAGCCTGATCGGCGCCACCACCGAGAACCCCTTCTTTGAGGTGAACAAGGCCCTGGTCAGCCGCTCCCGGCTGTTCCGCCTCCAGCCCCTCGGGGGAGAAGATCTGCGGCGCCTGCTCGCACGGGCCCTGGCCGACCCGGAGCAGGGCTATGGCGATCGGCCCGTGGCGATCAGCCCCGAGGCCACGGACCACCTGCTCCATGTGGCCGGCGGGGATGCCCGCAGCCTGCTCAACGCCCTGGAGCTGGCGGTGGAAACCACCCCGCCCGACGCCGCCGGGGTGATCCGCATCGATCTGGCAATCGCCGAGGAGTCGATCCAGCAGCGGGCGGTGCTCTACGACAAGCAGGGCGACGCCCACTTCGACACGATCAGCGCCTTCATCAAGTCGCTGCGGGGCTCGGACGCCGATGCCGCCCTGTTCTGGCTGGCACGGATGGTGGAGGCCGGCGAAAACCCGCGTTTCATCTTCCGCCGCATGCTGATCGCCGCCGGCGAGGACATCGGCCTGGCCGATCCCCAGGCGATGGTGGTGGTGGAGGCCTGCGCCGCCGCCTTCGACCGGGTGGGGCTGCCCGAGGGCCTCTATCCCCTGGCCCATGCCGCCCTCTACCTGGCCGGAGCCGAGAAGAGCAACAGCAGCCTCGGCTTCTTCGATGCCCTCCGGGCCGTGCGCCAGGCCAACCGCCAGGAGGTGCCGAGTCACCTACGGGATGGCAATCGCGATGGCCAGGCCTTCGGCGATGGCGTGGGCTATCGCTACCCCCATGCCTATGCCGAGCACTGGGTCGCCCAGCAGTACCTTCCCGCCGAGCTGCAGGGCCAGGTGTTCTGGCAGCCGGGCCCGCTGGGCTGGGAAGGACAGCTGCGGGAGCGGCTGCAGCGCCGCCGGGCGGCCCAACTGGCCGCCGCGGCCGAGACCGCCCTGGAACAGCCGGGCCGGCTGAGCAGCAGCCCGGAGGACCCCGTCCTGGAGCGCTGGTTGCAACGCCAGGCGGTGGCCGAGGGGGAGCGGCTCGATCGGCTGCGCCGCCGCTTCTGGGAGGGTGCCGCCGTGGCTCGCCTCGATCGGGTGCTGGTGGTCGGAGCCCAGTCGCTGCTCTGGTGCCTCGATCCGCTGGAGGCGGCCAGCGAAGGGGAGGTGGTGGTGAGCGTGGCGGGGGAGGCTGAGCGACGGCGGCTTGAGGCCCAGCTGCAGCTGCTCGATGCCCTGCGCCGGCCCCGGCTGCTCACGGTGGATCCGGACCAGCCGGGGCAGCTCGGCGGCCAGCTGGAGCGGGAGGAGCGATTTGAGTGGATCGTGGCCCGCCAACCCTTCCGGGGGCTGGCCCAGCCAACCCTGGCCAGCTGGCTGACGACGCTCACCGCCCTGGCCGCGCCTGCGGCGCAGGGGCGTTGGCTGTTCAGCCGCCCCCGGCTCGGGCCGGCCGGCAGCCTGGCGGCCTGGCTGGCGGCTCAGGGGCAGGGCCGGAGCCGCGGCGGCGCTGAGCGTGGCGGCGACGGCCGGCGCAGCCTGGATGCGGCGATCGCCCTGGAGGCCGACTGGCTGGCGGAGCAGGACAACAGCGCCGTGGTGCGCCAGCTGCTGGAGCAGCGGGGCTGGCGGGTCGAGGAGGGAGTGTGGGAGGAGAAGCTGGAGCTGCGGCTGGAGCCCGACCTGCTGCGACGCTGGTTCGGGCCGGGGGTCGACTACCGACTGCGGCTGGAGAGCGACCTGGGGCCAGGGGCTGCTGTCGCTCTCGCGGCCCTGTTCGAGGAGCAGCGGGGGGCAGCCCTGCCCCAGCCCATGGAGCACCGGCTGCTGCTCAGCCGCCTGCCCTGAGGGCGAGATCGCCGGCGGCCGGCAGCGCCCCGATCACCACATGCCGCGGCGGGAGGAGAGGCGATCGAGGGGATCGGGCACCTGGTTGGCCTGGATGCAGGCCGGCAGGAACACATACCAGGACAACAGGGAGGTGCACTGGGCGGTGCCGCTCTGGCAGCGACCCTCGGCGCAGATGGTCTGGGCGCCGCTGTAGGTGTTGCAGAAATCGGCAAGGCGGAAATCCACCGGCAGGGCCCGCATGATGCCCACGGCTGAGATGGCACCATCGGCCGCATCCTTGATGATGGCCGAACGCAATGCCTGAACGGCGTAGGTGTTCATCGAGGCGTAGGGAAAGTAGCTGGCGGTGGCGTTCTTCAGAAACTTGACGCCGGCGTCGGCATAGAGGAAGCGACTCACCGCGGCCAGATCGACGGTATAGCTCTTGCTCAGGCCTGTGCGCACCTCCTCGCGGCTCCAGCCGGAGCGAGCCAGCCCCCCGTCGAGACCGCGTTCACTCACCTCACCGGTCTCGACAAAGCTGTCGACAGCGCCCTGGGGCGTGGACCAGACGGCGCCACCGCTGTTCCAGCGGATCGGGTTGGTGGCGGCCTGGGCCGCCAGGGTGCCGCCCAGAAGCGCAGCGGCGGCTGATCCCGCCAGGAGGGCGGCGAGCAGAGTCTTGGTCACGGCAAGGGATGGGAGGACTCCCTGGAAACGTAGGAACCTTGGCGGCCCTTGCCCACGCCCGATCCCGGCCCCCCCGACCCGATCGGCGCGCCAACGATGCGCCTGGGGGAGCCCCCAGGCCCGCGATCCCAGCACCCTGGCTCGGCTCCGCGGCCATGGGCCCTAGGCTCACGGCCCTGTTGCGCCAGCACCGATGAGCCTCGCGATCGGCGATCCCGCCCCCGACTTCACCCTTCCGGATCAGGACGGCCAACCGCTGAGCCTGGCCTCGCTGCGGGGGCAGAGGGTGGTGCTGTACTTCTACCCCAAAGATGACACGCCGGGCTGCACCAAGGAAGCCTGCAACTTCCGCGACCGCTGGGCCGATCTGGAGGCCGCCGGGATCCGTGTGCTCGGCATCAGCAAGGATGGCGCCGGCAGCCACGCCAAGTTCATCGCCAAATACACCCTTCCCTTCACCCTGCTCAGCGATGCCGAGCCCTGCCCGGTGGCGGAGGCCTATGGCAGTTATGGCCTCAAGAAGTTCATGGGTAAGGAGTACATGGGGATGATGCGCCATACCTTCGTGATCGATCCCGAGGGCAAGCTGGAGCTGATCTATCGCCAGGTGAAGGCCGAAACCATGGCCGACCAGATCCTGGCCGATCTCGCCGCGGCGGCCTGAGCGTCCGCCAGCGGGAGCCCCCCGCCAGCCTCCACCCCTCAGACCGGTTCAGGCCGCAGGGCCGCCAGGGCTGCCACCCCCAGATCGGGCTGCAGCTCCGGCGTCCCGGCCGGGTCAGCCCCCCAGGCGGGCAAAGCGGCCAGCACCGCCGCGTCGCCACCGCTGAGCACCAGACGGCAGGCGGGATCCAGCTCGCGCAGCTCCCGATGGGCAGCGGCAATGGCCGCCGCCAGCCCCCGCAGCACCCCGGAGCGCATCGCCCCTTCCGTGGACTGGGGCCAGGGCGGCAGTGCCAGCCCCGGGTCGCCACCACCTCGGCCCGCCTCCCCCAGATCCGGCAGGGCAGCCGTGCCCGCCGCCATCGCCCGCAGCTGCAGGGCAGCACCGGCCAGCAGCCGGCCACCGCGGAAGCGGCCGCCACCATCCACCCAGGTGAGGCTCAGCACCGTGCCGGCATCGGCCAGCAGCACCGAGCCGCCGACTCGCCGCCAGGCCAGCCAGCCGCCCAGGGCCCGATCGATGCCCAGCCAGGGGGGCAGATCCCCCAGGGGCACCGCCTCCAGCGCAAGCCGTCGGCCCATCGGCAGGCGACCGGTGGGAACGGGGCCGACCGCGGCCCAGGCCACCAGGGCGGTGGAATCGGGATCGGGCGACTCCGGGGCGGTGTGGCGAATCAGCAGACCGCCGGGGGCGGTGGGTTCGGGCCAGGCCCAGTGCCAGCGGCTGTTGCCGATCAACAGCCACCGCGGCGGCGGCTCAGATCCCCTCACCCATCAGACCGGGCAGATGGATGCCGCATTCCTGCTTGAGGCCGCCGAAGCGGGTGGCGCGGCCGGCGGCGCTGGCGGTGTCGGGGCCGCTGCTGTGCCAATCGCCGACGGTGGAGTAGCCCTGCTCGAACAGGGGGTGCTGGGGCAGACCGTGGCGCTCCATGTAGTAGTAGACGTCGCGGCGGCTCCAGGCCAGGAGCGGGCGCAGGGCCCAGCGACCCCGCACACCATCGATCACGGCCATGGTGCTGCGGTGGTCGGTCTGGCCGCCCCGCACACCGCTGGCCCAGCAGCACACCTCCAGCTCCGCAAAGCCCCGCTCCAGGGGCTCCACCTTGCGGAGGCGGTTGTAGAGCTCCAGATCCGCCAAGGTGCCGCTCTCCCAGAGCCGGCCGTGGAGCGCCTCCATGCGGGCCGGGCTGAGGCCGGCCTGAACCACCCGCAGATCAAAGCCGAGCCGCTCCTGAAGCTCGGCGGCGTAGCGGTAGGTCTCGGGGGGGAGATAGCCGGTGTCAACCCAGAGCACCGGCACGGTCGAGCCGCCGGCCAGCTCGCTGAGCATGTGCAGGAGCACCGCCGACTGAATGCCGAAGCTGGAGGTGAGCGCCAGTCCCTCGCCGAAGGTCTCCAGCCCCCAGGCCAGCCGCTCCTGGGGAGAGAGATCCTGGAGCTCAACCTGAGCCCGCTCCTGATCGATCGGGACCCCATGACGATCCGGCGGCAGAACGGCGGCCGTGGCCAGCGGATCGGCCGTGACGCTGCCGCGAAGGTGCTCCGAGCGGGTGTCGCTGGACGCAGCGGATCCGGGGATCGGGCCGGGGGTAGAGGTCGTGGCGGGTGGAGCGGAAACCATCGCCCCATCATCACCCCCGGGCTGCGGCCTGGGTAGGGTTTTGGCATGGAGACCAGCGGTTCCCGATCCCAGGCCCCGAACCCGGGCCCCACCGACAACCCGAGCGAGGGATCGAACGGATCCAGAACCGGATCCATCGTGGTGGTGGGCGGTGGGTTCGGCGGCCTCTACACCGCCCAGGCCTTGAGCCGGGAACGGCGCCATCCACCCCTGCTGCTGGTGGAGCCCCGCGAGCAGTTCGTCTTTCTGCCGCTGCTCTACGAACTGCTCAGCGGCGAGCTGCGCAGCTGGGAGATCGCCCCCCGCTACGACACCCTGCTGGCGAATCTGGGGGTGGGCTGGCTGCAAGACCGGGTGGATCGCATCGACCTGGAGCGCCGCACCCTCCAGACCGCCGCCGGCCGCTCCATCCCCTGGCGGACCCTGGTGCTGGCCAGCGGTGCCTCGGTCGACACCTTCGGGGTGCCCGGGGCGGAGCGCCACTGCCTCGGCTTCCGCAGCCTGGCTGATGTGCAGCGGCTTCAGGAGCAGCTGGAGCTGCTCCGCCGCAGCGGCCGCCCCCTGCAGCGCCTGGCGGTGGTGGGGGGTGGCCCGACCGGTGTCGAACTCGCCTGCAAGCTCGCCGACCTGGCCGGCTCCAGCACGGTGGTGGAGTTGATCGAACAAGGGGAAACCCTGTTACCCCAGTCGCGAGCCTTCAACCGGGAGCAGGCCCTGCTCAGCCTGCAGCGCCGTGATGTGCGGGTGCGCACCCGCACCCGGGTGGTGGAGGTCGCTGCCGACCGGCTGCAGCTGCGGCTCCTGCCCAGCGGCGAGGAGCAGTCGCTGGCGGTGCAGGGGGTGATCTGGACCGCCGGTCAGCGCTGCCGCCCCCCCTTGATCAGCCCCACGCCCCAGAGTGATGGCTGCGGCCGGCTGCTCTGCGATCAGCAGTTGCGGCTGCTGGGCCGGAACGATGTGTTCGTGGTCGGCGACCTCGCCGCCGTCCCCCAGACGCCGCAGGGCCAGGGCCTGTCGCTGCCGACCAGTGCCCAGGTGGCCTTCCAGCAGGCGCCGGTGGTGGCCGCCAACCTGCTCGCCCACCTGGAGGGAAGGGAGCCGCAACCGTTCCGCTGGACCGATCTCGGCGAGATGCTCAGCCTCGGCCGCGGTGAGGCCGCCCTGACCAGCAGCGGGATCACCCTGGCGGGCCCGGCCGCCTTCCAGCTGCGCCGCCTCGCCTACCTGACCCGTCTGCCGGGGCTGCGCCAGCAGCTGCGCGTGGCCGCCGGCTGGCTCACCGACTGGGCGGCGTGAGCGGACCGACGTCGCTGCACAGGACTGGGGGAGCAACGAAACCGGGAGGATCGGCACGATGAAACAGGCGGTGCTGGCGGGGCGCACCGCCGGGCTGCGGCCGGCCGAGCGGCGCCGGCTGGAGGGCCTCTGCCACCGCCGCCACCCGGCCGATGGGGTGGCCGATCGCCTCACCCTGCAGCGGCTGGCGGCTGAGGCGGAGCAGCTGGATCAACCCCTCACCCTGGTGGTGGATGGCCGGGGCCTCTGCCGCCTGCTCTGGATCGGCGATCTGGAGACCTCGGGGCGGCTGCTCGACCGACTCAGCGGTCCGGTGCGGCGCCAGGGCAGCGACCTGCGCCTGCTCACCTGCGCCGGCAGCGCCCGCCACCCCCGGCTGCGCCCGGGGGCCCAGGAGGCCATCGTCGGCCTCGACCTGCAGCCACGGCTATGGCTCCGCTTTCCGCGCCAGGCCGGCGCCGGGGGCCACTGGCCCGCCGCCCTGCTCCTCCCCTGCGCCGAGGGGGAAGAGGCCTGGCAGCTCCACCGCGAAGAGGAGCTGGGGGAGCTCTGCGCCGTGGATCCCGCGGCCCTGGAGACCAGCTCTGATGGGATCGTCGCCGCCGCCCGCAGGGGCGCTGCCCAGCCAAGCAACGCCGACTCCGGGACGCGCTCCGGACGGGAAGGGGTGCTGCTGCTGGTGAGCGGCGGCGGCGACCCGGGCATCGATCGGCGCCGCATCGCCGAGCTCGAGGGGCTGGTGCGCAGCGCCGGCGCCGAACCCCTGGGCCTGGTGGCACAGCGCACCAGCCGGGGCAGCTCAGCAACCCTCTGGGGGGAGGGCAAGCTGCGGGAGGCGGCCCTGGAGGCCCGGCGGCTGGGGGCCTCGCTGGTGGTCACCGACAGGGACCTGACGCCGGTGCAGGCGCGCAACCTGGAGCGCCTGCTCGACCTGCCGGTGAGCGACCGCAGCGAGCTGATCCTCGACATCTTTGCCCAGCGGGCCGCCAGTGCCGCCGGCCGGCTGCAGGTGGAGCTGGCCCAGCTGCGCTACCGACTGCCAAGGCTGGCCGGCCGCGGCCTGAGCCTGTCACGGCAGGGCGGCGGCATCGGCACCCGCGGACCGGGCGAAACCCAGCTGGAGAAGGATCGACGCGCCATCGCCCGCCGGATCGAGCGGCTGCAGCGCGATGTGCGCGAGCTGGGCGAACACCGGGCCAGGCTTCGGCGGGGACGCCGCGGTCAGCGGCGGCTGGCGCTGGTCGGATACACCAATGCCGGCAAGAGTTCGCTGCTCAACGCCCTCAGCGGCGCGGCCCCGGGGCAGGGGGTGCTGGCGGAGGACCGGCTGTTCGCCACCCTCGATCCCACCACCCGTCGGGTCCGGCTGGAGCGGGGGGGGGGCTCCGAGGCGGCTGGGGAGGAGGAGGGCCACGGCGCAGAGGCACCGCTGCTGGTCACCGACACGGTGGGCTTCATCGAGGACCTGCCGCCGCCGCTGGTGGAAGCCTTCCGCTCCACCCTGGAGGAGGCGCTCGAAGCCGATGGCCTGCTGCTGGTGGTCGACCTGAGCGATCCGGCCTGGCCCGAGCAGCTCGGCAGCGTCCACAGCCTGCTCGACCAGCTCGGCGCCAGCCCGCCGCGGCTGGTGATCGGCAACCAGATCGACCGCTGCCCGGCCGAGGCCCTGGATCGGGCCAGGGCCCTGGAGCCGCAGATGCTGTTCGTCTCGGCCACGGCATCCCTGGGCCTGGACCATCTGCGCCGACGGCTGCGCCACTGGCCGGATTCCCTGGCCGATGCGGATGGCGCCGAGAACCAAGGCAGCAGCCGCGCGCCTGTGCCAGCATCTGGAGGTTGACCCTCCCGTCCATGGCACTTCAGCTCGGCGACACCGTCCCCGATTTCACCCAGGATTCCCAGCTCGGCCCGATCAATCTCTACGACTTCGCCGCCGACAGCTGGGTGGTGCTGTTTTCCCACCCTGCCGATTACACCCCGGTCTGCACCACCGAACTCGGCGAGGTGGCCCGGCTGCGTCCGGAATGGGAGAAGCGCAATGTCAAGACCATCGCCCTGAGCGTCGACACGGCCGAAAGTCATGCCGGCTGGATCGGCGACATCAACGAAACCCAGAACACCACGGTCGATTACCCGATCCTCGCCGACGCCGACAAAAAGGTGAGCGATCTCTACGGGATGATCCACCCCAATTCCCTCAACAACCTGACCGTGCGTTCGGTTTTCATCATCGACCCGAGCAAAAAGCTGCGCCTGCAGATCACCTACCCCGCCAGCACCGGCCGCAACTTCGACGAAATCCTGCGCGTGATCGATTCGCTGCAGCTCACCGACCACCATTCCGTGGCCACGCCGGTGAATTGGAAGGATGGCCAGGATTGTGTGGTGGTGCCCTCCATCTCCACCGAAGACGCCCGAGCGCGGTTCCCCAAGGGCGTCACCGAGATCCGTCCCTACCTGCGCACCACCCCCCAACCGAATCGCTGAGGCATGACGCAGTGGTGGCCATGGCGGCCGGATGTCCGGCCGAGCAGCTTTGCGGTGATCGGCATCGGCCGGTTCGGGGGAGCTGTGTGTGAGGAGCTGCTCAACGCTGGCGCTGAGGTGCTGGCGATCGACAGCAACCAGCGGGCGATCGAGGAGTTGCGCCAGGTCTGCCCGGGTTTCGAGGCCCGGGTGGTCGACTGCACCGATGAGGAGGCGCTGCGCGCCTCCGGAGCCCTGGATGTGGACACGGTGGTGGTGGCGATCAAGGAGCCCCTTGAGGTCAGCATCACCGCCACCCTGATCGTCAAAGAGGGCCGCGACAGCCAGGTGCGGCAGGTGATCGCCCGGGCCACCAGCACGCTGCACGAGCGGATGCTGCAGCGGGTCGGGGCCGACCGGGTGGTGTTCCCCTCGCGGATGCAGGGCAGCCGCCTGGGACGGGAGCTCGTGCGCCCCAACCTCCTGGAGCGGCTCCGCCTCGACGACAACAACGGCATCGAGGAGATCACGGTGCCGCCGGCCTTCGTGGGCCAGTCGCTGCGGGACCTCAACCTGCGCCGCAATCACCAGGTCACGGTGCTGGCCGCTGGGCCCGCCAACCAGCTGACCTTCAACCCCCCGGCCTCCACCGTGCTGGGACAGGGAGAGCTGCTGGTGGTGATGGGCTCCTACAAGGCCCTTGAAGCCTTGCCCTCGGCCTGAGCGCCATGCGGGTGCTGGGGTTGATGAGCGGAACCAGCGCCGATGGGGTCGACGCTGTGCTGGCCGAGTTCAGCGGCCCCTGCCGGCGGCCCCGCTGGCGGATCCTGGCCAACGCCTCGATCCCTTACCCCGATGATCTGCGCCGCCGCCTAGTGGCGGTGGGCCAGGGCCAACCCACCAGCAGCGGCGAGCTGCTGGAGCTGGCCGAATCGCTCACCGAGCAGCAGGCCGTGGCGGCCCGCCGCTGCGATCCCCAGGGCCGGGCCGAGCTGGTCGGCTGCCACGGCCAGACCCTCTGGCACCGCCCGCCCGACCCCGGCAGCGGCCGGCGCGGGGCGAGCTGGCAGCTGCTGCAGGCCCCCCTGCTGGCCCACCTGCTGCAGCGGCCGGTGGTGCACGATTTCCGCAGCGCCGACCTGGCCCTGGGCGGCCAGGGCGCTCCGCTGGTGCCGCCGGCCGATGCGGCCCTGCTGGGGGGAATCGGCGGCTGGCGCGCCCTGCTCAATCTCGGCGGCATCGCCAATCTCACCCTGCTGCCCCCGGCCAGCGGGCCGGAGCGCAGCGCAGCGGTGCTCGGTTGGGACTGCGGCCCCGCCAACACCCTGCTCGACCTGGCGATCAGCCGCTTCAGCGAGGGGCGGCTCAGCTTCGATGCCGATGGCGCCTGGGCCCGCAGCGGCCAGATCGATGAGGCGCTGATCGAGCGCTGGCTGGCCGAGCCCTATTTCCGCCAGAGCCCGCCGAAATCCACCGGCCGCGAGAGCTTCGGCGGCGAAGACCTGGACCGTCGCCTGGCTGATCTTGCCGCGGTCGCCGGCCGGGTGGTCACCTCTGGCGAGGCCGGCGAGCCGGGCCCCAGCGACGCCTCCGGAACCGGCAGCCCTGGCGGCCCCGGCCCAGCGGCCAATGCCCTGGCCACGCTCACCGCCTTCAGCGCCGCCGTGGTGGCGGCAGACCTGCAACGGGGCCCCCACCCCCAGCCCCTGGAGCTGCTGGTGGCAGGCGGCGGATGCCGCAACGGCTTTCTGATGGACGAGTTGCGGCGCCGCTGCCGGGGCACCGCGGTGCTCCCCCTCGAGGAGCTGGGGATCGGAGCCACGGAGCGGGAGGCCCTGGCCTTTGCTCTGCTGGCCTGGTGGCATCACCGCGGCCATCCGGCCTCCCGGCCGGAGGTCACCGGCGCCCGAACCGCCTCGCGGCTGGGCCTGCTCGCCCCCTGCCCCGGCCCGGGTTCCGCCGGGCCGGGGCTGAGCTGGCGGTAGCCAAAAGCCCGAATGGAGTCTCCGCTGATCTCTAGGCAGCTGAGTGAGTCACGACGGTCCAGTTCAGCTTGGTCTTGAAAAGCACGCTTCGCCGGGCGTTGAGGCGGGGGAGCAGGCAGCCCACCGTTCACGGGCAGACCCATGCCCACGAATGCCCCCCATCGCGCAGAAGCGAAGCTGGGTATCGTCGGGGAGCTGAATGCGTTTGTTCGATGTTTGAAGGAGAAACGCCAGAGAAAATGCGGCCTCTCAAACTCCATCCTTTGCGTATTTGGAGTCACTCACTCCCGAATCGGCGCAGCTGATGGTGTGAGCAGAGGCAAACGGGGCAAGAGTCACTGCCGTGCGAGAGAATCACGAGCCAGTGGGCTTCCATATCCATGGATTAATCTGATCGAATAAGCGCTGGCGCCGAAGGCGGCAAAGGTCGACTCGTGCCAATCCATCGTCAGCCAGGCAGCGAGGAAGAGCAACCCTCTGATGGGCTCCTCGAACATCGCAAATCCTTACGCCACGCAAGCATCAGACTCCTTGCACCGCCAGGTTTCATGCCCATGAGAAGGGTTGGCATGGTGATTTTTTCTTCGAGCCGCCCTGATGTCAACAGCATCTCCTGCCCTACCCCCTAACAGACTCTCCCAAGCGTCGCACTGCGTTGCCCACCTCCGGCGTCGGGGCTGGTGCCAGGCACGGGTTGGCTGAGACGGCTCCCCCGCCCGATTCAGCTCCCGGGGGGCCGCAGCCGCAGCCGCCGCGGCGGCCGTGAGGGGCGGCTGCCGCGGCGCTCGAGCTCGGCGCGGAAGCCATCGTTGGCGTTGGTGCGGGCGCGGTCGCGGTCGCGCTCCAGACGCTCGACACCCTGCTGAATCAGCACCTTGGCCATGTTGCTGACGGTGCGGGATTCGTCCTCCGCCAACGCAGCCAGGCGCAGGCAGAGCTCCTCGGGAAGCACCACCTGAATCCTGGGCGACTTTGGCCGCCCACTGGAGGAGGTCTGGCGGGTGGGCACGCCCCTGGAATCCGGTGAGATACGAAGGAGTGTACTGAGGGTGGCAAGGGTAGTATCCAGGGGTAGGCTTGCGGAACGGATCGCCTCAGCCACCCGCCCCAATCCCCCGAAAAACCAGCCGCAACCCAGCCGCCCAGCCCCTGACGGCCCAGCCCGGCAGCCGCCGGCCCAGGCCCCAGCCCCCGGGGCCCGTCGTCCCGACCTGATCCCCCGGACCAGCCGCCGGACCCGCCCCCGGACCGGTTCCCCCGCTCCTGATCCACCGGCCTCGATCCCGCCCGCTGGGTGCCTGCTCCAAAGGCCCTGTCCCAACGGCCCGACCGCCTGGTCCGCCGCAACGGATGCCGGCCAACCTCCACCGAGCTCCTCCCCACCCCAGGACCCCTCCCTCGCCGGCCCCCTGCCGACCGAACCATGGCCACTCCCCGACAGCCCGCCCTCCCCAGCAGCGAATCCAGACCTCCGCAGCGCTCCCGGCGCAGCCGGCCGGTGGCCACACCCAGCACCCCCCGGCGCGCCGCCAAGCCGGAGCCCAGCGATGTGCTGGTTTCCGCGGTGATCAGCACCTACCTGCTCACCCACCTCCACCACGTGCTGCAGCGGGCCGAATACGGAGCCCAGCAGGAGGGTCGCCAGGGCCTGGCCGCCAACTACGCCCAGCTGCGCAAGGTGCTCTGCCTGGATGCCCGCAGCATGGAAGACGCCAGCGCCACCGGCACCGAGGACGACAGCCACCCCAGCGCGGCCTGATCCCCCGGGGCAAGTCCTGCGCCGGAACCGCCCCGGCCAGGCGGCAGCAACGGCACCGTGGCGCAGCCCTGACCGCAGGGCCTAGCGTCGATGCAGCCTCCCAGGTTCGATGAGCGCAGAGAATGCCGCCGCTCTCTACGGGCACATCAGTGCCGATGCCGAGCTGACCCAGTCCCTGTTCCGCCAGGCCCTCCAGGACCCAAGCGGTGCCATCTCACGCATCGTGGAGATCGGTGAGGAGCAAGGGCTGCCCGTGACCGCCGAGCTGGTGCGGGCCCACCTGGCCAGCCTCGACGACAGCGCCACCAGCCGCTGGCTGCTCAAGGCCCGCGGCGGTCTCTGAGCAGGCGGCGGGGGTCGCTGGCCATGCCCGTGCCACAGCGGGAATCGCCAGGGAGGATCGGGGGCGGCCCGGCAGCCGATCGCCCGCCCCACCACCGCGGGCCCAGCTGAAGAACAGCCAGTAGCTCACCAGCGCCAATCCGGCCGCCACCACCAGGGCGGCCACCTGCTCGAGCCTGCGGATCATGGTGGCTGTCCTGACGCTGAACTCCAGTCTGCCGCCAGGTCCGTAGGCTGGGGCGGGCGCGGGCGACCGGCGGGCCGGCGGAGGATGATGACGTGATGTTCAGAACAGGGCTGTGCTGCGCCTCGAACGGATCGGCAAGATCTATCCCACCGGCGAGGTGCTGCGCGATGTCAGCTGGGAGGTGAAGGCGGGGGATCGGATCGGGCTGGTGGGGGTGAACGGGGCCGGCAAATCCACTCAGATGCGGATCATTGCCGGCCTTGAGGAGCCCAGCAGCGGCCAGGTGGTCAAGCAGGGGGCTCCCCGCATCGTCTATCTGCAGCAGGAGTTCGATGTCGATCCCCACCGCACGGTGCGCGCTGAACTGTTCCAGGCCTTCGGCGAAGCCGCCGAGGTGCTCAATCGCCGCACGGCCGTGGAGGAGGCGATGGGAAGCGAGGCGGCAGCCGATCCCGACGAGCTCGACCGCCTGATCGCCGAGCTGGGGAGCCTGCAAAGCCGCTTCGAAGCCCTGCATGGCTACGAACTCGACGCCCGCATCGACAAATTGCTACCCACGATCGGCTTCAGCCCCGAAGAGGCCGAACGCCGGGTGGGCGACTACTCGGGCGGCTGGCAGATGCGCATCGCCCTCGGCAAGATCCTGCTGCAGGAGCCCGATCTGCTGCTGCTCGATGAACCCACCAACCACCTCGATGTCGAGACGATCCAATGGCTGGAGGGCTACCTGATCGGCCTGAGCGTGCCGCTGGTGGTGATCAGCCACGACCGCACCTTCCTGGATCGGGTCTGCAACCAGATCGTCGAGACCGAGCGCGGCGTCTCCCGCTGCTACCTCGGCAACTACAGCCAGCACCTGGAGCAGAAGGCCTTCGAGCGGGAGGCGGGCCTCGCCGCCTTCGAACGGCAGCAGAAGGAGCTGGCCAGCCAGCAGGCCTACATCGACCGCTTCCGGGCCAGCGCCACCCGCAGCACCCAGGCCAAGAGCCGCGAGAAGCTGCTCGAGAAGGTGGAGCGGATCGAGGCGCCGCTGGAGGGGGTGGCGGGGCCCCGTTTCCAGTTCCCGCCGGCGCCCCGCTCCGGTCGCCAGGTGGCCACGATCCGCGATCTGAGCCACAGCTATGGCGATCGCATCCTTTTTCTCGGGGCCGATCTTGAAGTGGAGCGAGGCGACCGGATCGCCTTCGTGGGGCCGAACGGGGCCGGCAAATCAACCCTGCTGCGGCTGGTGATGGGCCTGGAGCAGCCGGACGAGGGCCAGGCCGGCCTCGGCAGCCACAACGTGGTGGCCGGCTATTTCGAGCAGAACCAGGCCGAGGCCCTCGATCTGTCGCGCCGGGTGATCGACACCCTGTTCGAAGCGGTGCCCGACTGGACCCAGACCCAGGTGCGCTCGTTGCTCGGCAATTTCGGCTTCAGCAACGACAGCGTCTTCAAGGAGGTGGGCCAGCTCTCCGGCGGCGAGAAGGCCAGGCTGGCCCTGGCCCTGATGCTGCTCACCCCTTGCAACCTGCTGGTGCTCGATGAGCCCACCAACCACCTCGACATTCCCGCCAAGCAGATGCTCGAGGAATCCCTGATGGCTTACGAGGGGGCCGCCCTGCTCGTCTCCCACGACCGCTACTTCATCAGCCGGGTGGCCAATCGGATCGTTGAGCTGCGCGATGGTGAGCTGGTGCTCTACCGGGGCGACTACGCCTACTACGAGCAAAAAAAACTGGAGGAGGCCGCCGCCGCCGAGGCCGAGCGCCAGGAGCGTGAACGTCTCGCCCAGCGGGAACAGAACCGGCGCCGCCAGCAGCAGCGCCAGGAGCAGCGCCGCGCCGAGCGCCGCGGCAGCGGCGAGGAGAACCAGGAGGCCGCCCAGGCCAGCTGAACCGGTCCAGCCTCCCCGGACGGGTCGCGATCCCCTGACAGCCCAGGCCCCGAGGCGGCCCGGTCGGCGGTCTCGGGCCGCGTCCAGACCAGCATTCACTGACACACCACATAACTGTGTGGCGACTGATACGTGAGTCCTTGAAACAGTTTGTAGCTTCATGGGGTCCTCATTGACCCCCCTGCTCGTCATGACGGAACCCCTCGCCCTCAGCCTCGGCCAGCAATTTGAGATCGAGCGGATGAATCGGGCCATCGATGCCACCTGCGATCCCGAGGCCCTGCGGGACATCGCCAAGCAACTGCTCCAGGCCTGGCACAGCCAGAAAGCCGCCACCCAGTGGGTGATGCGGCAGCAGCTGGGGGGGCCGAGCCGCGTCGCCCCCGAAGAACTGCGCGGCGCCGGTCTACAGGGTTCGAGCTGAGCCAGGCTCCTGAGGCTCCGCAAGCCCGGGGAACGTCAACAACGCCACCGTCCCTCCTGCGCTTGGCATTCGATCCACCACTCCTCACGCCCCGGCCCGGGTTCTCCCTGGCCGGGGCGTCGTCCGTTTGCCGCTCGTTTCCCCGGAGATGGCTTCTGCGACGCTCAGGGGGCCATCTCCCCCGGAATCACCCGCAGGTCCAGGGATGAGCCGGCCCGCAGCACCCGCAGGTCGAGGGCCCGCCCCACCCCATTGGCCTCCACCGCGGCCACCAGCTGGCTCGCCGAATTGAGGCTGCGGCCAGCGGCCATCACAATCACATCCCCCTGGCGCAGGCCGGCACGCTCGGCCGGCCCCCCGGGCTGCAACGAGCCCACCACCACCCCCGAACGCAGCCCCTCGGCATTGGGCTGGGGTAAGGGGATCAGGCCGACGCCGATCACCGGATGGCTGACCCTGCCACTGCTGAGCAGCTGGCTGACGATGCTGCGGGCCCGGTTGATGGGGATGGCGAACCCGAGCCCGGCGCCAGGGCCAGATCGCACCAGGGTGTTGATCCCCACCACCTCGCCATCGGCGTTGAGAAGGGGACCGCCGGAATTGCCAGGGTTGATCGCGGCATCGGTCTGGATCAGATCGAGGCGCTTGTCGGTGATGCCGAGCTTGCTGGCGTTGCGGTTGAGGCTGCTGACGATGCCGAGGGTCACGGTGTTGTCGAGCCCGAAGGGATTGCCCACGGCGATGGCCCAGTCGCCCACCTGCAGGGCGTCGGAATTGCCGAGTTGCGCCACGGCCCAGGGGCCAGCGCCGGTGAGGCGAAGCAGGGCCAGGTCGGTGATGCGATCGGCGCCCACCACCCGGGCCTCATAGCGCTGGCCACCCTGCAGACCCACGGTGACCCGATCAGAGCCCTCGACCACGTGGGCGTTAGTGAGCACCAGACCATCGGCCTGGATGATCACGCCACTGCCCTGGCCACGCTCGGTGCGCCGAGAGGGCGGCAGGGGCATCATCGGCAGTCCGAAGAACTGACGGAAGAAGGGATCGTTGAGCAGGGCGGAGGAACCAGCCCGGCCCGGGGAAGCCACCCGGCGCTCCGTGTCGATGGTGACCACCGCCGGGCCGCTGCGGCGCACCGCGGCCGCCACGAACGACTGGCGGGACAGGGAGGCCGCCGCGGGCGAGAAAGCCGCCGCGGGCTCGGGAGAAACGACCGCCGTGATCGCGCCCAGGGCAGCCAGACCGGCGACACCGGAGGCCAGAACACGGCTGGGGAGGGCCACGCGAGGCGAACAGTCAGGAATTCAAACCGTAGGGGGGCGCGACGGCGTGGAGCAGGGGAGGAAACCGACCCCGCCCCGGGAAGCCCGCCTAAGGTTTGTGAACTTTCTTTTCCAGTGATGGACACCAGTCGCCTGCTGCTTGCGTTCCTGGCGTTCGGCGCCGCCTGCACCACCCTCTGGGCCTGGTTGCTGGCCACCAGCGGCTACCCAGCGAAGGGGCGATGATGGAGGAATCCGTGGCACCCGCGGGGTCCTGAATCCGATGCCCCCACTCCTGGCGCAGCTCTTCCCGCTCCTTTACGGCGCCTGTTTTCTTGTTTTGCTCTGGCAGGCCTTCCGGGTGATGTCCAAGGGATTCAGGGCCGCTTCCGCTCCGCTCGATCGCAGCAGGCAAGCCGCCACACCCACCTCCGGCGACGACCGCACCGGACGGCTGACGATCCACCCCGAGCTGCTCGATGCCCAGGGCCAGCTCACGCAGGAAGATCTGCTCACCGTTCGGTTCAGCGGCGACAACGAGCCCTCCGGGTTCCCCAGCGATCCCGGCTGAGCCCCCGGCCTCCCGCCTGACTTCCCCTTTGTGGCTCCGCAGGCGCCGGCCCTTGATCCGATCCACCCCCAAGCTGCGCCGGCATGGCTGCTGCATAGGCTTGCCCCGGTGAGCAAAGTCCGCGGCGGAGGCCGAACGTGGAGATCAAGGTGGATCAGAGGACCAGGATCGTGGCGGCTGTTCTGGGGAGTCTGAAGCTGCCACCAAGGTTCCGGTTGAAAATGGTCAAGGATGATCCGGTGCGCCTGGAGCTCAGCCTCACCCCGGCCTACGGCAAGCAGCCGATCCTCGTGGGGATCGTCGAATCCCAGGATCTGGTCGCCCGCCGCGACCGCGAGGGACGCATCCCACGGGATCTGCAGGGCACCTGGGACTGGACCGTGCGCCACGGCAAGGTGAGCACCGGCGGCTGGAACCCTTACCTCAAGGAAGCGCTGCAGACCATGTTCGAGACCGGCCTGCCGGCCATGGTCTACGAGGAGATCACCGGTGAGGCCTACCACCCCGTTGACGGCATCCGCCACGTGCGCTGAACCCCAACCACAGCTTCTGGCCGACGCCCTGCCGATCGACAGCCAGCTGGAGGCCATCGCCGCGGCCCTCGTGCCCGGCGCCACCCTGGTGCTGCAGGCCCCCCCCGGGGCTGGCAAGACCACCCGTGTGCCCCTCCACCTGCTCGCCCGGTTCGGCCAGGAGGGCAGGATTCTGCTGATCGAGCCCCGCCGCCTGGCCACCAGGGCCGCCGCCGAGCGCCTCGCCGCCGGCCTGGCTGAGGCGGTGGGCCAAAGGGTCGGCTACAGCGTGCGCCTGGAGAGCCGCCGCTCCGCCGCCACCCGGTTGGAAGCCCTCACCGCCGGGCTGTTCCTGCGTCGCCTGCAGGAGGACCCGGCCCTGGAGGGGGTGGCCTGCGTGATCTTCGACGAATTCCACGAGCGCGGTGCCGAGTCGGACCTGGCCCTGGCCCTGGTCCGCCAGGCCCGGGCCCTGCTGCGACCCGATCTGCGCGTGCTGCTGATGTCCGCCACCCTCGATCTCGAACCGCTGGCGGCCGGGATCGATCAGGCCCGGGTGATCAACAGCCCGGGGCGCAGCCATCCGGTGGAGGTGCTGCACCAGCGCCCCCGGGAGCGGGAGCGGCTGGAGCGGCAGGTGGTCCGCGCCCTGGAAGACCACTGGCTGCCCCTGCGCCGCCCAGGGGAGACCGTGCTGGTGTTTCTGCCTGGCCGCCGGGAGATCGAGCAGACCCGCGAGGCGATCCTCAGCTCCGCCTGGGGGCCGGCGGTGGCCTGCCTGGCACTCCATGGACAGCTGCCGCTGGCGGAGCAGGCCAGGGCGATCGCCCCGGCGCACGATCCCGCCGGCCGGATCGTGCTGGCCACGAGCATCGCCGAAAGCTCGCTGACGATCGAGGGGGTGACCCTGGTGATCGACAGCGGCCTGAGCCGCCGCAACCGCTTCGATCCCAGCTCGGGCATGGATCGCCTGGTCACCGTGCCGGCCAGTCTGGCCAGCGCGGAGCAGCGCCGCGGCCGGGCCGGACGCCTGGGGCCTGGCCGCTGCCTGCGGCTCTGGAGCCCGGGGGCCACCCCCTCGCGGCCTGGCTTCGATCCCCCTGAGCTGCTCGAAGGCGATCCCCTGCCGGTGGTGCTGCAGCTCGCCGCCTGGGGGGCAGGGCTCGGGGAGGATCTCCCCTGGCTCGACCCGCCCTCCAGGCCGGCCCTGCAGGAAGGGCAGACGCTGCTGCGGCAGCTCGATGGGGTCGATGGCGAGGGGCGCATCACCGCCCATGGCCGGGCGATGGCACGGCTGGGCCTGCAGCCCCGGCTGGCCCACATGCTGCTAGAGGCCGCCGCGGCCGGGGCCCTGGAACTGGGCTGCGCCCTGGCGGTGCTGCTGGGGGAGCGGGACCCCCTCGACTCCCGTGAGGTGGGGTGCGATCTGCTGCAGCGCCTCGACTGGTTGCGGGGCCGCGCTGGGACCCCCGCCGACCGGCTGGCCCCGGGCCGCAGCGGACGGCGGCGCGAGCTGCAGGCCCTGCAGGAGCAGCTCAGACGCCAGGTCCGCGGTGCCCTGGCGCCCCCCCCGCCCGGCAGTGGCGCCGGCCCGGGCCATCCGGATCCCGAGCCGGCCGAAACCCGCCGGGACGGGCCGGAACCGGAGGGCCGCACGATCGCCAGGCTGATCGCCTGGGCTTTCCCGGAGCGGATCGGCCTGGCCCGGGATGGGGGCGGTGGCCGTTTTTTGCTGCGCGGCGGCCGTGGCGCCTGGCTGCCAGCGACCGATCCGCTGGCGGCAGCGCCGGCCCTGGCCATCGCCGCTGCCGATGGCCAGGGCAGCGAGGCCAGGGTGCTCCTGGCGGCCCCGCTCGACTCTGCCTTGCTCGACGACTGGGCCGCCGCCGAGGGCCACGTTGAAACGGTGGCCCGTTGGGATGGTGAGGCGGAACGGGTGCGCTGTGAGCGGGTGCTGAAGCTCGGAGCCCTGGTACTGCAACGCTCCCCCTGGCCGGAGGCCACGGGCGAGGAGGTGCTGGCGGCGATGCGGGAGGGGCTGGCCAGCCTGGGCCTTGAGGCCCTGCCCTGGTGCCGCCGCAGCCGCAGCCTGCAGCAGCGCCTGGCCCTGGCCCATCGCCAGCTCGGCCCCCCTTGGCCAGACCGCCGCTGGGAGACCCTGCAGCAGGACCCTGGGCTCTGGCTGGGCGATGCCCTGGCAGCCCTGCGCAGCCGCCAGGATCTCCGCCAGCTCGATCTGATCGCCGCCCTTTGGGGCGACCTCGACTGGGAGCGCAGACACCAACTCGACCGCTGGCTACCGGAACGGCTGGCGGTGCCCTCCGGCCGGGAAGCGGCACTCGATTACAGCGGGGATGAGCCTGTACTGGCGGTCAAGCTGCAGGAGCTGTTCGGCTGCACGGAGCACCCCTGCCTGCTGGAGGGCCAGCTGCCGGTCACGGTGCACCTGCTCTCACCGGCGGGCAGACCCGCCGCGATCAGCCGTGATCTGCCGGGCTTCTGGGGCAGCGGCTATGGGGAGGTCCGCCGCGAGCTGCGGGGGCGCTACCCCCGCCATCCCTGGCCGGAGGACCCACGCCAGGCCACCGCCACCGCCCACACCAAAGCGCGGCAGCAGCGGGAGCAGGAGGCGAACCGCAGCGTTCAGAACACCCCCTCCAGCAGATAGGCGAATCCGAAGTGGCGCAAGCCCTCCACGATTCCCTCGCAGCCATGGGCGGTGGAGCGGTAGACGGCCGGCAGCCGTGGCAGGGCGGCGACCAGGCCCGGCTCCGCATTGCCCACCATCACCCCCTTCAGTCCGGTCTCGAACATCGCCAGATCGTTGAGGCTGTCGCCCGCCGTGACCACCGCGCCATGGTCGAGGTCGAGCCAGGCCAGCAGGGCGAGCAGGGTGGTGCCTTTGTTGACACCGGCGGGCAGCACATCCAGGTAGCGGTTGCCAGAAACCAGGCAATCGACGCCATGGGCCTCGATCGCCCGGAGGTGATCTGGATCGAGGGCCTGGGGATCGATCCGGTAGGCCAGGCGTCGCTGGGCGCTCTCGGGTTGGGGGGAGACCCCCGGGATGGCCGCCAGCAATGGCATCAGCCGTTCCGGCAGGCCCCGCCAGCGGGCTTCGATCGGATCCACCACCAGCGGCAGCGGCAGGAGGGTCTCGCCGCAGGCCACCGTGCAGCCCACGTCGCTGATCACCAGGTGGGGGGACCCCAGGCCCAGCCCCTGCTCCTCTTCCAGCAGCCGCGCCACCGAGGCCAGATCGCGGCCCGTGCAGAAGAGGTGCAGCACCCGCTGGCGATGGCCGCGCAGCCAGCGGTAGAAGCGGCGCCGCCCGGAGTCGTCACCGCTTAGCAGGGTGCCGTCCAGATCGGTCACCAGCACCAGTTCCGGGCAGGGGGGCAGCTCGGCCGCAACCTGGGCCAAGAGCTGCTGGCGAGGGCTGGTCTCGGGACGCACGGCAAGGGAAGCAAGGGTGACCTGACCGCAGCCGGATCAGCATCGGCCACCATCGCGTGACCAACCTGCCGCGCCATCGGGCGCGTTGGGGCACCGGGGTCGTGGCTTTAAAGGGTCGCCAAGTGGGGATGCGCCGAAGCCGCCTTAGCCTGCAATCCCGGCTCCATGCCATGACGGTCCAGATCGACAGCCCTGGCCCGTCGCGGCAGCCAAGCGCCGCAGCGGCGGGCCAGGCCATGACACCGCCGATCGCCCAGGGCAGGGCGATGGCAACGGCCAGTGGCGGCGAGACCCTGCCCCGTTACAACGTGGCGGAACTCAATGCCGCCATCGCCAACCTGTTCGATCGGGGATTCGCTCCCCGCTTCCTGCTGGAGGCCACGGTCGGACGTCCCCAGCTGAAGAAAGGGCACCTCTGGCTCAACCTCAGCGATGGCGATGCGTCGATCACCGGGGTGGTCTGGGCGTCGCAGCTGCGCCGGTTGAGCTACGAACCCGAGGATGGGGACGGGGTGATCGTGGTCGGTCGGCTCAACTTCTGGAGCGCCCGGGCCTCCCTGGCCGTCCAGATCCTCGATGTGCGGCCCGCCCTGAGCACCGTGCTGCGGCAGTTCGAACGGGTGCGGGCGATCCTGGAGCCGGAGGGCCTGCTGGCGCCGGAACGCAAGCGCGCCCTGCCGCGTTTTCCGCAGCGGATCGCCCTGCTCACCAGTGCCCCCAGTTCCGCCCTGTCGGACATGCTGCGCACGGCGGCGGAACGGTGGCCCGGCACCGGCCTGCTGGTGGTCCCCATCCCCGTGCAAGGGAGCGTGGAGGCCGCCATTGTCACGGCGATCCGGGCGGTGGCGGAACACCACCGTGCCCTGGGCCTGGAGGCCCTGGTGCTGGCCCGGGGCGGAGGCAGCCGCGAGGATCTGAGTGTTTTCGATGGAGAGACCCTGGCCCGCAGCCTGGCAGCCTGTCCGATCCCTGTGATCTGCGGGCTGGGTCATGAGGACGACACCACCATCGCTGACTTGGTGGCCGATTACCGCGCCGCCACCCCCACCGCAGCGATCGTGGCCCTTCTGCCGGACCGCAGGGCAGTCCACCAGAGCCTGATCCAGAGCCGCAGCCACCTGCGCCAGCTGGTGCGGCTCAGGCTCCAAGGCCTGAGCGATGGCCTGATTCGCCAGCGACAGCTGCTCAAGCGACTCCATCCGGCCGACCGGCTGGCTCTTCAACAGGCCTGGCTGCAGCAGCAGCGCCTGCTGCTCGAGGCGCTCTCACCGCAGCAGCTGCTGCGGCGGGGCTTTGCCCTGGTGCATGGGAAGGATGGCCGTCTGATCCGCTCCGTTGAGGGGCTCCACAGGGGAGATCCGTTTCGTGTCGTCCTCAGCGATGGGCAGATACGGGCCAGGGTCGATGCCTTGGAGCCTGAGCCAGCGCCTGATCGCGAAGGGGAAGCAGGTCCCCCGCCCCCAACGCGCCGCGCCAACGCAACCTGAGGTCTATCAGCCCCATCATCTCCCACTGGAACTGGCGCCGGTCTCGGCCCGAACACTCCGCCACCAATCCCTGGCGGACCCTGCCCGACCACCCCTCACCAGGGCGGGGCCAGGAGCTCGAGCTGGAGCCGAAAGATGGCAGCGGGCCTGCCAGGCTTAGGAAGCCGGGCCCAGCGCCTCGATCAAGCCAGCACCCTCATCCCGCCCCGCGGGATCCCGGACTTTCCCCACTCTCTCCAATGCCGCGATCACGCTCCTCCCCAGCCACCACGAGCCCCAGCCAGGGGGACGGAGATGGTGTGGATGATCTGAGCTTTCATCAGGCCAGAACAGCTCTGGAGTTGATCCTCGCTGAATTGCAGAGCGGAGATCTCGAAGTGGAGGCCATGGCTGATCTCTACCGACGCGCCCAGCGCTACGCCGACCGCTGCGAAGCGGTGCTCCGAGATGTGGAACAGGAGGTAAGGCGCTGGGATCCCCAGACACCCGAGGTAGCGCCTGAGCTCTTCACCCCCTGACGGCAGCCCCCATCAACCTTCTGAGAATCGAACCCATGCGAGCAGGATTACCGATCACGCCGCTGCCACCTGCCGGCGATATCCAGTCTGTGAAGCCTCCACTGAGCCCCCTGGCCTGGATCTATCTCCTGCTGGCAATTGCGGGAGGGATTTTCCCCTGGCTGGCCAATCTGGCGTTCATGCACGAACACGGTCCAAGCTTCGATGTGGGCCTTTTCGTGAGCCTGGCCAATGCCAATCCGGCGGCCCAATCGCTTTCGCGTGATCTGGCGATCGCTGCAACTGCGGTGACCATCTGGATGGTCAGCGAGGGACGCCGGCTGAGCATGCGCGGACTGGTTTGGGTGCTGCTCAGCTGCGTCACCATCGCCTTTGCCTTCGGAGCCCCTCTGTTTCTGCATCTGAGGGAACGACGCCTTCGAGAACTCGCTGCCCAGGACGCGACCAGCACAAGCACGTGACTCCTTTAGCCGCAGTAGCTGATCGAAGTAGGCCTCCACGGC
This sequence comes from Cyanobium sp., assembly GCA_044360135.1. GTDB lineage: Bacteria > Cyanobacteriota > Cyanobacteriia > PCC-6307 > Cyanobiaceae > Cyanobium. The sequence continues at coordinate 49,935 of JBIKKX010000023.1, forward strand.
ATCGTGGAGGCCAGTGGTTCAGGATTGGCGTTCCTGAGCGGGGCTGGAGGAGTCGTTCACAGAGACGGCGTCAACGGTGATCGTGGCAGAGCGAGGATCTAGTTCAGCCTGGCCGCCTGCAACGGCATCGGGATCATCCAGTGAGGCCCCACAGGCAGGGCACTGCTCCGACGCCATGCTGGTCACACCGCAGCTCGGGCAGGTTCTCAGGCTGCGCCGGAGCAGCTGCCAGCCGATCAGGGCTGCACCGCCGGCCAGCAAGGGCAGCACCAGAACCAGCAGCGCAAAGCCTCCCAAAAGGTCCAGAAGCAACCGTCCGAGTGGCGTAGGGAACACCAACAGGAGCAGGCCCAGGGAAATCCAACCCCAGGGAAGGGACGGTCTCATCCTCATCGCTGAAAACGGGAGTCGCGCTCAAGCCAGCGCTCCAGGGCTGCCATGAGCTCAATTCCACCCCAGCCGATCAGCCCAAGCGAAACGATCCAGAACGCCAGAACCCCCAAACCCACCAGCATCGGGATCAGGGCCAGCGAGATGGCTGAAAAGACCACCAGGGCCCCGATGCCTGTGCAGGCGATCAGCAGTCCCTGGGTCAGGCTCGGAGGCCGCAGGACAGGCTTGTCCACGGGGAAGAGATCAAGAAGTCATCCCATCCTGAGCCCTGCGCGCGGAATCAGACCAGCCCCAAAGGTGTGGATCGCCCCCAGCCCAGCCAACACCCGCATCGGGCACAAGCAGGAACCTGCGAGCTATCAGCGGATCAGCGAGCTGATGGCAACCAGCCCCGAGGCGATCCTGTTCATCAGCGATGCCACCAGCGAGCTTGAGGCGGCCAGCAGAGCCGGTCTCCAGGTGCTGTTCAGCCAGCGGCCGGGAAATCCCCAACAGGATCCTGGACCCTATGCATCGCTGGCATCGTTTTCAGCCCTGCACGGCTATCGCTAAGCCCAAGCTCGCATCGGGGCAG
>JBIKKX010000058.1:0-5776 GCA_044360135.1 Cyanobium sp.
ACGCGCATCCCTCCGATCAGGCCCCACTGACTCTTGGGCCCCGCCAGCAGGCCTTGCTGACCGTGCTGCGCGAGGCGGATGCCGAGCTCACCGGCCAGGAGCTGCATGAACGGCTCAAGCAGGGCTCGCAGCGGCATGGGCTGGCCACCGTGTACCGGAACCTGCGGCTCCTGCAACGCTCCGGTCTGGTGCGCTGCCGCAAGTTGCCCAACGGGGAGAGCGTCTATGCCCCCCTGGAGCGCGATGACCATCACCTCACCTGCGTGAGCTGCGGCCACAGCGAACCGCTGCCGATCTGCCCGGTGGCAACCGGCGGCCTTGGCCTGAGCAAGGTGCTGCTGCAGGGATTCAAGCCCCTGTTTCACACCTTCGAGATCCACGGCCTCTGCCGTTCCTGCCAGCAGAGCGAGCCGCTGGCCCATGGCTGACATCGTGATTGTCGGGGCCGGGCCCCAGGCTCTCACCCTCAGTTGTCTCTTGCTGCAGAAGCGACCGCGGCTGCAGCGGCGCCTGCGGATCGTGGACCCCAGCGGCCGCTGGCTGAGCCGCTGGCAGCGGCAGATGGAGCAGTACGAGATTCCCTGGCTGCGCTCCCCCTCACCCCATCACCCCCATCCGAACGCCCATGCCCTGCGGCACTTTGCGCACTCCCGGCAGCGCAGCTGCCAGCTGGAGGGCCCCTATGGCCTCCCCCACACCGATCTGTTTGCGCAGTTCTGCCGCCAGGTGATCGCCGAGTACCAGCTGAGTGAAGGCGTGCAGGCCGCGAGCGTGGAGCGCATCCGGCTTCCCCGGCTGGGCACCGGCCGGGCGGAGTTGGCACTCAGCGATGGCACCACCATGACTGCCAGCAGAGTGGTGATTGCCACGGGAAGTGGCACGCCTCAGATGCCCTCCTGGGTCGGGGAGATCGCAGGCGATCCTCCGCCAGAGGCGCTGCAGCACAGCGACAGGGTCCATCTCCCATCGCTGCAGCCACTGCAGGGCCAACGAATCTTGATCGTGGGAGGCGGGCTCACCAGCGCCCATCTGGCCCTGGGCGCGCTTCGGCGGGGTGCGCTGGTGCATCTGCTCTGTCGCCGGACCCTGAAGCACAAGCCCTTCGATGCCGATCCGGGCTGGCTCGGGCCCAAATACCTCAAGGCCTTTCATGCCGAACCCTGCATGCGGCGGCGTCAGCGGCAGGTGCTCGAGGCCCGGGACGGAGGCTCCATCACGCCGGAGACGGCCGCGCAGCTGTGGCTGGCCCAGCGCGCAGGGGCTCTGCAGCTCCACGAACACTGCGAGGTGCGTTCCGCCCGATGGTGCCCGGACCACTGGTCTGTGCGCTGCACGGATGGCCATGGTCTTGAGGTCGATCGGATCTGGCTGGCCACAGGGCACCGCCAGGGCGTCAGCCAGCAGCCGCTGTTGCGGCAGCTTCAAGAGCAGCGTCCGATCGACCTGGTCAACGACTGGCCCGTGCTGGACTCCGACCTGCGCTGGCCGGGCAGCGCCGTGCATGTGATGGGTGGTCTCAGTGCCCTGCAGATCGGCCCCGCTGCCCGGAATCTGTTCGGCGGGCGAGAGGCCGCCCAGCGCATCTGCCGGGCTGTGATCAAACAGTGATCAGCTCCCACGAGCAGTGAAAAGACCGGTGGCCCGCAGACCCATCGGGGCAAGGGGCCGGAGCCCCCTGGCGGCTCAGAGCACCGCCAGGGGGCCGAGGCGCCGCGCGTGCTGAACCCATGCAAGCTCGGTCCTTGGGCCCGTTCCCGGTGAATCGGTGGCCAGCCGGTCCGGTAGCTCTGGTGAGGCGTCTACCGGCGGTCGCGACCAGCAGAACAGCTGAGCCCCCTGGGGAGGCCCGCCGGCTGGATTCCCTCAATGGCAATAGGAGATGCGAGCGCAGCCCGGACGGGGCGCCCGCAGCACCACAGCCGTGATGGGTGATGCCCTCCTCTCTCTTCTCTCAATCCAGTCGCTCCAGCAGCGGCAGCGCTCCAGCCCCCCTGGCCCCTGCTGCCCCGTGGCAGCACTACAGCCAGCCGCAGCAGCAACCCAACCAGGGCCCTGCTGGCTCCAACGCCCCAGCTGGCGCTGACCCTGATCCCCTCGATGCCGACGAGGACGACCTCGGAGGCATCGATCTGGGCAGCAGCGACGACAACCTCGATCCCGCTGCCCCTGGCGACCCCAACAGCGGCCCCGGCGGCAGCAGCGACAGCGACGACCCTCCAGCGGCCTCCACTGGCGGTGCTGATCCCCTGCGGGCCGAGCGCCGCCGCAGCAACCAGCTGGAAAAAGAGCTGCGCAAGGCCCGTGCCCAGCTGGCCCGCTTCTCCGAGATCAACCCGGACGAGTACGCCCGCCTGCAGGACGCCGAGCGCAAGCGGGAAGAGTTCGAGCGCCAGGTGGCCGACCGTGAGCGCCAGCTCAACGAGGCCAACCTGCGCCGGGTGCGCAGTGTGGAGAAGGAACGAGACGAGGCCCGCTCCCAGGTGCTGAACCTGCGCAAGGAGCGCTTGATGGAGCGCCTGTTCTCAGAGGCGGAAGGCCGTGTTGGCGGTGATGAGCGGGGCACCTTCTTTGACACCTTCGTGACGCTGTGCGGCGGCCACTTCCAGCTGGGCGAGGTGGACGGCCGCGAGCGGTTGCTGCCGGTGGACGGCAAGGGCCAACCCCTCACCGTCGATGGCGTTGCCCTCTCCGATGGCGACTACATGGAGGAGCTGCGCCGCCACCCGGTGTACAGCTTCCTGTTCCAGCAGCGCAGCGGCCTGTATTCCGCTGCCGTGCCGGAGAGCGGCCATGAACACGGCGGCACGGTGAACCTGCAGACCCTGAGCACGGCCGAGCTCTACCTGGAAGCCGTCAAAGGCACAACGCCCAGGGCGGCTGCTCCTCGCCGCTGATCGCAGAAGGGGATGAAGGAATGGCCTGGTATCTGGTGTTCTGGCGCAACCGATCCACCGCCACGGTGGTGCCGGCCGCCAGCGCCGGCCAGGCCCGCTCCCGCGCTCAACGCATACAGAAGAAGGGCTATGGGGCGATCGTTGCCGCCCGCCGCGCCAATCCCGACGACTCTCGGCTGATTCGCCGCGGCATCTGGGTGCGGCGCCGCCGTGACGGCAGCAGTCCCCAGTTCGGCAGTGCTCGCTCCAAAGCCCGAGCCCGCCGGCAGCGCAGCCGCTATCGAGCCTGGCTTTGAGGCAGTTTCAACGCCCCCGTTTGATCGCCCGGACCGCCTGCAGCGCCTTCATTTCCTCAACAGCCATGGTGGTTGCCCGTTTGAGCCGGGCTGGATCCCGCCGAATCTCCTCGGCCTGCCGAAGGGTGCGCAAGTCGCTCTCAGTCCGCCAGCGCGCTTCCTCCTGGGCCAGCTTGCTCCGCTCCGCCGCACTGATGCCTGACACCTGAGGAGCGGCGTCGGCTGCGGTGTTGCGTCTTGCTTGTGGCCGCGGTTTGCGGGTGCTGCTCTTGCCGGTGCCGCTCTTGCGGGTGCGGGTGGCCATGGCCTCGATGGGCTGAAACTCACATTTGCCAGCCCACTGCTCAAAGCCCAGCCACCAACCGGCAGCCGGGCCTGAGCCCTCGGGCTCAGCAGACCGAGACGGTGCAGCCGGGGGTGCCCTGCAGCTTGCGGGCAAAGGCGAACGCCTTCTCGGCAGGGATCAGCCGCATCTTCTTGACGGGCTTGCCCCGGCGGCCAAAGAACTCGACGGAACAGGGGGCGGTGCCGAGCTTTTTGACGCCGGGCTGATAGCGGTGAACCACAAGCAGGCGGACTTCACAGACGGGGCCTTGGGGAGCGGCCATGGCTGGGGTGGAGCGGAGAACACCGACCAGGCGCCCCGCAGGTGAGCACGGGCCAGGGGCGAGCACCGCGAGCCTTGCGTCAGCCCTGGCCAGTGCGAGCCGCAGGGGCATGCTGCGGAGGGGTTTCGCACCGCCCCGCCAGCCAGCCCCCAGTGGCCCTGCTGCTGATCCGTGCTGAACGCCCACCGCGCCCGAGGGCTGAACTGCTCCACCTCCCCGCCCTGGGATCGAGGAGTGCCCTGCGGCATCGTCAGATCTGATGCGGCCTGTCGCTGCGCGGCGCCCTGGCTGCCCGCTCTGCAGCCCCCCCCGGCCAGCGTTCGACTGTGGCCTGGGCACGGGTCCCGGCCTGGTTGGTGGCAGGGCTGTCCCCTTTGGCGGTCCTTTCCTGCGGCTGTCAGATCCATTGGCCGGAGCCGCGGAGCCCGAGCAGGCGCGAGAGGCGGAACGGCGTAGGCCAAAAGGGCCGCCAACCCCGCGGTGACCCGAACCAGCAGACCTGAAGGGGGCCCGGTGGCCCCCGCCGGATCAGACGACCGGCATGGCCCCACTGCAGTGCAGCCCGCCGCGGCGCAACGCGGCTTCTGCCTCCACCTGCTGGCGGTAGCTCAGCTCGGCTTCTGCTTCCAGGGCGCTATCGATCTCATCGACCCGCGCCAGACACTGCTGAATCGCCGGCAGCACCTCTTCCTCGAGGCGAGAGATCTCCTCTTCTCCATAGGGCCGATCAATCCAGGTGCGCCGCAGCGGCCGGCCGGCATGGCCCCGCAGGATGGATTCGATCGCCTTGCCGCAGGACTCCAGCAGCAGGAACGGATCCTCCTCAGGCCGGCAGAACGGCGAGGCAGAAGCAGAGAGCGTGGCCATGGTGATCGGCGCCAGGAGTGGCGCAGCGACGGGACCGATCCCAGCGGAGGCCCAACGCCAGGAGGGCCTCAGACTGGAGAGGCCCCGAGCAAGCTGGTTTGAAAGTCAGTTTTATGCGCAAACGCATTACGGGAGTACTCATTGCATTGGCAGGTTCCCCAGTGGTTGTCGCTCAAGGCTTGCCCGCATTGCAGCAAGGGCAGCCTTATCAAATCGAAAGGAAGAAACTGCTTGCAAGTGGCTGGCAAAAAGTGATCACTCCTGGCCTCGACTGCGTATCAAAGTATCCTTCAGATCCGCAGACAGGCCGATTCGACCCTTTCAAGAGAGAAACATGCTTTAAGTATCAAGAGCATCAGGATTGCAGTGCGAGTGGGCACTGCTTATTCATTTGGAGAAATGCGGAAGGATCGACATTGAGGGTTTTTACCTTCGGCTATGAACATGCACTGCTGAACTGGTCACTTGAATAGGTAAATATCTCTCGCCCTGTCATCAGCAGAGTAGGACAACCTGGCATTGCATCCTTGGGCTTGCCATCAGGAAATATGCATGCACTACTTGCTCCAGCCTCTGTTGAAGTCGCACTCGTGAACATCACCCCGCTTGGAATTTGGAGCCTTGTCCTCGCGGCAGAATGCATAGACATGACCATAGGGCACTTGAACAAGTAATGTAGACATTATAGAATTAGTAGCAAGTATCTTATGTTTTGCTGCATGGCCTCTTCTCGTGGCAGGCAAATCACAAGTGGGACCGTTGCACTCTGCATCCACAATAACCCCTCCTTTCAGGATGACATAATAGTCCTCTGATCCCGCAAGATCGACATACTTGCCATCACTGAGAGCCTGGGGATATACTGGCATTGGCATGAGAGCAACAAAACCAGCAGCTATAAGGCCGTGTTTCACTTCTTGCTAATGCATATGCTGTCATCTTAAGCGATAGCCATGGGGCCAGGCTTAAAAAATCTAGTAATTTCGGCCGCGTCCCTTCCCGTGGTGTAAAACCCGAGGCCCGAATGCCCTGATCAGAGGGTGAACAGGGTGGAATGACGGGCTGTCATTCCGGAGGTGCAGATGCACCTCTTGTAGCCACGATGAATCCG
>JBIKKX010000006.1:0-119978 GCA_044360135.1 Cyanobium sp.
ACTGCTGCAATGAGGGGTCCAAGTAAATCAACGCCAAGCTTGGCATGATCAGCCCAGCTCTTTTGGGTTTCTTGGAGTTTGACTTCAATGACTTGGTTTGACATTGCGTTTTCTCATAAGCCTAACGCTGTATGGGCAGGTCCGCTATCCGCTCCGCGGTGGGTGCCGTTGTCGGCCTATGCAGCCGATGGGAGGCCGGTAACTTGCGCCAAAGGGCATGCGTTGCAATGGGTCTGGGGGATTGTACGGTGGGGACGTGGGGATTTTATGCGGACCCGGTATCGCCGGCGACGCTTTTCGACTTCTTTATAAGAAATCTGGCGTTCTGGTGATATCCACTGGCCCATGAATGAGGATGCGCACATAGATCATCGTCTCTATGCAAGCATGCTCAGAAGTCACAAGGCACGTCTAATCGCGCTTTGGCCACATTGCGCGAGTGATTTTCAGATTTCCTGGCCTCTGTAATGCAGCTGCAAAATTAGTCTGTCAATTGTTGCATGATTCATGCAGGAGGGCAAGGGACTTGGCGCGGTTGGATTCAGGTTTTCAGCAAGAATAATAAAATAGCAGGCAAAGGTGCTATCGGTTAGGCTGGAAACACTTGAGCATCCCGCGTTTCTTGGATGGTTTCCGAGGGCCACGGCGGCACTACTGCTTTTGTCCGACAACCACCTCCCCGCTAACACGCAAATCATACCCACCGCAGCCAGTTCATCGCAGGTGTGTTCACGGCTAACAGTGCTTATCGGCCCCGTCAACCACCTGCAGAGGCCACTTCAGCTTGCCTCCAAGACCTCCTTCCCTTCGCCCCCCTGGTGTGGGCAGCCACCCAGCCAGCGCCTGACTCCTGGCCGTTGGCCCGATTCGCATTCCTGACCTGCCTCTGGCATGGCGCCGGCTGTTCTGTCAGGGTGCGGGAGACTGCTCAACCCATCGATGACTGCCCTCAGCCCCGAGGCCCTGCTGGAGACCCTGCGCTGGCGCTATGCGGTGAAGGCCTTCGATCCGGATCGCCGCATCGCCCCGGAGCTCTGGGCCGCCCTGGAGGAGGCCCTGGTGCTCACCCCCTCCTCCTACGGCCTGCAGCCCTGGAAATTCCTGGTGATCACCGGCGCCGAATTGCGCGCCGAGCTGCGGCCCTTCTCCTGGAACCAGTCGCAGATCACCGACTGCTCCCATCTGCTGGTGCTGCTGCGGCAGCGCACGGTCAGCGCCGCCGATGCCGATCGGCTGATCAACGCCACCGCCTCCTGCCGCGGCCTCGATCCGGCCTCCCTGGAGCCCTACCGCCAGATGATCCACAAGGACCTGATCGATGGACCCCGCAGCCAGACGATCGGCAGCTGGGCCGCCAACCAGGTGTACATCGCCCTGGGCAACCTGATGACCGCCGCATCCCTGCTCGGGGTCGACACCTGTCCGATCGAAGGCTTCAGCCCCAGCGACTACGACCGCATCCTGGAGCTGGAGGACAGCCCGTATCAGAGTGCCGTCGTCTGCGCCTGCGGCTACCGCAGCGCTGACGACAAGTACGCCTCCCTGGCCAAGGTGCGCTATCCCGCCGCCGACCTGATCGAGCACCGCTGAGCTCCCAGCCGGGGCGGCCCTGCGCCATCGCCGCCCCTTCCGTGCCCTGGGCCCCGTCAGGCGCTGTAGGACAAGCCCGCAGGCCTGTCCCGTACACCCCATGTGCCTGGCGATTGCGGGCCAGATCATCGCGATCCACTCCCCTGAGCCCCCCTTCGCCTGCGCCGATCCCCAGCTCTGGCGCACCGCCACCATCGATTACGGCGGGGTGCATCAGCAGGTGAGCCTGGCCTGCCTGCCGGAGGCGCGCCTGGGCGATCGGGTGCTGGTGCACGTGGGTGTGGCGATCAGCCTGGTGGAGACCTAACGGACCGTGGATCTCGGCCCGGCGCGGGTGGGGCTGGACCTGGATCAGGAGGCGGCGGCACGCCCCCGCTGGGCCAGCAGCAGCGCCAGCAGGAATCCCACAAATTGCACGATCACCACACAGGGTCCCGAGGGCAGATCGGTGAGGCCCGACCCCAGCAATCCCAGCAGCGCGCAGCACCCCCCCAGGGCCGATGAACTGAGCACATACAGGGGAAAGCGGCGGCTCAACAGCCGGCCGGCACAGGCTGGAATCACCACAAAGGCGCTGATCAGCAGCACCCCCACCGCCTTGATCGACACCGCCACCACCACCGCCAGCAGGATGATGAATGCCAGCCGGTGGCTCTGGGTGCTGACACCGAAGGCTCCGGCCAGATCATTGTTCAAGGTCAGCAGCACCTGGGCCCGCAGGCTCAGGGCCAGATAGGTGCTCGCCGCGATCAGCAGCAGGGCGATCACCGCCAGATCGCTCCAGCGAATGCCGAGGATGTCACCGAACAGCAGCTGCTGAATGCCGCCGCTATAGCTCTCCACCAGGCTCAGGGCCACCACCGCCAGGGCCAGGGAGCTGGAATAGACGATATTCAGCAGCGCATCCGCCGGCAGGCCGCTGCGAGCCACCAAGCCATTCACCATCAGGGCGAACACCACCGCGAAGGGGATCAGCACCACGGTGGGATTGATGCCCAGCAGGATGCCGATGCTGATCCCGAGCAGGGCCGAATGGCCCAGGGCATCGCTGAAAAACGAGAGCTGGCGCAGCACCGCAAAGCTGCCCAGCAGACCCCCCAGCGCTCCGGTGAGCAGGCCGCCGAGCAGGGCCCGCTGCATGAACGGCTGGCCCAGCACCGCCGCCAGCTGTTGAACCTCAGCCATGCTGGTTGCCCCGGTTGCCGGCCCGGTGGTTATGGGTGTGGTGGTGGTGATGGTGGTGATAGGGCACCACATTCGGTCCGTAGAGCTCCGCCAGCCGGGCCGGACTGAGGGCGTGGTCGGGTCGGCCGCTGCAGCGCAGCTGGCGGTTCAGGCACAGCACCTGGTCGCAGCTGCTCCGCACCATCTCCAGATCATGGGAGACCTGCAGCACGGTCCAGCCCTCCTCGCGGCGCAGATCGAGCAGCAGCTGATGGAAACGCTCGCCTGAGGGGGCATCGAGGCCCGCCTGGGCCTCATCGAGCAGCACCAGCTGCCGCGGTCGCACCAGGCAGAAGGCCAGCAGCACCCGCTTCAGCTGGCCGCCGGAGAGCTCGCTCAGCAACCGCTTCCCCAGGCCGCTGCAGGCGGTGCGCTCCAGGGCCTGCTCCACGGCTTGCTGGCGTTGGCGGCGGCCGGCCCAGGGCAGGCGCGGACCGGGTGGATCGAAGCCGTAGCCGAGGAATTCCGCCACGGTCAGAGGGATGCGACCCTGCAGCTCCAGGCGCTGCGGCACATAGGCGATCTGGGTGCGCACCGAGCGGGGCAGGTGCCCGGAGGCTCCCATCGGTTGGCCCAGGATCCGCACCGTGCCGCTCTGCCGGGGCAACAGGCCCAGCACCGCAGCCACCAGGGTGCTCTTGCCCGCCCCGTTGGGGCCCACCAGGGCCGTGTCGGTTTCGCGGGCCAGCTGGAAGCTCACCTTCTCCACCGCCAGCTGTCCCTCGCGTCGCACGCTCAGCTCCGAGACGGCCAGCACGGGCTCGGCGGCCTTCACACCGCCCAGGGCAGGGGAGCCACTCATCCGCCGAAGGCCTGTCGCAGGTTGGTCACATTGCGGCGCATCACCAGGAAATAGGTTGCCGGATCGCGGGCCGCCTGTTCGCTGGTGGTCTCGATCGGGTCGAACACACCGATGGACACCCCCAGGTCGCTGGCCAAGGCCTGAAACGGGCGATTCGCCCCGCGGGGTTCGCCGAGCAGCGCCCGCAGCCGGTTCCGTTTCACCTCCGCCGCGACCCGCTGCAGATCTGCCGGCGACGGACGGATCTCCGGCATGGCCACGAGGAAGGATGCCTTGAGGTCATAGCGCTCGGCGAAGTAGGGGGCCACGTCGTGGAAGGTCACGAACGTCCGCTGGCGGTAGGGCCTGAGCTGGGCGGCGATCTCGGCGTCGAGGGCGCGCAGCTGCCGGCTGAAGTCCTCGGCGTTGCGGCGATAGCCCTCGGCGCAGGCGGGGTCGGCCCGCATCAGGCCGTCGCGGATGGTCGCCACCTGCTGCTCGGCCCGGCGGGGATCCAGCCAGATGTGTGGATTCACGCCCGCCTGGCCATGGGTGTGGCCGCCGGTTGGCTGTGCCGCTTTGTCCAGGCCGCTGCCGAGGCTGGCCACGCCATGGCTGCTGTTGATCCTCAGCAGCTGGGGGTTGGCGGCGCTGGTTAGCAGCCCATCGAGGAACCCGTCGATCCCGAGGCCATTGGTCACCACCACCCGCGCCTGGCGCAGGGCCAGCAGATCCCCCGGCCTGGCCTGCACGTCATGGGCGTCGCCGCTGGCGGGGATCAGGGGGGTCACCGTGGCGCAGTCGCCGGCCACCGCCCGGGTGAACAGGGTGACCGGCAGCACCGTGGTGACCACCCGCAGGCGGCTGCGGCCGGGACCGGTTCCGGTTCCGCCGCTGGATCGGATGGTGTCTGGCTGGCTGCCCGCCTGTTCGCCGCCGCCGTTGCCCCGGGGAGTGCCGCAGCCCACCAAAAGCACCATCAGGGCCACCAGCCCTGCCCGCCGCCAGAAGGGACGGTTGCCGATCGTCATCGGCATCGGGGCGGGACCAGCCGCAACGCTGCAAGCGCTGCAGGGATGGCCCGATGCCACGGCGCCGGGTTTGGCGCAGGCCAGGGGGAGGACTTCTAAGCGAAAGCCTTGAGGCAGGTGGGGCGGCGGTCGACACGGCTCTTGAGAACTGTTCTCATCCTATCGGCCCGGCGGTCCGGGTCCGTGTCCTCGCTCCGGGGTTCCCGTCGCTTTGCCGCTTCCGCGTTTGTCGGCAACCCTCGGCAACCTCAGGGTGGTCTGCGGCTGAGCCAGAGGTAAGCAGTGCTCGGACTGGGCTCCCCTCACCCCAGCAGCTCGCGCACCTGCCCCGCGGCGCTCAACCCGGCTTCGATCGCCCCCTCGAAGTAGCCCGGCCAGCGGCTGGCCACCTCCGTGCCTGCCCACACCACCCGGCCATGGGGCTGCCACCAGGACGCCCCGTAACGGCTCCAGGCTCCGGCCCCGAAGAAGCTGGTGAAGGCGCCCCCGCTCCACGGTTCGGCCGTCCAGTCGTGCAGCAGCAGCTGCTCCGGCTCTGCCGCCCTGGGGCCCCAGAGGCTGGCCAGATCGCGGAGCACGGCCCGGCGCTGCTCCGCCTCCGCCAGCCCTCGCCAGCGCACCGCCCGCTCCGCCGCGATGAAGCCCACCAACAGGCCGGGCCCGTCGGGCGCCGAGCTGTCGACCGTGAGCTCCAGGAAGGGCAGGGTGCCGATCCCCAGGCCGCAGAGCCCCTGCTCCCGCCAGAAGGGCCGCCGGTACAGCGCCACCACTTTCACCATCGCTCCCATCGGCGAACGCTGTAGCAGGGCCAGCAGCGCTGGCGCCAGCGGCGGGCTGAAGCGGATCCCCAGCCGCAGCGGTGGCGGCACCGCCACCACGGCCGCCGCCGCCACCAGCTCCTCACCGCCGTCGCTGCGCAGCCGCACCCGCCCCCCCTGTTGCTCGATCGCCGCCACCGGGCAGCCCAGCTGCAGCTCCTCCTCCAGCTCCGCCGCCAGCCCGGCCGCCAACTGGCTGATGCCCCCCGCCACCAGCCAGGCCTCCGGGGTCTCGTGCTGGGGGGCCACCGCCTGGGTCCAGGCCAGATGCAGGATCGAGCTCTCGTAGGGCTCGAAGCCACCGGAGCCACCCATCCGCGCCAGCCAGGCCAGGGGATAGCCCGCCAGGTCACAGGCCCCCTGCTGCTCCAGCCAGGCGGCGATGCTCAGCCGATCCAGGGCCGCTGAATCGTCCAGGCTCCAGGGCGCCCGGGGCGGCACCCGGTCCACCAGCTCCGCGAAGCGACGCTGCACCGCCAGCGCCTGCTCCAGCTCGGCCGCCGGCAGCTCCAGCGCCGATGGTTCAAAGAACAGCAGGCTGCTGCGGAAGTCGGCCAGCAGGGGCGCGGGCCGGGCCCGGCCGTTCCAGTGGAACACCCCCGCACCGTCATCGAAGCTGGGATAGCGCTGCAGGCCCTGCTCCTCCAGCAGGCTGATCAACCGCCAGTGGCTCGCCCCCACCCACTGGCCGCCGAGCTCCAGTGACTGCCCCGGAGCGACCGTGCGCGCCAGCATCCGGCCCCCCCAGCGCTCGCGGGCCTCCAGCAGCCGAAGCCGCAGACCCTGTCGCCGCAGCTCCCGGGCGCAGATCAGCCCCGACAGACCCGCTCCCACCACCACCACATCGACCGCTGTCGGTTCCGCCATGGCCCTGTGGATCCGATCGACGCCCCATGCTGGCGGGCGGCGCCAGCCAGGAGCGGCCCAGGAGCGCCGGGCCTTTCGCGAGTAACAGGCAACTAGATTCCCGCCCAGCCGCCCCAGCTCGCCCATGCTTGCCGTTGCCGTCCTGGCCGCCGGAAAGGGCACCCGCATGAAGAGCGATCTGCCCAAGGTGCTCCAGCCCCTGGCTGGCGCCACCCTGGTGGAGCGGGTGCTGGCCAGCTGTCGCCATCTCGATCCCCAGCGGCAGATCCTGATCGTCGGCCACCAGGCCGAGCGGGTGGAGGCCTCGCTGGCGGGGCTGGCGGGGCTGGAGTTCGTGCTGCAGCAGCCCCAGAACGGCACCGGCCATGCGGTGCAGCAGCTGCTTGGACCCCTGGCGGGCTTCAGCGGCGAGGTGCTGGTGCTCAATGGCGATGTCCCCCTGTTAAGGCCTGAGACCCTGGAGCAGTTGCTGGAGCGCCACCGCAGCTGCGGCGCCGCCGTGACCCTGCTCACCGCCCGGCTCGGGGATCCCAGCGGCTACGGCCGCGTCTTCGCCGACGCCGAGGGTCGGGTGAGCGGCATCGTCGAACACCGCGACTGCAGCGAGGAGCAGCGCCGCAACACCCTGATCAATGCCGGCATCTACTGCTTCGACTGGCCCCGGCTGGCGGTGGTGCTGCCCCGCCTGAGCACCGACAACGACCAGGGCGAGCTCTACCTCACCGACACCGTGGCCATGCTCAGCCCGGCCGTGCATCTGGAGGTGGCCGATGCCGATGAGATCAACGGCATCAACGACCGCCTGCAGCTGGCCCAGTGCGAGGCGGTGTTGCAGGAGCGGCTGCGGCGCCACTGGATGGCCCAGGGGGTGACCTTCACCGATCCGGCCAGTTGCACCCTCAGCGAGGACAGCCGCTTCGGCCGCGATGTGGTGGTTGAACCCCAGTGCCACTTCCGCGGTGCCACCGTGATCGGCGCTGGCTGCCGCATTGGTCCGGGCTGCCTGATCGAGAACAGCACCCTCGCCGATGGGGTGGAAGTGCTCTATTCGGTGCTGCTTGACAGCAGCGTCGCCGAGGGCTGCCAGGTGGGCCCCTTCGCCCAGCTGCGGGCCGGCGCCCGGCTGGAGGCCGACTGCCGGATCGGCAACTTCGTGGAGGTGAAGAACAGCAACCTGGCGGCCGGCGTCAAGGCCAACCACCTCAGCTATCTGGGTGATGCCGATCTCGGGGCGAACGTCAACGTGGGAGCCGGCACGATCACCGCCAATTTCGATGGTGTGCGCAAGCACCGCACCGTGATCGGCGCCGCCAGCAAGACCGGCGCCAACTCCGTGCTCGTCGCCCCGATCAGCCTTGGCCAAGGGGTGACCGTGGCGGCCGGCTCCACCCTCACCCAGGACGTGCCCGACGGCGCCCTGGCCTTCGGCCGGGCCCGGCAGGTGATCAAGCCCAACTACCTTCCGCCGGCTGCGGGCTGAGCCCGTGGCGCTCAGTCGCCGTCGCGCCCCAGCAGCCGATCGCGGGCACCGTTGACCAGCTGCATGGTGTCGTGTTCGCCGCCCCGATCGGGATGGTGCTCGCCGGCGCAGCGCTTCCAGGCCTGGTTCACCTGGGCCACGGTCAGCCGGCCGGAAAGGGGGAGATGCAGCCGCTGGCGGGCCACGATCGCGTCGAGGTCCGGGTGTTTGCCGAGCGGACCCCAGTCGGCTTTGCTCAGGGCCGGGCTGCGCCGGGCGCCGCCCTTGCGTTTGCTGCTGCGGGAACCGCCCGATCCCCCACCGAATCCCCGGGTTTCGGCCTCAGGGACCGCGGGCCGCTGGCGCTTGGCCGGTTGGTTGGTGGTGGCGAGCGGGGCTGCCGGCTGCTGGCGGGCGGTCTGGGGCATGGGCGGTGGCGGGGCCGGGGCGCGCGGTGGCGCTGTCCGAGACCCGGGCTTCTGATGACACCGAGACCTTAGGGGTGGGCCTTCCGCCGGGGGGGTGTCCGCCCCGACTGGAGCGCTGGCCGATCGGCCGGCCCGGCCCGGGTCCGGCAGCGATGGCGTCGCCAGCTTGGCCATCGGCGCTCAGGCCTCCCCCGCAGGGGGCTGCTCCGGGCAGATCAGATCCGCCGCCCGGCGGGCCTCCGCGAGCACCTGGAACAGCAGCCGCGGCGTCTCCTGCAGCAGGCCGATCCAGTGGTCGAGGTAGGCGGCGTGATTGGCCATGGCGGCGCCGATCTCGAGCCGATCGCCGAGCAGCACCGCCCCCAGTTCGGCCACCAGCTCCTCGCGGGCATAGGCCCGCCCCCCATCGCCCCCCGCCCCCATGCCGCCGGAGAGATCCCGGGCCAGGCGTGAGCGGTGGCCGGTGGAGTGAATCGCCTCATGGGCCCAGGTGGCATACAGGGCGGCGGCGGAATGGAAGGCGGAGCGCTCGGGAAGAACGATCCGATCCGGCTCGGGCAGGTAGCAGGCCCGGTCGCCGCCGACGCTCACCGGCACCGGCCAGGCGCGGAGCACCGCCTCGGCCTCCGCGAGCCGTTCCGGCTCCGGCCGGCGCTGCTCCGCCTCAGCCTGGCGGCGCTTGCGGATCAAGCCCTCCAGGGCCTCCCCCTCCAGATCGGCGGCATTGAACACCGGCACCGGCCTGTAGCGCACCCAGCGGCGCCCCTCTGCCGCGCCAGCCTCCTCAACGCGCAGGCCATCCCCAGAGCGCTCCCCGCCGCTGCTCCCCGCTCCCTTGTCCTGCTTGCCCAGCTTTCCCTCCTCCGGGGGGGCGTCGTGGCGCCCCTGCACCTGGGGGCGGAGCACATGCACGGCCCTGCTGCCCTTGCGGGGGAAGAGGCCCATGGCCTTGGCTTCGGCAAAGCCGCACCAGTAGGGCAGGGCCGAACCGCGCAGGTGCATGGCGAGGTGGAGCAGGGCCGGGTTGGCGCCGCTGTAGCGGCGGCCCGAGAGCAGGTTGCGGTGGTGGCCGCCATGGTGGCCATCCCACTCGCGCCGCCAGGGGCTGGTTCCGGCCTCCAGCAGCCCGATCAGGTTGGCGACCAGCTTCTCTTCGGGGGCGAGCCTGCTGTGGGGGGCGGCCTGAGCGCGGTGGCCGGCAGCGGTGGGGATGGCTGGAGCAGTGGCAACGGCGTGGTCATCGCCGTGGATCGGGACCGCGCTGGAGCGGCCGCGGAAAGCGGGGGCCATGGCAGGAGTGAAGGAGATGGAAGGGGCGAAATGGCAGGAGCGAAACGGAGGCGCTGGGCAGCGCTACAGGGCCGCGGCAAGGCGACCGACGAACGCACCACACCAGTGCCTCCCCCTGTCCCATCACCAGGGGCGAGCGCCTGACTCCCCTGTCGCGGCGAGCCATCAGGAGCGCCAGGCCGGGTCTGCATCAACCCCGGTGGCCGGCACCCAGGCAACGGCTGCACCCTTGTGTGAGTGCCATGGCCCCAGACGCCATGGGTTTCCGCGGCAGCCCCGATCCCCCCGGCGCCAGGCTGGGGTTTGCCGCCAAGCTCGCCCAGCCAGGGCTGGTTGCTCAGCTTGCGGCGCAGGGCTGTCATGAACGCCGGCGACGTTGGATCCGGCGCTGGTTGCGCGATGGCCACGGCAACCGCGAGCTGGTTCTGCCCATGGACTGGCCCTCTCGCCCGTGGCTGCACAAATTCAGCTTGTTTGCTGCTGACGCGCTTCTTGGTGACGCAGCCCAGGGAAACGTTGTATCCTTGATCGATAGAGTCGGACGTTATCTTGCAGTCTTCACCGGTCGAACCACTGGCGACCAGCCTTGCAGACCTCAAGCGAAGTGTGCATGCTCTTGTTGAATCCAATCATCAGCTCAGCCAGCAGCTCGTTACCCTTAAGCAGAGCTATGCCGAGATTGAATCCTCCCTGCAGAGCTCAAAACTTCAGAATGCATCGCTTGAGTCTGAGCGTGATTCGCTGGCGGCAGCTGTGCAGATCCTCACCGACGACAAGGATCAATTCCAGCTCGAACAAGCTCGCCTCAGCGAGCTTCAGGCAAGCCAGCAGAATGATCTCGAGCTCTGCAGCCGCGAGCGGGCGGAACTTCAGGCCGATCGCGCTGCCCTACAGACGAAGCTCGACGAGCAGGAGACCGTCGCTGAAAAAATGAGAACGGCGATCCAGAACCTATTCCCCCATGAACACTACCGCACCCTCCATCCCGACTTGAGTCAGGCTTCGCCCGAGGATCTGACCCGCCATTTTCGTGATGTCGGCCAATATCTCGATACCCCTCCCTATAGCCAGCTCTTGCTGGACGGAATCTCGGCACTGGCTCAACAGCGCGATCACTATGCATCGCTTCTCGCTGAGCGTGATTCGCTGGCGGCAGCTGTGCAGATCCTCACCGACGACAAGGATCAATTCCAGCTCGAACAAGCTCGCCTCAGCGAGCTTCAGGCAAGCCAGCAGAATGATCTCGAGCTCTGCAGCCGCGAGCGGGCGGAACTTCAGGCCGATCGCGCTGCCCTACAGACGAAGCTCGACGAGCAGGAGACCGTCGCTGAAAAAATGAGAACAGCGATTCAGAACCTATTCCCCCATGAACACTACCGCACCCTCCATCCAGACTTGAGTCAGGCTTCGCCCGAGGATCTGACCCGTCATTTTCTTGATGTCGGCCAATATCTCGATACCCCTCCCTATAGCCAGCTCTTGCTGGACGGAATCTCGGCACTGGCTCAGCAACGCGATCAATCCATGGCCAAGCTCAGTGTGCTTGAGGCCAACTTTGAACACATGGCCACTGAGATCGCGACCTTCAAAGACTTGTTTGCGCGTCTGATCAGCAAAGCTGCGGCGCCTGCGCTGGCATCCGCTCCATGACCGCGATCCTGGACCTGGTCACTGCTGCCCGTTGGCGGGCCCTGGGTCAGCTGGCCGATCAGCAGACCTGGCCGGATGGGGCCCCTCTGGATCAGAGCAGCAAGCTCTGCCTCGACTACCTACGCGTTCCTCCCTACGAGGCCAATACGTCAATGCCCAGCCTGCAGAGCTTGGCTGCGGTCGATCTGCTGGCTGCCGCTTCCCTGTCGCTTTACAGGATCAGTCTTTGCGCGGTCTATCGGCACATTGCCTGTTGCGATCTTTCCTCGGCCAGGGATCAGGCCTTGGCGGCGGTGATTGTTCTGCATGATGGTCTGCGGCGCCTAGGACTTGTATCCACCGCTCTGGAGCAGGACACCCTCGCCCTGTCCCATCGCCTGGTCAACTGTTTGGCCAGCCAACATGATCTTCAGGATGCTCTGATCCGGCAGCGATTCTCCTCTCGCCTGGTTTTTGTGCTGGGCATGCATCGCAGCGGAACCTCTGCCCTTTCAGGCCTGCTCGCGCAGGCTGGACTTTCGGCACCAGCTGATCCGATGCCTCCAACCCCGGCCAATCCCAAGGGCTACTGGGAGTCCTTGGCAATCTTTAAAGCCAATGAGCAACTCTTGGCCCGTGTCGATCATCGCTGGAGTTCATCTTCGCCTTTGGCTTTAGACTGGACTTACAGCGATGTTGCACGGGAGTGGCGGTCCAGCCTGATCGATGCGCTCGCCATCTCGTTTGCTGATGCTGATCTTCCCGTCATCAAGGATCCACGTTTCTGTTTGCTGTTGGCTGGCCTCGATCCCTGGTTTCAGTCTGGCTTGATTGAATTTGTGTTTCTGATTCCCCTACGCCATCCATTTGAAGTCGCCAATTCTCTTCATCAAGCCGAACAGCTTGGCGCTGTGGAAGCTCTCAAGCTTTGGTCCGAATCGGTTTTTTTAGCAGAGCATTCAACGCAAGGCTACCCCAGGCTCTATCTAGGATTTGATGCCATCATCAACACTCCCCATCGGGTTCTCGACGCCTGCATGGAGTTCATGGCGGCCTCGCTACCTGGATGCCGTCTGCCTGATCGACGCGATCTGAGCGGGGCGCCCGACGTCGACGATGCTGTCGCCACCTTCATCACCCCAAGCCTGAGGCGTCAGCAGCCTGTCTTGGACCAGAGTCTGGTGCCAGCCGCCAGCCCGAACGCTTCGCTGTCGCGCCTGGCTGACTTCACCGAGGCCACCTATGCGGCGTTGCTTGCCGCCATCCACGATCCTGGGGAGGTCTCGCGCGTCCTGGCCGATTTGCGCCCCGAGCTGATTTACGCCCTGCTGTAGCCAGTCACGGCCGTGCTTCGCCTGCCGTGGGACCACTTAGCCAGAGATGTCCGGCGGCTCCAGGGAATACCACCATGTGCTGTGCATCACATGCACACAACATGCACGGGAAGTCGTGGATGGCTGGCCTGCGGAATCATGGCCTGCGGGAAGGATTTCTGTTTTGGGGCGTCAACACTCAATAGATCCGACCAGTTCTGGCTTCCCACGCTTCCAAGGGCCCCTTTGCGCCAGGAGCGACTTGTCCAGCCCAGTCCACCACTGATCGGACGGCGCAGCAGCAGCCCGATTGAAGCATAAGCAGGGCCGCTCGTTTTCGGCCCAATGTTGACCATTGCTTATGAATTGGGCTTGGCGGGTGCATCCATTGTCACTTCCTGGGCAGGTGGCTAAGATCCCAGGACATTCAATTTTCGATTGATGACTTCTCTCCTGAGCGGCCTCGGGCTAGCGGCGGTGGGCGCGACAGTGTCCGTTTTGGCTGCGATGCCTGCCCAGGCCATCACGTTCGACTTCACAGGCGCGGAAACATCGGGCGGAACCGCTTCTAAGTCCTACACGCAAAGCGGCATTACCCTCACCTTCACGCCATCAGCCGGTTCTGCGATGGCCAATGTGGCTCAGTCCGCAAATGGACTTTGTCTTTATGCCAATGCTGATACAGCAACTCCACGTTGTGGCGTGCCGGAGACACCCACATCTTCCGGTACCTACAACTTGATCAAAATGACCACCAACACAGCGATCAAGCTGACGGCTTTCAACATCAAGCAAATCATGCTTGGTACCGGTGGCAGCGTGGGTAACATCTTCGTCAAAGATGCTTACACCGGCGGCAACACGCTCTCCACCATCAACACAAGCGCTATCGGAGCCGGTACCTTCAGTCCTGATTTCACCATCGCCGCTGGTAGCTCGATCTATTTCGATGGCTCAGGTTCCCTGGGTTCCGTTCGCTTTGAAAGCTTCACAGTTGACCCCGTCCCCACCCCAGGTCCTCTGCCCCTGGCAGGTGGCGTGATCGCTTTTGGCTGGGGTAGAAAAATCAGAAATCGCATCAAGTTTTCTGCCGATAGCTGACCCATTCAAGGCTGACCGTGGCACTCTCGCCAGGACCATCAGTTCTGGAGGGAGTGTCACTATTCAGTCCTCGCGATTTCAACGCTATGCTGTCATTGAGTTGCTTTCAGCTCATGGCAGCTTTTTGTTTTCTAAAGATGTTTAGGGTTCTCTTTCATCGCGATTATCAAGGCTTTACTGGCGGCCACCTCAAGCTTGCAGACTATGTTCGACACGTGGATGCATCCTCTTTCTGTCAAGCGCAGATCCATGTCACGCCAGCAAGTAGCCGCGATCATCTTTGGATCGATCATCCTCGCTTGATTTCGAGCTATGATCCTTTGAATGCAGATCTGCTTTTTATTGCGGGTCTCGATTGGTTGGCTTTGCAAGATTATAACGGCATTGAAGCTGCAAAGCCCGTCATCAATCTCGTGCAGGGATTGCGTCATGCTGATCCAGATCATCTCTTGTTCTCCTTCCTTGAGAAAAGGGCGGTCCGCATTTGTGTGAGCGATGAGGTCGCGGCGGCGCTTTCAAGCACAGGCAAGTGTAATGGTCCAATCCATACAATCACGAACTGCATTGATCACGCTTTGCTTCCTGCCGACAAGCACTATCTGGCTTCCAAGGTCGTGATTTTAGGTGTCAAACAGCCAGAACTCGCCCGGCAACTTGAGCAGTCGCTTGGCGAGCATGATTTGGCACCGCTCTGCATCACAACCCCTTTGCCGCGCCAAACGCTGCTGGAGATCAGCCGCGATGCCCATGTGATCGTGACACTGCCGACAGCCTCGGAGGGTTTTTACTTGCCGGCCTTGGAAGCGATGGCGATGCGGCGAGCCGTGGTCTGCACGGATTGCATTGGCAATCGTGGCTTCTGCCGTGATGATGACACCTGTCTGATGCCGGCC
Organism: Cyanobium sp.; assembly: GCA_044360135.1. GTDB lineage: Bacteria > Cyanobacteriota > Cyanobacteriia > PCC-6307 > Cyanobiaceae > Cyanobium. The sequence continues at coordinate 14,425 of JBIKKX010000006.1, forward strand.
AATGATCTCAGCAGTCTGACCGCTGCGGTGTTGCGCCTCCTGCGGGACGAGCAGCTGGTCAGCCGGCTTCAGGATCGGGGCTATGCCCAGAGCCTCCAGCATCGGATCGAGCAGGAACGCCAACAGTTTCAAGCTCTTTTGGCTGATATCGTAACCAGTGTGACTTGATGGCATGACAACCATGCGCAATGCACTGATTACGGGGCTGCCGCGGTCTGGCACATTCCTGGTCTGCAGTCTTCTCAATACGCTGCCCAATAGCGTGGCCCTGGCAGAACCGATGGATGTCTCGCAATTCAGTGCTAGCAGCGAAGAGCATAATCTTCGCTTGATTGACGATTTCTTTGCCGACCAGAGACGGCGTATCCTGACGGAAGCCACCGCGGCTGGTCAGTGCGTGGCTGGGCGCACACCCACGAATCCCGTTGGTGATGATTTGGTCGATGGTGTGCGCTCCTATGTGCTCGATGGATCGGCCATGGTGGTCGATAATCTGGATGGCCCTGGCTTTGATCTCTACATCAAGCATCCAGTTATCTTTACGGCGCTTCTCCCCTGGCTGGCGCAGCATTTCGCTTGTCTTGCCATGATCCGTAATCCCCTGGCCGTGCTGATGTCGTGGTCGGTGGCGCCGATGCCTGTCCGGCAGGGGCGAGCGCCTGCCGCGGAGCGGATGGATCCCGCCCTCGCCGCCCAACTCGATGCGGAACCTGATCTGCTGGCAAGACAGATTCTGCTGCTCGACTGCTTTTTCAGCCGCTACGCCGCATCGCCTGCGATCCAGATCATCCGCTATGAGGATCTGATCGCCTCATCGGGCCGTGCCCTTGCCGCATTCACGCCCTCGGCGGCCTCTCTGGACGTGCCCCTGCATACCCGCAACAGCCTGGAAATCAAGCGCAACCCCAAGGCGCCATGGATCGCCGAACGGCTTCTGAACAGTGACATCGCCTGCTGGCAGTTCTATTCACGTGCAGAGGTTGCGGCGCTGCTCGACCACGCCCTTGCCGGGCCCGCTTGATCGCTTGGGCTCCCAGCCAGGGTGATCGGGGGGGGGGGCATGCCCCACGCCCCGCCGCATCAGCTGGTGGAGCCGGCCGTAGGCGAATCCACCGGGCATGAGCCCGGCTTGAAACAATTCAAGTTCTGCATCACAGGCACTTCCCCTCAGGCTGATGGCTTCCTGATGCGCTGACTTCTCCTCGGCCCATCGCTAGAGATGAGCTACCACCCCACCAGCTCACTTGCACCCCGCCAGCACCTTTGAGGCTGCAGCCGGTTTCCCGCCGCTTCCGTTCCAGCTGGCCTGGATGGAGCAGGGCGAATCGGCGCCGATCCGCACCCTGGAGGCACCCACCGGCCTGGGCAAGACGCTCGCCACCCTGGTGGGCTGGCTGTGGGATCGGCAGCAGCGGCCTGAAACCACGCCCCGGCGGCTGGTGTATCAGCTGCCCCTGCGCACCCTCACCGAGCAGATCGCGCTGGAGTGCCGGGCGGTGATGGTCCGGTTGGGGGTGACGATCCCGGTGCATGTGCTGCGCGGCGGCCAGATCGACAACGACTACATCGAGGACCTGGCGGCCGAGGCGGTGATCGTCGGCACCCTGGATCAGGTGGTGAGCCGGCAGTTGATGCGCGGCTACTGCTGCACCCGCTGGAGCTGGCCGCGCCACTTCGCCGCTCTCAACACCGATGTGCGGGTGGTGGTGGATGAAACCCAGCTCCAGGGGGCGGCCGTGCGCACGGCCATCCGCCTGCAGCAGCTGCACCAGGAGCTGGGCGGGCCGGCGCCGCGGGAGTTGGTGCTCTGCTCCGCCACCCTTGATGCCGCGATCCTGCCGCCGGGCACCCCCCGCCATGGCCTCAGCGATGCCGACTACGCCCATCCCGTGGCGCTGCGCAAGGTGGGCCGCTCCAAGCCGCTCACCCTGGCGGGAGACCGCGATCCGGCGGCGCTGGTCAAGGACCATCACCAGGAGGGCAGCCTCACCCTGGTGGTGGTCAATCAGGTGCGTCGCGCCCAGGCGATCGTTGCCCAGCTGCAGGGCCTGCCAACCCTGCTGCTCCACTCCCGTTTCCGCCGGGCCGAACGGCAGGCGATCGAGGCTCAGCTGCGGGAGTTCCGCGGCGTGGTGGTCGCCACCCAGACCGTGGAGGCCGGGATCGATCTCGATGCCCGCCTGCTGATCACCGATCTCTGCCCCTGGGCGTCGTTCGTGCAGCGCTGCGGCCGGGTGGGCCGCAACAACACCTACGCCGATGCCGCCGTGATCGTGGTGGAACCGGCTCAGGAGTTGCCCTACACCAGCGCTGAACTCTCCGAAACCCGCCGCCGCCTTGACGGCCTGGACGATGCCTGCGTGCGCAATCTGATGGCGGTGGAGGCTCCGGTGCAGCGGGGTGAGGGGCAGCGGCTCACCGCTGAGACCTTCCACCAGCTGTTCGATACCCATCCGCTGGAGCAGGGCGACCTCGACATCAGCCCCTATCTGCGCGTGGGTGAGATGCGGGATGTGTCGCTGCTGTGGCGCCGGCAACCCGGGGCGGAAATGGCGGCGGCGGGCGATCCGGAGCTGTGCCAGGCGCCGCTGCGGGCCGTGCAACGACGCTTTGACACGGTCTGGATCCCTCGCGGCGATGGCTGGGCGGAGATCCCAGCCGGGCAGCTGAGTGTGGGGTCCGTGGCGGCCGTTTCCTGCGAGGTCGGCGGCTACGACCCTGCGGTGGGCTGGCTGCCCGCCAGCACCATGGCCGTGCCTGAAATCCAGCCGCCTTCAGCGCTTGGCGCTGCAGAAGACCGCAGCAGCTTTGGCTCCTCCGTGGCCGTGACCCTGCCCCAGCACCTGGGCGACACCAGGGAGGAGGCCGCTGCCCTGTGCAGCGCCCTGGGCCTCAATACATCTCTGGCCGCTCAGCTGCAGCGGGCGGCCTGGCTGCACGACATCGGCAAGGCCCATCCTGTGTTTCAGGCCACGATGCGGGCCAACGGCTGCGGCGAGGGCCAATGGGCCAAGGCGCCCGGATGGGGCAGCCGCCACAGCCGGCCTGGTTTTCGCCATGAGCTGGCCTCTGCCCTGGCAGCCCTGGAGCTGGGGGAGGAACCGCTGGTGAGTTATCTGCTGATGAGCCACCACGGCAAGATCCGGCTCCAGCTGCAGCCCTTCCCCTGGGCGCGGGATGGACCGCTCCACGGCGTCGAAGCAGGAGAGACCCTCCCAGCCGTCGCTGGTGTGAGCGAAGCCGTGACCTTGCGGTTTCCGCCGTCCGGCCTGGGCAGGGGCTGGCGCCACCTCTGTGGGCGGTTGCTGCGGCAGCACGGCCCATTCGAGCTGGCCTGGCTGGAGGCGCTGATCCGCGAGGCCGATGGTCGCGCGTCCCGGCGCTGGCAGCTCCCCTCTCCCTGCTGAAAGCTCGCTGAGAACCCTCCCCTCCCCCCGTCATGCAACACAACCTCCGCCTGCGATCTGTTCTCCCCACCTTTGTTCCTGCGGGCTTCGTGGATGTGGGCCACAGCACCGTGCGCGATGCCCAGAGCGGTAAGACGCTGGTGATCGTGGATTCGGTGCAGTCGATCGCCAACCACCTGGAGGCCACGATCGTGGCGCAGCCGGGCCAGGCGATTGCCGGACTGGAGGCCATGCCCTACCTGCGGCTGACGATCACCGATCCCAAGGGCCGAACCCGAGTGACCAGCAGCCTGGAGCTGCCGCACCGGCTTGCTTCCGGCTGGTTTTGCCGCTCAGCCGATCTCAGGCCGTTTCAGCAGGAGCTGGCCAGGCAGATCCTCGATGACGGCATCGCCGCCGCAACCTTCCGCCACTGCCCCAACTCCTTGCTGCACGGCGTCTTCTACAGCCAGCTGGCGGGCCTCGATCCCAACGTGGCCAAGACCCCCCGCCTACTCACCGCTGAGGTGGTGGCGCGTGGTGCCCAGTCGGTGGCCGATGGCGGCGTGGCCAAGGATCCCCTCTTCCCCTCCGGCGATGGGTTCGATGTGGAGGGCCTGGTGGGCGAGAAGGCCACCGCGGCGGAGGTGGGCGCCGGCTTTATCCCGTTCCGCCACCAGGCTTTCATCGCTGAGGAGATCGAGCTGGCGGTGTACCTGGCGGAAGGGCGGATCGAGCGGTTGCCGCTGCCTGATCCAGCCCGGGAGGTGCTCTCGCTTCTGGCCCGCCTCAAACTGGCCCGGTTGCTGGCGGCACCGCTGGACTTACGGGCCCATTGCATCTTCCAGGCGGAGCAGGTGCCGGCGGAACTGAGCGATCCGGCGTCACTGCTGGCGGCGCTTCAGGAGAAGCTGGCCGCCTGCCGCAGCCTCGGACTGCTGGCCGAACCTGCGGTCACGGAGTTTGCCCTGACCCTCGGCGCCGCCAAGGAAAAAGGCAGGAAGGGCAAGGCTGGGGCAGCGGTGGCTGCGGCCGCTGCTGAGGAGGAGGGCTGATGGCCACCACGATCCGCATCACCCTGCTGTCGGGCCGCTATGGCGCCACCCCCTGGGGCCGCAGCGAACATGAAGGCCAGGTGGAGTACCCGCCCTCACCCTGGCGCCTGCTGCGTGCCGTGCTCCATGGGGCCTTTGTCCTAAGCGGCACCCCCGGCCAGCTACCAGAGGGCACCGAGCCGTTGCTTGCTCTCCTGGCCCAGGAGCCACCGAGCTATCACCTGCCCTATGGGGAGTTCGGCCAGATCCGGGGCTTCCGGCCCGTCTACGGCAATGAACTGGTGCCTCCCCTCGAGACGTTCGGCGGCGGCTACAGCCAGGCCAAGGGGAAGCGGCGCTCCTTCATCGATTCCTTCCTGGAGCTGGGCCGGGGCGCTGCGCTGCATGTGAGCTGGCCGGTGGATCTTGCCGCCGAGCAGGAGCGGTTGCTGGGTGCCTGCCTGGCGGGGCTGAGCTACCTGGGCCGGGCGGAATACCCGGCGATCTGGCAGGTGGTGCCGTCGATGCCGGCGGCCAACTGCAGCCCCGATCCAACCGGAACCCTCTCGGTGCTCCACTGCGGCGGTGACGATCTGCTGGAGGGATTGCTGATGAATGCCCAGCAGGGGCGGCTGGAAGGCCGCCAGAACCTGCCGGGGCAGCGCTGGTTGACATACCGCTACACCCCCGAGCGACCGGCGGTGGTTGGCCATGGCTCCAGGGCAGCGGCGGTGAACCGGGCGCTCTATGCCTTCCTCTCGGACCACGCCATGCCGGCGACCGCCGGGATCGCCTGGACCGATCGGCTGCACCGGGCCCTGTTGCGCACGGCGCCGCGTTCCACGCTGTTTGCCGGGCTGGCCGGTGGCCAGCCGCTCGGGGAGGACCAGCGGGCCTGGTACTGCTGGCATCAGAGCGATGGGGCGATCAGCGCCCTGGAGGTGCTGAGCCCGCAGCCCTTCACCGAAGCGGAAATCGAGGCGTTGCAGAAGCTGCGCCGGCTCTATGGCCGGGGCGGGGTGGAGGTGCCGCTGCGGCTGATGCGGCTCGACCATGCCCCATTCGGTCGCCACCGGCAGTGGCGCACCACCACACCGATGCTGCTCTACACCACGCCACGGGAAGGGAAGCTGCAGCGCAGCCCGGCGGGCCAGGCGATTCAGTCGTTGCTGTGGGGCCTGGGGGAACAGGGCAAGATCGATCCCGCCCTGTACCGGGCCGAGGCTGACGACCTCTGCGTGGATCATCCCAGCCACGGGCGAATTGCGGCGCGGCTGCTGGAGGTGGTGGATGGGTCAGGCCTCAACGGCCGGGGTGACCGCAAGGCCGCTTCCGGGCTCGGCTTTCATCTGGAACTGATGGCCGAGCAGGGGATGCCCGCGATCGGCATCGGCTGGGGTCGCCATTTCGGCGCCGGAAGGCTGGAGGCGGTGGCATGAGCGCGCACCGCTGCCGATCGCTACAAACCCCCCTCACGCCGTGGAGCTGCGCGCTTCATTGCGGCGCAGGGGTTCTGGGCTGTTTGCAGCTCGTTGCCGAAGCAGCTGTCGGCCCCCAAACTGGTGCTGCGCGCCAATGGCCCTCAAGCCCTTGCAGCACCTTGCCTCTTGAGGGCCGGGTTCCGGATGGCTTTGCTATCCGGGGAAGTTGAAACAAGGACTTCATCGGCCGCCATTGCGGCAATGGAGTCGGTGGGTTCCGGATGGCTTTGCTATCCGGGGAAGTTGAAACCACGCCATACGGCACGCCATGAGTTAGCCGCAACCCGTTCCGGATGGCTTTGCTATCCGGGGAAGTTGAAACTGGGCCGATCTCACCGCCATTGCCCAGCACAACGCGTTCCGGATGGCTTTGCTATCCGGGGAAGTTGAAACCTGCCAGCCTGCCCGCTCCCGCCGGTCATTGAGACAATTGTTCCGGATGGCTTTGCTATCCGGGGAAGTTGAAACGAGGTTGGATCCACCACCAAGACCATCAGCAACGCGGTTCCGGATGGCTTTGCTATCCGGGGAAGTTGAAACCAGGCATAGAAAAATCCCCGGCCAGTCACTGCAGCCGTTCCGGATGGCTTTGCTATCCGGGGAAGTTGAAACACCGACAAGCCGGTGGATGACGCCCTGCTGAACCTCGCCGGTTCCGGATGGCTTTGTTATCCGGGGAAGTTGAAACACCCAGCCCATTGTGATTCTGGCCGATCCCCCGGCTCGAGGTTCCGGATGGCTTTGCTATCCGGGGAAATTGAAACGAGACCATCAACGACCTCGATGGGTGGCTGGTCAACACCTGTTCCGGATGGCTTTGCTATCCGGGGAAGTTGAAACTGCTGGTAGACCTCTCCGGCCAGGGCGCCGTGGATGTGGTTCCGGATGGCTTTGCTATCCGGGGAAGTTGAAACAACGCCTCAGTGACCGCCTCAATAACCCCGAAGTTCTAAGTTCCGGATGGCTTTGCTATCCGGGGAAGTTGAAACCACAACGGCACCGCGATCGCCTTCTGCTGCTCCGTGGCCCAGTTCCGGATGGCTTTGCTATCCGGGGAAGTTGAAACAAGGGCATGACGGTGTATAAGGGAATCGATCACAAGGTGGTTCCGGATAGCTTTGCTATTCGGGGAAGTTTAATCAATCTTGGATCCGAGGTGATTCCCCTGCGGTGTCTGTCGGCAGGTTCCAGATGGCTTTGCTATTCAGGAAGTGGTCACCAGGATTCACCCGCAGCTGCCCACCCCTCAACCCCACGCCGTTCTGGATAGCATTGCAGGCTGGAGAAAGCTGGATTACCATTGCCCAAGAGAAGGCTTTGCAATCCCTGTGGCGAGTTTGCGCCATCCTTCAAAGACCCTCTATTCGCACTGGCCTTGTATTGGCTCGTCTGTGCCCTTTAGAACTTGCAATGGAAACCAATCTCACCAGCAGCCCACTTTCCAGCTACCTCTCTGCCCTGGGGTTGCTCAAGATTGCTTCCACCCAGCTTCCCCACAGCGCTGCAAGGGGATTCTGGCGCCAAGGCCGGTTCCAGCTGGATCTCTCCCTCTCCCGGTCAGACCTGAGCGAGTTTCTGGCCAGCCATTACCAGCCATCGCCTTGCCTGACGCCATGGAACAAACCCAAAAGCGGTGGGCCCGGCTTTCTCGAAGGCCAGGCGCCCGCCGCCATCGAGGCGTTGAGTGATTCGCGCTTTGACGAACTGCGACGGGTGGCCGCCCTGGCGGCGCAGGTGATGCCCCAGTTCGTCGAAGGCGGCAAGGTGAAAGGCGATGCCAAGCGGCTGGCCTTTGAAGCCCTGAGCCGAGACGTCCAGAGCGATGCCTTCGCCGCCTGGCTGCAGATCTGCGCGGTTGCAGGCGTTGATGCCAAGGGGAAGCCCTATGTCCGCTATCCGGCCCTGCTCGGCGGCACCGCCGGCTTTCTGGCAGCCGACTTCGGCGATCAGTTCGTGGCCTCCCTCGCCGTTGCCAATACCCAACACTTCGAAGCCGCGATCTTTGGATCCAGCGCACGGCATGTGCTGGTCAAAGCGGGCAATAGCCTGATCTATGACCCCGCCGGCCGCGGCGATGGGCAGCAGGGTTATCGCATCGCCATCAGCGATGTGCAGACCACCACCGCCAATCCGGCCGAACTGATCCTGTTGGCCGAGGGCATGGCTTTCTTCCAGGGTTACGTCACCACGGTTCAGCAAGAGGGCAAGGAAGAGGAAGGCGCCCGCCAGGCCAGCTTTACCCTCGCCGTGGTCCACAACTCCTCCGCTCATGCCTCCAACAGCTGGCTGGAGAACGACGGGCAGCCTGCCGAAGAGCTGTGGTGTCCGCTTTGGGAGGAACCCGTGACTTTCCAGGAGCTACGCGACGAACTGGCCCGCGTTGCCCTGCTGCCTCTGCCGCGTCAGCTCCGCACTGGCACCGACTTCGCGCTGTTCGCCTCCCAGCTGGGCCGCCGCCATGGCCTCTCGGCCTTTGCCCGATACTGCTTCCCTCCCCGCGTGGGGCAGGGCACCAAGATCCCGTCGCTGATTGAAGTCTTCCCCCTTCACGACGGCCAGGAAGATCGCAGCGATGCCCTGGCAGGTGTCGCCGGATTCGCGTCCACCCTGCGCTGGCGGGCCGCCGATCGCTCCATCCCCACCAGCTACCGCAACAGTGCCGAACGGGTGGTGGCCGAACTTGAGGCCCTCTCAGGCGGTGGCGGTTCGTTCGCCACCCTTCTGCGGCACCTGGTGGCCTGGCGGCGGCAGGAAGACCTCATGCCCGATGCCGATCGGCTGCAGCGCTTTCGCCTGGGAAGACGGGAGCTGCCACCCCAATGGTTCAGCCTCCTGGGACGGGAACTCGATGGCCCGGAATGGCGACTCGCCCTCGCCCTTGGAACCGGCCAGGGTCTACCCACCCATCTGCTCAGGGCGACGCGAACCCCAGGCAGCAAGCCCAACGACAAGACGACCAGGGAGCAGCACCGGAACCAGCGCCTCACCCCGCTGGCAACCGGACGCCCCTATGCCGGCCTGGCCGATGTGCTGCTGCTGCTGGAGGGACGGGTGGATGCCGAACTGGTGGACGATCTCACCTTGGCTGTCGCCTGGATCGAACGCCGCGGCCTGCCCAAACTGCCGCCACCGGACACCCACCTCCCCTGGCTCCCGCCCGACTACCTCGCCGGGCTGCTCCTGAACCAATGGCACTTCGAGGCCCACAGCCCCGTGGAAGGCGACCGTGCCCGCTGGCGGGAGCTGTTGCTGGCCGGCCGTCCCGAGGAGGCCATGGAGGTGGCACTGCACCGCCTGCGGGTGGCTGAGGTGGTCAGTTGGGCGTGGCCGGCGATGGCAGCCAGTGATCCACACCGGCTGCTGCGGGCGGTGGAGGTGCCGGTGCATCCGCGCACCCTGGGCAGGGCGAAGGCTGGGGGGTGAGAGCGCAACCGGGGGCGTCCATCACCACCACGGCGCATCGGTCTCAGGGCTGCAACGCCAAGAGCTCAGTGGGCAGAGTGTCAGAAATTCGCGTAGACATCTGACACAACAGGACCCATCCAGTCGCCATGGCTGTTCCCAGGCGGAAAACCGTGCTGAGCGAACGGATCCTTGAAGCTGCCGGCAGGCGTCCGGAGGGATCGCTGCTGGCGGCCAAGCAGTTCTTGGCGCTGGGCAAACGGGATGCCGTGGATCAGGCCCTGCGGCGCCTGACAGCCCGCGGCGAGCTCGTCAAGATCACCCGCGGCCGTTACGCCCTGCCCGTGCGCAGTCGCTTCGGCACCCGACCGCCGTCGCCGGAGCTGGTGATCGCCCAGCTCAACCAGGAGGGCGCTCAGCAGCTGGTCAGCAGCGGCGCCACCGCGGCCAACGCCCTGGGCCTCACCACCCAGATGCCCGTGCAGCAGACCTTCCTGGCCCGGATCAGGAGCCAGAAGCGCTACGTCTTCGGAAAGCAGCAGGTCATGATCCGCCCGGCAGCCGCCTGGAACTTCCTTCTGCCCGATCGCCCCGCCGGCCAGGCGATCCGCGCACTCGCCTGGCTCGGCCCGGATCAGGCCGCAGCGGCCCTGCCAGAGCTGCGCCGCGTGCTGCCACCGCAGGAGTGGGAGGCCCTGCTCTCCGTTCGTGCCGAGCTGCCCCTGTGGCTGGCGAAGGTGCTGAGCGGACAGGCGCTGGAGCCGCAGGTGGCTCGTGGCTGAGGCTTGGTTCGTTCTTCCAGCGGGGGATCGACCGGAAGTCCTGGCAGTTGCTGCTGGCGAATCCGGCTGACTTGACTCTCGGCCCAGTAACTGCTAAAGATTCAACAAGGCCCTTCTTAATATGCGTCCAATGACAAAAGATGGTGACAGGGAGGAGTTAATAATTTCAAAGTGGAAGCTTGTTCGCTCGGCAATAGAACACGAGAATACGCTGAAAAGCCAGCGAATAACATGGTTTTTGGCGACTCAGGTTTTTCTCTTTGCGGGTTTCACTCAGGTCTAAATTGAAGCGGTAAAGAACTCATCGTATTTCGGCAGTATCAAAATTGCTGTTATTCTGTCTCTTGCATGCGCGCTTGGGTTCGCCACCTCGCTGCTTGCATGGGCAAATGTGAAGGCTGCGCAGAAGGCTATTTCTCGTCTTCAAAACTGGTGGCTGATCCACTACTCTCCCCTGAAAGAAAATGACATCGAAGAGGAATGGACAAAACTGATTAAATACGGCGCAGGGGAAGGCAGATTTCCTCCAATCAATGGGATTTTCACGAAAAATTTCTATCGCCATTTAGATGAGAAGCAACTTCCCGCCCTCATTGCATGGGCATGGTTGCTGCTACTTGGGAGTACCGTCGGTTTCTTCTTGAATAAGCGGCTAGGGTGGAATGCCTTGTGCTACTTCGTGCTGCCGCTCTTGTTCGGCGCTTGTGCCGTGGTCATGGTCTATCTACTTGCGCGGCACTTGTTCAGGCAGGAAAGCAAGAAATCTCTCGGAGACCTTAAGGAGTATCACCCTAAAACTCTGGCTTCAAAAAAAAGGGAGCCCGCTCAAGAAGCCCAAGCACCACTCCTGTCTCAACAGCAGGGCTCTGCGCCAAAGCAAAACCCACCAGCCGACCACCAGCAGCCAGGGCTATGAATAGCTGAGGGCCACGTCCCTTGATGTGGTGAAAAAAACCAGGCCCATATACCCTGATTCGAGGTTGAACAGGTATGGATGACTGGTGGTCATCAGGGAGGCGCAGATACACCTCTGTAAGGAACGATGAATCGTGACAAATGAGTTGTCAAGTCTCTCTTCCGCGTCTTGAGGTTTGGAGGTCGGGAGGAGCTGTTCAGCCCCGGGGTTGTAGCGGCAAACCCCAGTGTTTGCCATATGACCGGCCCACGCGGGCACAGGGGAAATTATCAAGAGAAGGCGGGCCGTCCGACCCACGATCAGGCAGCCCATGCCGGCCAAGACTTCCAGCACTGAACCAAGCCCAGCAGGCGGGGCAGGCGGCTGCGGGGGGCGAGGCCAGGCCCAGGACTGGAGGCGATAGACCAGCACGGCGGCCAGCGGCACGTCCGCCAGCACAGCATCCGTGGCGGGGTTGGGCATCGCCAGGGCCGGAGTGATGGTTCCCCTGAAATTGTCCCCACGGCCGGACAGCGGGCCTCCTGATACGAAAACATGCGAAATGGGGCGCTAGTTGCTCAGGCATGCTATGGCTACTCTGGTATTCATTGCTTTCTTCTATGGCGATCAATCCAGAAGCACTGCGTCAGGCTAGTCAGAAGGTGTCCCTTGCTGGCGGTTTCTGCCAGCTCAGCGGCGCATTGTTGGTTGTAACAGGTGGCGTGCTGACCTTGGCCACGGTGCTCGGTGGTGGAGGTTTATACGGCTTACTTTTTGGAGGCTCAGCATCTTTTTTGCTAGCGCTTGCAGGGGCCCCTGTAGCTGCATTAGGGAGCATTGCCAACAGCCAGAAAGCATCCAAGGAAATGCTGCTGCTGTACATCAGGGATAGCGTTGCTGAGCAGCCAAGGCGGCGTCCACTAGATCGATGGAGTCGTTGGGAGCCTGAAAGTGACCTTGATCAAACCGATTACATCGAAGAACCGGAACCGGAAAATCTCCAAATCAACAGAGAGGGAGCAAACACCCCGCCACCTCCGCCTCCACCCCCGCGTAGGTGAAGGCATCAGGGAGCCAAGGGGTCAGCAGAAGGGCATCAGGAGGGTTCTCAGGGGCGGACATCACCCCAGCAGCAGACTCCTTGCAGACTCTGCCTTCTCGCGGGCAGCATCCTGATCGAGGTGACGCTCCAGGGTCGCCATGCTGCTGGCGTCCGCTGATCTCGGCCACCTCGCGCAAGCTCAGCCCGGCCTGGTGTGTGGTGTTTAGGGCGCTGCGGTGGAAACTGTGGCTGCTCACTCCGGCGATGCCCACCTTCTCGGCCAATTTGCTGATAGCGGTCTGGGCGCCGCGGATGCTCAAAGGCTGGCCTGCTCCAGCACGGACTCCGCATCGGCAGGGATCACGCGACCTGCCATCGCGCCATCGAGCTTCAGGATGATCGGGCGACTCAGCATTGTGCTGAGCCGCGAAACCCTGGATCAGGCCTTATGGGGCATCGCGCCTCAGGATCTGAACCTCGGGTGTTCCAAGTGGCTGGGGGTTGACCGTGCCAGGTCACGTGCCCCCCAGGGCCTGTCTCGTTCCGCTCTGTGCCGCCGAGGCCGCGGCCGGTTCAAACATGCACCCAGTTCCGCGCCCACATCGGCCTCCAGGCCCCAACACGAAAAAACCGCCTGGCCGAGAAGCCAGACGGTGACAGGGTTCTGAGGATGGAGCCAAGCGGACTCGAACCGCTGACCCCCTGCATGCCATGCAGGTGCTCTACCAGCTGAGCTATGGCCCCGTGGGATGCGTGTGGCGACCGCAGCGCTGGTGGGGAGGTCCGCTGGACAACCCTCGCTGCGGCTGGCCCGGAAGCCTTGCCGTTCGCTCCATGAGCTTACACCTTGGCCTGCCGCCCCCAGCCAGCGGGGCGGGCAGGTTGTCACACCTGGCGCCAGACCGCCACCAACTTGCCCTGCACCAGCACCTCGTCGGCCGGCAGGCAGAGCGGGGCGTAGGCGGGGTTGGCGGCCTCAAGGCGCACCTGGGCCCCCCGGCGGTGGAAGTGCTTGAGGGTGGTGCCGCTGCCGCTGACGGTGGCGCAGACGATCGTGCCCTCCCGCAGGCTGGCGGGATCAGCCACGGGCTCCATCAGCACCACGTCGCCATCGGCGATGTGGGCGTCGACCATCGAGTCGCCGTTGACGCTGAGGGCGAACAGTCCGCGCTTCTCCAGAACCGGCGCCAGGTCCAATCGCTCACGCACGTCGTCGTAGGTCTCGATCAGGCCACCGGCGGCCACGGCGCCGAGCACCGGGATGCCATCGCCCGCACCGCCGCCGAGCAGCTGCAGGGTGCGGGCCTGACCCTCCTGCCAGGTGATCCAACCCTTCTGCTGCAGATGGCGCAGCCGGCTCTGGACCGGCGCCGGCGAGCGCAGCCCCATCGCCTCCATCATCTGGCGGATCGAAGGGCTGTGGCGGTGCTGCTGGATGTAGCGCTCCAGCCAGTCGTAGAGCTCCTGCTGGGCGCTGGTGAGCGGCTCCAGCGGCGGGGCTGAGGTTCCCTGGGGGGCGGGGCGCGACAGGGCAAACACGAGCAGTACGGATGAACCAACCCCGTTCTGCCAGGTTCTGTGGCTTTTGTCCAGGCCTGAGGCCAGCGGCCCCGCCCAGAACGGCGCTCAGGGGGCCGCGAGCAGCGTGGCCAGCAGGGCCTGCTGGGCATGGAGCCGGTTCTCGGCCTGGTCGAACACCCGGCTGGCGCTGCCCTCGATCACCCCGGCGCTGATCTCCTCCCCCCGGTGCGCCGGCAGGCAATGGAGCACGATCGCCCGGGGATCGGCCTCGCTCAGCAGCGCCTCATCGAGGCACCAGCCTGCGAAAGCCTGCTCCCTGGCGCTCTGTTCCTGCTCCTGCCCCATCGAGGCCCAGACATCGGTGTAGATGGCCTGGGCTCCCCGCACGGCTTCGACCGGGTCGTGCACCACGGTGATCTCCGCGCCCGCCTGAGCCAGGGCCCGGGCCTGCTCCAGCACGGCCGGATCGGGGGCGAAACCCGCTGGGGTTCCGATGCTGACGCTCACCCCGAGCAGGGCCCCGCAGAGCATCAGGGAGTGGGCCACGTTGTTGCCGTCGCCGACGTAGGCCAGGCGCAGGCCCTGCAGCCGCTCCAGATCCAGCCCACCCTCGGCGCTGGCGGCGAAGGCCTCGGCCATGGTGAGGTAATCGGCCAGGGCCTGGCAGGGATGTTCGCGATCGGTGAGGGCATTGATCACAGGGATCGAGGCCCAGTGGGCGTAGTCCTCCAGATCCGTCTGGGCGAAGGTTCGGATCGCCAGGGCGTCGCAGTAGCGGCTCAGCACCCGCGCCGTGTCCGCCACCGGCTCGCCGCGCCCCACCTGGGTCACCGTCGGCAGCAGATCGATCGTCTGACCCCCAAGCCGGGCCATCGCCACGCTGAAGCTCACCCGGGTGCGGGTGGAGGCCTTGCTGAAGATCAGCCCCAGGATGCGGCCCTGCAGCAGACCCGGGCTACGGCCGGTCTTGAACGTCGCGGCCAGCTCCAGCATCGCCCTGGTCTGCTCGGCGCTCAGGTCGGCCGAGGACAGCAGATCGCAGCCCCTCAGGCTCGCGAGCACGGAGCGATCGGCAGGGCTGGCCATCGGTGCGGCGCCAAAGATCCCTTATCGGAGATCGTCTGGCCTGTCGTCAAGGGGCTTGGGGGGGCCGAACAGGTAGCCCTGCCCGAAGTCGCAGTCGAGATCGACCAGCCGCTGCTTCTGGGCTTCGGTTTCGATGCCCTCGGCGATCACGCTCAGACCGAGTTCTCGGCAGAGTCGGGTGATCGCCTCGATCACGACGGTGCGGCTGCGATCCTGGCCCAGGGCGGCGGTGAAGCTGCGGTCGATCTTGATCCCATCCAGCGGCAGCTCACTGAGCAGCGAAAGGCTTGAGTAGCCGGTGCCAAAATCGTCGAGATGGATGCAGACCCCCGCCCGTCTCAGGGTGGTGAGGGCCTCGGCGGTGACCCTGGGCTGGGTGATGATCGCCGTTTCGGTGATCTCCAGCTGCAGACGGCTCGGGTCGATGGCGGTCCTGGCGCAGGCATCCAGCACCCGACCGGCATAGCCGGGTTCGCCCAGCTCCAGCGGACTGACATTGACGGCGATGGTCAGCCCAAGGCCATGGGAATCGTGGGCTTTCAGGCTCCTGAGGGCCTGCTCCAGAACCTGATGGCCCAGCTGGCCGATCAGGCGGCTGCGCTCGGCCTGGCTGATGAAATGGTCCGGGCTGAGCAGCACACCATCGAGGCCGGGCAGCCGCACCAGTGCTTCGTGACCGCGAATCGCACCGCTGCGCAATTCCACGATCGGTTGCAGGTGCAGGGTGAGCTCCCGCCGGGCCAGGGCCTGGCGCAGGGCCAGCAGCACGCGGGTGGCTTGCTCCTGGTGGCGGGCCAGGGAGTCGTCATAGATCCGGCCGCGCAGCATGTTGGAGCCCTTGGCGGCATACATGGCCTGATCGGCCTGGCGGATCAGCTCCTGGGCGCTCAGGTTGAAGCTGCCGGAAACGGGGTTGGCGAGGGCGATGCCGATGCTGAGGCTGGGGTGGATGATCTCGTCGCCGATGCTCCAGACCTGACCCACCGCCTGCTGGAGCCGCTCGGCGATGTCCAGGGCCTGGCTGATCTGCTGAAGGTTGTGGCTGACGATCACGAATTCATCCCCGCCCAGCCGCGAGACCATGTCCTCTTCGCGGGTGGCTAGGCGCAGGCGTCTGCTGATTTCAATCAACAGTTCATCGCCGGCATCGTGGCCATGCACATCATTGACTTCCTTGAAGCGATTGAGATCGCAAAACATCACGGCGATGCTGCCGTTGTACTCCGCATCGCCAGCCAGGGCTGACTCCAGGTGTTCCATCAGGCCCCGGCGGTTGGGCAGGCCGGTGACGGGACATTCGCGCACCTGGGTGGCCAGATGTTGTTGGGTGCGACGCAGGCGATCATTGAGCGTTTCGATCTCCTGGCTGCGCTGCTGCAGCGACTCGCTGCGTGCCCAGAGTTCCTGGTAGGAAATCAAGGTGCTGATATCGCGAACGCAGAACACCAGGGCCGGCGGCTGTTCGTCGGGGATCGGATCCCACTGCAGCTCGATCACCTGCAAGGGGTCCTGGCTCAGCACCGAGATCTTTGCGCCGGTCTGGGCTGCGAGATCGCCGCCTCCCTGCTCGGGGATCAGGGTTTCGCCATCGATCGGTTGGGGCAACAGGGAGGAGATCGAGCGGCCCAGACATTCGAGACGCTTTTTTCCGCAGAGCAGCAGAAAGGGCTCGTTGCACCACAGCAAACGACCACGACCATCACTGATGGCCAGGGCATCATGGATGGCGGCCATGGCCGCTTCCATCCGCCCTAACGTGCGTCGCAGTTGCTGGATCAGGGTTGTCTCCTTTTCCATGGGAATGGCCATGGTGATTCCCATGGGGACGGTTGCCGCGGTTCTATGGCAGGACCAGGCTGAGACCTGCGCCGCCGCGGTCGTGATGAATCAGGAGATCGCGGCATCGGCATCACCATCTTCGGGCAGGGGCGTGAGGGTGGCGCCAAACAACCAGCCATCATCACCAGACTCGGCGATGATGAAGTGCTCAGAAATCAGTTCGCGACCATCGCTGCAAACGGTATAGAGGCGCAGCGGATGACCAAGGACATGGGATTTGTGGGTGGATTGGTAGCGGGAAAACCCCAGGACATGGGACATCCGGAACGATTCCGGCAGGATCAGGGTGACCGGCTGGCCCAGCAGCTGCTCTTCGGTCCAGCCGTAAACCTCCTCGAAGGCCTTGTTGATCGCCAGGATGTTGCCGTTGTGATCAGCGAGCACGAAGGGGGCATCGCCTTCCTGTAGGGCCCGGATTGAGGGCGTTGCCGTCAAGTGTGATTCTGATCTGTTGATGCAGACTCTAGGGCTCAGGCGCTGGCCAGACCATCGCCACCCAGAAACGGAAACCTTCCGGGCGACGTTGGCTGAAACCCCTCGGGCCCAGCCCAAGCGGGCGACCTGGCTTTCCGGCCAGTCCATTCAGGCCGCAGCAGGGATCTCCTCGGGGAGCACGCTGGCGGCCAGCAGATCGCGGAGCTCATCACCCTCGATCACTTCCTTCTCCAGAATCCTGGCGGCGATGCCGTCGAGCAGCTCCCGATTGCGGTGCAGGATCGCCAGGGCACGATCATGGGCGCGATCCACCAGGCAACGCACCTCCCGATCGATCGCCTGGGCGGTGGCGTCGCTCACCACCCGACGGGGGTTGTTGCCCCCACCAAGGAAGCGGCCGCCACCCTGTTTGTCATAGGCCAGGGGGCCGAGCACATCGCTCATTCCGTAGGTACCGACCATCTGTTCGGCGATGTCCGTGGCGCGCTGCAGGTCGTTGGCGGCGCCGGTGGTCACCTCGCCGAAGACGATCTCCTCGGCGCTGCGACCGCCCAGCAGGGTGGCGATCTGACCTTCGAGGTCGTCCTTGGAATTGAGGAAGCGCTCCTCGGTGGGCAGCTGCAGGGTGTAGCCCAGGGCCGCCATGCCACGGGGCACGATCGAGATCTTGGCCACCTTGCTGCCGCCGGGCATCAGGTGGCCAACGATGGCGTGACCCACCTCATGGAAGGCCACCACTTTCTTCTCATCGTCCTGAAGCACGCGGCTGCGCTTCTCAAGGCCGGCCACCACCCGTTCGATCGCCTCGTTCAGATCCCCTTGTTCCACGGCGGTGCGTTTGGCCCGCGCTGCCAGCAGGGCCGCCTCATTGACAAGATTGGCCAGGTCGGCTCCGGCGAAGCCGCTGGTGGCCTGGGCGATGCGGTCGAGATCGACGGCCTCGGCCAGCTTCACCTTCTTGGCGTAGATGCCCAGGATGGTGCGACGGCCGGAGAGATCGGGGCGATCGACCAGCACCTGGCGGTCGAAGCGCCCCGGGCGGAGCAGGGCCGGATCCAGCACCTCAGGCTGGTTGGTGGCGGCCAGCACGATCACCGGTTTGTCCTTGGCGGCGAAGCCATCCATTTCGGTGAGCAGCTGGTTGAGGGTCTGCTCCCGCTCATCGTTACCGCCGACGACACCCATCGAGCCGGCGCGACTCTTGCCGATGGCATCGAGTTCGTCGATGAAGATGATGCAAGGAGCCTTTTTCTTGGCTTCGTCGAACAGATCGCGCACCCTGGCGGCACCGGCGCCGACGAACAGCTCGACGAATTCAGAGCCGCTGATGATGAAGAACGGCACCCCCGCTTCTCCGGCCACGGCTTTGGAGAGCAGGGTCTTGCCCGTTCCCGGAGGCCCCACCAGCAGCACCCCCTTGGGAATGCGGGCGCCGATCGCCGCGTAGCGCTCGGGGGTCTTCAGAAAATCAACGATCTCGGTGAGCTCGGTCTTGGCTTCATCGACGCCAGCTACATCGGCGAAGGTGACCCGTGACTCCTCATCGGGGACATAAACCCTGGCCTTGCTTTTGGTGAAGCTCAGGGCACCTTGGGCTCCGCCCATGCCACTACGACGCGCGAAGAACTGGAGCACGCCGATGAAAATCAGAGGCGGGACCACCCAGCTCAGCAGGGTGGTGAAGAAGCTGGGCTTGCGCGGCGGCGCCGCCGCAAATTCGACCCCGTGTTGTTCGAGCCGCTGCGGCAGCTCCATGTCGAAGATTGGGGTGGTCGCCAGCACGGTAGGGGCGCCTTCCTCGGGGGCCTTGATCAGCTCGTAGCGGATCTGATCGGAGGTGATGTAGGCGCGTTTGACATTATCGGCATTCACCTGATCGATGAACAGCGAATAGGGGACTCGCGGCACCTGCATCGCTGGGTTCGGCAGGAAGTTACTGAACAGCAGCAGCACGCCAAAACCGATCAGCAGCAGGTTGATCAGGCCAAAGCGCCTGCTGGGGCGGTTGTCGTCCTGGCGGATGGCCATCGAGCATCGGGCGGTATGGGGCCAGGCTAGGCGTCGCCTTGCCGGGCGCGGGGCCTCGTCCCGCCGGGTTCCCCGACCACCCCAGTCCAGCACCCCGATGTGCGGCCGCTTTTCCCTCACCACCGGCCTCGATGCCCTGCTGCCCCGGCTGACGGGGGAGCTGCCGGTCGGACTGGCCGAGCACTACGCGCCCCGTCCCCAGGTGCGCCCGGGGGAACCGGTGCTGCTCCAACGCCAGGAGCAGGGAAGGGTGGCGGTGGCCCTGGCGCTATGGGGACTGGTGCCGGAGTGGTCGAAGGACCCCCGCGGCCTGCGCCGACCGATCAATGCCCGTGCCGAAACGGTGGCGGAGAAGCCCTTCTTCCGCGGTCCCTGGCGCCATCGCCGCGCCCTGCTGCCCGCCGACGGCTTCTACGAATGGCAGAGCCGCACCGATCCGACCAGCGGCCGGGCCTGGAAGCAGCCCTGGCTGTTCCGCCGCCGCGACCGCGCTCCCTTCTGGATCGGGGGCCTTTGGGAGCGATGGTGCGGGGCTGATGGCGGCGAACTAGAGACAGCGGTGGTGCTCACCACCGCCCCCAACGACCTGCTGCGCCGTGTGCATGACCGGATGCCGGTGCTGATCCCCGATGGGCTTGAGGAGGCCTGGTTGGAGGCTGTTGATGGACCGGGCCTGCGGGCCCTGGAGCCCCTGATGGCTCCCTGGGACCCGGCGGCCTGGGAGGCGGTGAAGCTGGAGCCCTCGACGGGGCCTGTGGCCTCCAGGCCGCCTGCTTCGGCCCGGCAGGGCCCGCCGCCGGCCCCCGCCGGACGGACCGGAGCTCAGGCCGGGCCCCTGCAGCTGGACCTGCTCTCCGGGGACTAGGCCGGAGGGCGAAGGCTCGAGGCCCGAGCTCCGCTAGACCGTGGGGAGCTGATCGCCGCCGATGAGTCTTGAGCAGTTGGATGCCTTCCTGGCCCAGGCCCGCCTCGATCCCGACCTCTCCCTCCGCCTGCAGGATCCCGCCGACCCGCTCGATCTGGAGGCGTTCCTGGCCCTGGCCAGGGAGCGTGGTTTTCCTCTTGAGGAGGCGGATGTGATCGCCGCCCAGATCCGTGCCGAGCAGGCGCTCAGCGACACCGAGCTGCAGCGCCGCGCCGGCGAAGAGGCCCGCCGCCTGCGCCACTTCATCCCCGGCTGACCTCGCTCCCCTGCAGGGCTCAGAGGCTTTGCTCCAGGTACTCGCCCACCCGGCCCAGGTCCACGGTCACCGCTCCCCCCGGCCCGGCGACGGGGCAGACGGCATGGCGGTAGTCGAGGCCGTTGATCATCGCCAGCTGGAAGAAGTCCGGCCGCACGCCGTGGTCCTCCTGGAACAGTTCCAGCACCCTGGCGGAGCCGCTGTGGAGCAGGTTGGTGAGGCTGGCGCCATGGGGCGCCACGATGTGGCTGGCTCCGCGGAACAGGGCGATCTGTTCGCTCAGGCTGAGCCGCTCGCTCTGCACGGCCACGAAACCGTGGGGTTCGAGCAGCGCCAGCAGGGCGTCCTCATTGGCCACCTGCCGCGTGGCCACGCCGCGGCGGGAGAGGTAGAGGCGTCGCGGTGGCGACAGCCCAGGCAACGGGGTTGCCTGGCTGAGTCGGTCGGCCAGCTTGCGGATCGCCCAGGGCGATGCCGCATCAAAGGGAGCCCCCCCCAGCCGTTGCCAGCGGTGGGCCACATAGGCGATCAACCGCTCCACGGCCAGTCCGCCCCGCCCCACCGGTCGGTGCCTGATCATCCGATCGGCGGGTAGGCCGAGCATGGCCAGGGATTCCCGTTGCCAGGCGGTGAGGGTTGCCGGAACGATCACCCGGGTGGGTTCGCCACTGCGTTCGCTGTGGTCGTCCGCTGCGATCAGTCTGGGCAGGCCATCGAGGAACCAGTGGTAGAAGCTGCCGGTCCACTGGCGGCTGTCCACCAGGGAGCACACAGCACCGCGGAGCTGTTCCTGGGCCGGCAGGAGCGAGCGCAACCGCAGGGAACGGCGAAGCCGTGGCGTGATTTCCATGAGGTGCAGCGTTTCCTCGACGATCTGGCGGTTGCGGGCCACGCCGACGAGATTGATGCTCAGCAGGCGCGCCTTGCTCTCCAGTCGGTAGGCCTGGGGATCGAGAAGAATCGGCTCGAGGAACTCGGCAATGCGGCCGAGCGGCTGATTCCAGGGGTTGGCCAGCCGGTAGTGGCAAGGCTGGCGGCCGTGGAGTTCCACGACCGTCGGATCCACTGATGTCATGGGCCCGGTTGCTGCTGGCTGATCGGGTGATCCGATCGGCCACGGTCGTCAGTTTGGATCGTCATCTCGGTGTCATTCGGAGGCTCCAGCTGCCACACCAGATCGTCTCCGAGCCTCATGGTTCCCAGCCCGTGCCAAATCGGAGCCTGATCGACCCTGGCGAGGCCGAGGTCGGCGAGGGGCGTTCGAGCCGCCGAGCCCCCCAACAGCTTGGGGGCCACCACCGCCGCGACCTCCTGCACACATCCCTGGCGCAGCGCCGCAGCGGCGAGTTCGGGTCCGCATTCCCACAGCACCTGGTTGCAACCCCGGGCCGCCAGGGCCTTGAGAAGGTCGGCCGGTTCGCATGCCGCCAGTTCCAGGTGCTCCACGCCCCGTCGATCGAGCAGGGCCAGGGTGCTGGAGGCGGCCGATGGCGCGCTGCCTCCAGCCCCAGGCGCAGGGGGGCCGTGGGCCACCAAGGTGGCTGCCACGCCCTGATCCCAGAGTCGGGCCGCTGCCGGCAGATCCAGGCTGCGGCTCAGCACCACCCGCAGGGGTTCCGGCCTGCGCTGCCCCCGGCTCGTGAGCAAGGGGTCATCGGCCCGCACCGTGCCACCTCCCACGATCACTGCATCGCATCCTGCCCGCAGCCGATGCACCCAGGCCCGGGCCTCCGGGCCGCTGATCCACTGGCTGTCGCCATTCGGCAGGGCGGTACGTCCATCCAGGCTCATCGCCCATTTCAGGATCCCCAGGGGGCGCCCGCTGCGAACGCGATGGATGAAGGCCCGATTGAGCCGCAGCGCTTCGGCCTGCCCCACCGCTTCGACCACTTCAAGACCGGCCTCCCGGAGTCTGGCGATGCCAGCGCCGGCCACCCTCGGGTCAGGGTCGGCCATCGCCACCACCACCCGCCGCAGTCCCGCGGCGATCACCGCCTCGGTGCAGGGCGGGGTGCGGCCATGGTGGCAACAGGGCTCGAGGCTGACCACCAGGGTGCCGCCCCGAGCCCTTTCCCCGGCTTGGCCGAGGGCACCCACCTCGGCGTGGGGTTCGCCGGCGCGGGCGTGAAAGCCCTCGCCCACCAGTTGTCCTGAGGCATCCAGCACCAACGCTCCCACCATCGGGTTGGGACTGGTCCGACCCGCTCCCAACGCCGCCAAAGCCAGGGCTCGTCGCATCAAGCCCAGCCAGGGGCTGGCCGTCGCGGCGGCGGTTGGGTGGGATGGGGGGCTGGGGAGCATGGAAGCGAACCCGGAGACCTGGTTTCGCGCCGATCGGCTGTGACGCGTAGGGACGGTGATCAGACGGGTTGTGCGGGCAGCTCAGGCATGGCGGCCAGATCGTCTAGCCAGGCCTGGAGCAGCTGGAGTTCGTTGGCATCGATCAGGCCGAGATCGATGAGCTGCCGGTAACAGCGAAGCATGTTGTCGGGAATGTTGTGAATGCCCGCGGCAAGATCCAGTGCGGCCAGGGAGGTGGCGATCGCTTCATTGTGGAGGTATCCGGAAACTTCGTCCTTGAAATCCTTCATCAGATCATGCTCATTGCGTTCCTGGTAGACCGACGCGGGGCTGAACAGCAACGACCAACCGTTTTCCCAGCATATTCTCTGGGCAACAAAGCTGCGCCAGATATCCGTCATTCGGAATGAGCAGTAGGCTGGCAGATAAAGAAGGGGGTAGGCTTCGGGGAACCAGATCGTATTCTGACTGTTGAATGGGCACCAGCTTCCTTTGGATAGCGCTACATGATGTTGGCCTGGGAAGGATTGGGGTAGAGTGCAGATGAGTCGATAAAGGGCGTCGACATCTGGGTTTTCATCGGCTAATCCCTGTTGGATTGGACAGTCCAGTTCCTCCTCCGTAAGCGCTGTCAGCGGAGTTGGCGGATCTTGGATTCTGTTCAAGGGAAGGCCTCGCGGCCAGATCAAGGTGTCTGTGAAGTAGCGGTAGATATTGACCCAGTCCTGATCCCTGCATAGGTGCGCTTTGACCCGTCGTTGCGGAGCGCTCCAAAAGCTCGGTAGCGGAATGTTGTCATCATCGGTTTCGAGCAGATGCTGGCAGCCGCGTGAAATGGCGAGCAGATAGCCAAGGTTCTTGCGGGCGTAATGGCCTGTGGGGCAGAGGCGCCCCAGCGTGAAGACGTCGTTTTGCTGCTGCTCAAGGGTGTAATAAATACAGTTTGGAATCTCGTAGGAGGCGGGACTTTTCTTGTCGCCAGCAATGATGAAGTCAAAGCTGTCATTACAATTCTGCTGCGCGATATCAAGCACGGCCTTGGTGGGCTCGAAGATCGATGTGATGACAAGGGCGAAGCGGTTGGCTGGAGGCATGGTTGGGGAGGTTGGATGGATGTCTTCTTGCTGGTGCCTGAGACTCGGGCCTAAGGGGCTGTCGTGGCTTGGCTTGATTTCAGTGGGCGCGTTAGGCCTGGGTAGAGGCTGCGCAGGCGGGCTTTCCAGATCGGTAGTCTGGATTGGAACCGGCTTGGTTTCATCACCAGAAGCTGAGGATTTTTGTGCTCGGCCAGGGCTTTGCTGTTGGCCACTGAGCTGTCAACTTCGCCGGGATATTTGCAATCATATGTGACCCCGTCAATCTGTTTGCGTTGGAGGCCGGACCAATTTGTTTGGGTTGCGGCTCCTCCTGTAAGATAGGCAAGGTTTTTGAAGCGACCAACCCGAATGCCTCGGTGAATGAGGTGAAGCCTGAGTTGGTATTCATGGTTGAGGCTTTTGTAGGGATGTAGGTATCTATAGGCCTCTCCGCTGATCAGGGTCTCAAAAAAGTTGAGATATCGGTCCACGTTTCTGGTGTTGCATACGACGTGGCGGTCGTTGTAGCCATGGTAATCTTCGCCCTCGGGAATCCAGGCCAGGCGATCATCGAGAAGATGCAGGGATGGGTGGGGAGCCAGCCATTGAAAGTCGGTGCGGGTGATGATGAAGTGGGTGTAGTTTTTGCGTTGTATCTGAGGGCTGGCAAGCCTTTCGCTCAATTTAAAATAATTGTAGTTCAGGTGCATGCCTGAGCCCGGAATCCCTTTCAGGCCGCCCAGCCAGTTTCCTGCGATCGAGAGCGTCTTCCGCCAGGGGTATGGGGGCCTGGTCCCAAGCCTGGCACTGCTGATTGAGTCGCACAGCTGTTCGTAGCCTGCCCGCGCGTCCTCGTAGAGGCAGCAATCCACGATTCTGGTTTCGGGAAATACTGCGATCTTGGTTTCATCTTCGCTGGAAACCCTCGAAACGCAAAACGCCACATCGGCGTCCAGCGCTTCGATCAGGTGTTTGTTCAGGCTAGGGGCTGTGATTTCTAGTGACCTCAGCGTGCCGATAAAGCAAACCAACGGTCGGAAGCTGCCCTGGTTGTGATCCGAGATGGCTGGCATGGAGGCTGGATGATTGCGTCGTTCGTTGGAATCCCTGCTCAGGGAGGCGGCACAGCTGCTCAGGGAGGATTCGCAGCGGGCAGGCTTCGCCACTCTTCCACCACATAGGGCGGTACCGGCAGCTCGGTGAACACCCCGGGCAACTCGAGCCGCAGCGGCCGGTTGGTGTGCAGATCGGCCAGCAGAGGGGTGAGGTTGAATTCGGCGGCTGCGGCCCGACCGTCACCGGCCAGTTTGGGGCTGGTGAGGGTGGTGTCGGCGAGCTCCCACAGGCGGCGGCCAGCGGTGACCAGCAGCGGAGTGGGGTGATCCAGCCTCACCCGGCCGGGATAGCCCACGATGCGCAGGGTGATGGCTGCGTCCGGGCCGGGGGGGCCTTCTCGGTAGGCCACCACCTGCCAGCTCTGGTAGTCGAGATCGCGCAGGCTCTCGAGGCTCCTCACCACCCCGGTGGCGGTGCTCTCATCGGGATGGGCATGGATCAGGGCCCAGGCGGGAGCCGCCGTCAGCAGGGCTGGAAGCAGGCTCAGCAGCGCCAGGGTGGTCAGCTGAATGAGATGTCGGCCCAGCTTCGCCCGTGCCTTCCTGAGCTGCTCCGCCCTTCCGGGCCCCTCGAAAGGTGGCGTCGCCGTTGCGGTCGGCCGGGGCCGCTGGCGGCCCTGGGCCAGCCCCCCATGGTCGTGATTGAGGGCCACGCTCATCGCTCCTCGCAGCTCAGGGGGGGCCGCTCCGCCCCCGGGATCGGCTGCCAGCCGGTGTGGGTGGCCCACAGGGCCCAGATCGCCATGGCCCGCAGGTAATGGCAGGCCCGGAAGGTGGTCACGGCGGTGATCGCCTCGGGGGTGCGGAATTGCAGGCCTCCCTGATACACCTGCGTCACCACCGCCGAGCTGATCGCAAGGGCGGTTTGCGTTTCGCCCATCAGGCGGTAGTAGGCGGCCAGGCCGAAGTTGATGCCGGTCCACACCTCCAGGGGGTGGGTGCCGTTCGGATCGAGCGGTGTGCCGTCGCGGCGCAGTCCGTTGGCCACCCCCAGCCGGCCGCCCTGGAAGCCTTCGAAGCAGGCCTCTTTCACCGCCTGCAGGGAGGAGCGGGCCCGCTCCTCGGCCACCACGGGGGGCAGACCCAGCAGGCGGGCGTAGAAGTCGCCGCAGAGCTGGTCGGCCATTACCACAGGCGTGCCGCTCTCGGCGTCGATGTTGTAGTACTCCCCGTTCCAGAGCAGGGCATCGAAGTTGGCGCGGCTCTGCTCGAGCCAGCCCCCGAATTCGCGCTGTTCGGCGCTGGTGTCGAGCCCAAGCTCCAGCTGCAGCCTCTGGCCCATCGCCAGGGCCGCCTCCAGGGCGGCGATCCAGAGGGCTCCGCAGTAGGCGCTCACCCCTTGCAGGGGCCAGTCGTCAAAGGTCTGGTCCGGGGCGCCGCCGTTGTCGGGCAAGCCGTCGTTGTTGACATCGAATCGCTTCAGGTAGCGCAGGGCCGTCACGGCGGCGGGCCAGCAGTCGGCCAGGAAGCGGAGGTCTTCGCCGCTGGGGGCCAGGCGGAAGGTGCGCCACACCTGCAGCACGAAATCGCTGGCCAGATCCTTCCAGAGGTTGCAGTCCTGGTAGGCGGTGTAGTTGGTGGCGTCGAAGGGGCGTTCGTTCGGGGCGCCCAGATCGTGGGGGGTGGCGCCGGCCACCTTGCGGGGGGCCTCCACCCGGCCGCGACCCTGGGTGAAGTACCAGCCGATCGGCCGGGGGGTGGGGTCGGCGGCGGGAATGGCCCGGGCGAAGTCGCGCAGCACCGCCTTGTCGAGCTCGGGCCAGAGCTGCAGCAGGGCGAAGGAGCCGTAGAGGCGCACATCGAGGCTCTCGTACCAGGCGTAATCGAGGCACTCCAGCACCCCGAAGCGCCCCACCGGATCCTGCTGCGTGGCGGCGGTCCAGAGACTGCCGCCGCTGGCCAGGTCGTAGAGCTCGTTGAGCAGGGCCATGCGCAGCCCATCCGGCAGGTCGATGCGCTCCACCACCGGGGCCTGCCAGGCCTCGATCGCCGCGCGCCAGGAGCGCCAGTCGCGCAGGGCTTCGGCGGCGATGGCGGCGGCGTTGTCGCCCGTGCTGCCGAAGAAATCGGTATAGCGGCGCAGCGCCCGGGTGCCGGTGGCGAAGCTGGTGACCGGCAGGTCCCAGCTGATCACCACCGGCATCTCCAGCGTTTCGCCCGGGGCGAGGCTGAGGCGCACCGCCAGGGCGGAACTGCTGGGGTCGTTGTCGCCGCTGCGGCGGTCGTTGTCGCTCTGCGGGATGGAGCCATCAGCGGCGAAGGGGCCCCATAGCTCGCGGCCATCGCCGGCCGGATTCCAGCGGCTGCAGCGGAAAATCTCGAGGGGGCCGGACGCACCAGCTGCGCCCCGTTGCTCCTGCAGGGCGCCGAGATCGGGCAGCGCCAGGATCCATTGGCCCTGCCCCTCGCCGATCGGCTCGCTGCGCTCGCCCTCCTGCAGCACCGCCGCCATGCCGGGCGCGTCGAAGCAGCGGTTGCGCTGGCCCTGGCTGCGGCCGATCGCCGGCACATAGTTGTGCTCCGGGCTGCCGTCGTCGCGGAAGTGCACGGAGGCGGCGGGGTCGGTGTTGGTGAACCAGCCGATCGTGTTGCGCCAGCTCAGCAGCAGCGAGACCGTCAGAGGGCGGGACGTGGGGTTGTGCAGGCGCCAGGCGAACACCGCCACCGGATAACTGGTGCGGCGGTAGTCGCCGGGAAGGATCGGGCTGAAGGCCTGGCAGCTCACCTCCGCCTGGAACACACCGCTGTAGTGGGTCTCGCTGAGGGGATAGCGGGCGCTGTACAGGCCGCTGGCGTGCTCGGGGCTGCTGGCGGGATACCAGCTCCAGGAGCTCAGAGGCTCTCCGGCCTCGGACCTGGAGGCATCGACGGTGGGCTTGACCGCCAGGGCATGGGCATGGCTACCCGTTCCGTCGCTTTCGAAGAGGGCGAACTGGCAGTCGGGCAGGGTGCCGAACCAGTGCTCACCCCCGTCGAGGTGCCAGAGGTTGAAGGCGCCGTCTGGGGCCCGGCCGATGCAGCCCGCCCCAAAGCCCCCCAGCGGCATGCCGTGGTTGGGGCCGTCGTCGAGGTTGCTGGCGTAGCGGACCGTGTAGGGCTGCGTCCAGGGCAGGCCGAAGGGGCGGCTCCAGCAGGCCTCCGGTCTATCCGAACCGAGCCTGGGTCGGCGACGGAGGGGGAGACTGGGAAGGCCGAACGGCATGGGGCGAGTGTCGATCGGGTCAGCTTGTCAGAAGCGGGCGGCGGCTTGCTCAAGGGCCGGCCCGGTGGGTCAGGGCCAGGCTGGTCCGGTCTGGTGTTGCTGTCGCGAAGCGCACTGACACACCAGCGGCCTTGACTCCGTTCGGAGCTCTGAACTGGTGGGCTGCAGAACGGTTGGGGCCAGGAGCCCGGCGCTCGAAGCTCCACTCCGCCTCGCCAGAGACGGCCCCGAAGCGACTCACAGGCCCAAGTCGCTGCCATGGATCTGGCTGAAACCATGGGGGAAGGTCCAGGCTCGACTGCCCCTACTAGCCAGGGCGGAAGATCCGGTGGCGCCCTCGTCTGCCGCGTCTAGGGACGACCATCCGGAGCTCCCGGATGCTGATGGCTCACCGGCTCCTGGAGCACGGCTGGATCGGTGAATTCCGTCGTGGCAACCTTGATGCACAGATCACTGCTTGCCAGCACTTTAAATTTTGCCACCAACTGCGGTTTCCGTGGCTCTGTCGCAAAAGTTCCTCGCCGCTCTGCCGCCCGTCAGTGGCAAGGTCCTGGCTGGATGTTCTCACCACTCAAGCCACGCGTCAATGCCATGATTATTCGCGGGCTGCGCTCCATAGGCCGTGCTCTCCTTAACCCTTTGCTGCTCGCTACCCCACACGGCAAGTCCTATCGTCCAGAGATCGATGGGTTGAGGGCCCTGGCGGTACTGGTGGTCATAGCCAATCATTTGAATTCATTATTGGCGCCCACCGGTTTTCGGAGTTGATATCTTGTTTGTAATCTCTGGATATGTGGTGACGTCCTCCCTTCTGGCACGGAACCCGGCTGGGCCACTAGCTTTTCTTGGTACCTTCTATGGGCGGAGGTTTAAGCGGTTGGTGCCGGCATTGATCGGCATGGTTCTGCTGGTGAGCGTGCTGTTTTCGATGCTCGTCTCAGGTGCTGAAGATCTCTTACAGCCGTCCCTTCGAACGGGATTGGCAGCTCTGTTTGGGGTGTCTAACCTTTACCTCCTCAAGCAGGGAGCCGATTATTTTGCAGTCGACACATCCTTCCAGCCCTTCCTGCATACCTGGTCCCTTGGGGTCGAGGAGCAATTTTATCTTGTCTGGCCCCTGCTCCTGCTTGGTTGTCGATTGGGCTGCGATGGCCATGGACGCCGCTATCGGCGTAGGCTTGCGATTCTAACTCTGTTGCTGTCTTGTGCATCCCTTGGTGGTTATATTCTTTTCAGCGCCCAGGGTAAAATCGATCAAGCCTTCTATCTAATGACCAGCCGTTTCTGGCAGCTGTCCGTGGGATGTTTGGCCTATCTTGTCCATCGTGGTGGCGGCAGCTCGCAGGACTACGGGATTCGCCTCTCCTGGGATCGCTATCGCCCCGGATGGGCCACTGCGGCCTTGATCTCCGCTGCGGCGTTGCTCGTCTTGCCCTTGCCTTGGGCGTTTGGGGGCAACATCGCGATCACGGCCTTGACGGCATGCCTGTTGGTGCTGCTGCAGCCCCGCAGGGGCTTGGCGGCGAAGCTGCTAGGCAATCCATGGGTTGTTTCCGTCGGATTGCTTTCCTACTCCTTGTATCTCTGGCACTGGCCCCTGATCGTGCTGGCTCGCTGGAGCGTTGGCGTCAATCAATTGACAGTATTGCCAATAATAGCGTTGATCCTTGTTTTCTCCCTGCTCTCTTAGCGGCTGGAGCTCTATTTCCGTTACCACTTCAATCCATCGGCATGGCCATTCAAGCCGTGGCTTGTTTTCCCATTCTTCAGCCTTGTGGCGGCGGCCGTGCTGGGAGGGTTGCAGGGGCCTTTGCGTGGTTGGTTGTTCAGCGGTCAGAAAGGAGACGGCGTGACTGTTGTTTCAAACAATAAAATGATTCCCGGAACCACCATCAAAACGGCCGATTGTTTTTTGGAGCCCCAGGCCCCTATCGTACAGTTGTCCGCCGCCAAGCGATGCCTGGCAATTAAAGATTCAAGGAAACCGACGCTTTATTTTGAGGGGGATAGCCACAACCACGCTTTGATGGCTCTGGCCGGAAAAATTCTTGCCAGCGGCTCGAACAATATCTCCCTCCTGGCACGCGGTGGCTGTCCTGCACCCTATTTTTCCCCCTGGCCTGGTGGTAGAGAGAAGCAAGATCGATACAAGTTGTGCGAGCAGCATTTTGCTTCTCGAGCCAATGCTTTGAAGACGGCGGTGCGGCCTGGTGACAGCGTCGTTCTTGTTTCTTTTGTTTGCGACCCACTCGAATCTCCTGCCTCAGAACTAAGTTATCGCAAGGCGGTTATGGATCTAGCGCATGATCTTGGGCGCCGAAATCCCAGGTTGATCTTGGTTGCTCCTCTGCCCATGTTTGCTTCGGCTGATAAACAGGAAGCCCCTGCAAGTCTTTGTAGGCTCGAATGGTTTAGGCCTGACTGGTCAGTGTCAACTTCCTGTCGTCCATTAACGGTCAGTCGCAACAGCGAGCTGTCAAGCACCAACTCCTTCAGAAGCCTTCTCTATCGGTTGTCCAGCGAATCGCCTTGGGTTGAGGTTTTCGATCCATTCCCTGTCGTCTGCCCAGAGAATCGGGAGTTCTGCGCCAGCAGATCAGATGCTCAGATTCTTTTCCAGGACTCCAATCATCTCAGTGATCGTGGTGCTTTGCTGCTCTATCCACCCTTCCGTAACTTTCTTGCGAAAGTAAAAGCGAACTCACCTTAATCCTTGTCTGCAGTCTTCGCCATCCCATCGATCAGTCCATGCTCAACCCCGTCCTGTTGAAGCTGATCAAGGCCGATCTCCTGCTCGATCAGGGCATCGATCGTGACTGCCGTTCGGACCAGCGCCTGGTACCGCTGAACCAGCCGTTGGTTGCGTTCCAGCCAGCCGCCCCGCAGCGAGGATTCCAGTGGTTGGCCGAGCCTGATCCCCTGCTCCTCCTCCAGCAGTCCGAGCTCGGGCTGGGCGCCCAACAGGGCGATCACCAAATCGTGGATGCGCCCACGGCGGTCGCGCATGGCTTGGATGGGAATGGGCTGGCAAACGCTGGCCAGGCTGTCCCATCATGACCAATGCTGCTGACAACGCCCTGGCCGCTGGAATCCTCGATGTGGTGGGCACCGATGCCGGCGGCCTGGAGGGGCTGGCAGTTTGCTGGCGCCAGCGGCTGCCGCAGATGGATCTGGTGGCGGCGCCCCAGCGCCTCCACGAAGCCTTGCGCTGCTGGTATGCCGATGCGTCCGCCGCGCAGGCGGATGGGCCGCTGCCGCTCCAGGGCCCGGCACCGATCCCCCGGCTGATCGCCAGCGACCGGCCTGAGGAGCTGCTCGCCCGGCTGCGTCCAGCCCTGGCGGCAGGTCAGCGGGTGGTGCTGCTGGCCAGCGGCGACCCGCTCTGGTTCGGGATCGGCCGCCTGCTGCTTCAGGCTTTCCCCCCCGAGCAGCTGCGGTTCCATCCCGCTCCCACCAGCCTGCAGCTGGCCTTCGCCCGCCTCGCTCGCCCCTGGCAGGACGTCGCCTGGGTGAGCCTGCATGGCCGCGATCCTGAGCCCCTGGCGGCCGCCCTGCAGCGGCGCCCCCCGGCCCTGGCCGTGCTCTGCGATCCCGGGGCCGGTGGGGCGGCAGCGGTGCGCCAGCTGTTGCGGGCTTCCGGGCTGGAGGCGGCCTACGCCTTCTGGATCTGCGAACGCCTGGGTCACCCCCAGGAGCGGGTGCTGCGGATCGGGCCCGCCGAGCCGATGCCCCAGGATCTCGATCCGCTCCACCTGGCGGTGCTGCTGGCCGAGCCCCCGTCGCCTCCCGATCCAGCCCGGTTGCCCTTGTTCGGTCTGGCCGATGGTCTCTGGCTGCAGCACCCGGACCAGCCCGGATTGATGACCAAGCGTGAGGTGCGCATCCAGCTGCTCGCCGACCTCGACCTACCCGCTGAAGGGGTGCTCTGGGACATCGGGGCCGGGGTGGGCTCGGTGGGCCTGGAGGCCCTGCGGCTGCGTCCCCAGCTGCGGCTCTGGGCGGTGGAGCGGCGGGCCGGGGCCGCCGTCCTGCTGGCCGCCAACGCTCAGCGCCTCGGGGTGGAGCCGGCGGGGCTGGTGGAGGGGGCGGCGCCGGCGGTGCTTGCCCGGCTGCCCGATCCGGACCGGGTGCTGATCGGTGGTGGTGGGCGGGACCGGGCTGCCCTGCTGCGGGCTGTGCTGGAGCGTCTGCGGCCCGGGGGGGTGGTGGTGATCCCCTTGGCGACGGTGGAGGGATTGGCCAAGATTCGCCCCCTGCTGGAGGCGGCGGGCTTGGCGGTGGAGGTGGGCCAGCTGCAGTGCTGGCGAGGGGCGCCCCTGGCCGACGGCACCCGGCTGGTGCCGCTCAATCCGGTGCTGGTGGTGAAGGGCTCGAGGCCGGATGCAGGCGCTGGGCCCTGCTGAATCCTGGGCTGGGGATTCAGAGCAAAGCCTTATGCAGAAGTGTGGTTTCTGTGTAGAGATTGCCGAACATCAAGCAGGCCGATTTCTTTGGGAGCATGGAGCAACGTCGTCGCCGAAAGGGATGCGTCGCTGCAGGTCGTTGGTGCCGATTGCCATGGCAGTGTTCCGATTGACAGGTGCTGGCGATGCGTTGTAGCTGGAGGCATCCAAGAAGCCGAAAGTCTTGCTATCCAGGATGCACGAGCGATAGGCGGGCTTGAGACTGGCCTGAGTGGGAATGAGTGATCGTGCGCTTTTGCCGGGGCAAATGGATTCATGGTGGTATTGGAGACTGAGTAAAAACGGTGAACAGCATGGATTGAAAGAATGGCGCCGTCGATGAACGGTGTTGTGGTCGCATCGTTGCGACTGAGGGTTTTCGCCCTCCATTCATTGTGTGATGATAGAGAAATATCTGTGAGACTGGTAAGCGTTGCAGGCTGTTTATTGATCGCTGGCATTTCAGTCTCATTGCAGAGATCCCTCAAGTCGTGCCTGGGGATGTGGGTGTATCGGCTAACACCCTCTCCGCGGGGTCCGGGAGCACTTTTTCTGAGGTGCTCCGGGTTGCCTGGCCAATGCCATTCAGGGCTGGCGCTCGATCGGTGCGATCGCTGCCGGGGTGCCGACCAGGATCCCCAGTCGCGCCGCTTCTCCTGCAGCCAGCTCAACCACCCCATCGGAGGCTTGGCTGGGGCCATAGCTGCGGCAGGGCAGGTGCGGACAGGGACTTGTGTTGGCCTCGATCGCGATCACGCGATGATTCCGTAGGAATATCATGTCTAACGGCTCCGGCGTGCGATGCATCCAGAACCGCAGCGTCTGAGGCTCCGAATAGGGAAACCACATGCCACGCAGCGGCGCCAATCGGCTGCGAAGCTGCAGGCCAAGGGTCTGTTCCCTCGGTTCATCGGCCACTTCCAGAAGGATGCACTCGCCCTGGGGCAGGCACCACCGGGATTCCAGCGGCAGCTGCTGGGGAGGCTGCCGGGCTGGCGGCTCGGCAAGGGATGGCGGCGGCTGGGCGGCCAGGGCGACGCTCAGCAAGCCCATCAGGCCGCCAGTGGCTCTGACCAAGGGGTGGCCGCGTTTGGATGGCATGGGTGCAGGGACCTGGGCCTGGGGGTCAGCCATGGGGTGGGGCCTCGCCGAGGCAGTAGCCACGGCCCCGCACGGTGTGGATCAGGCGCCGCTCGCCGCCCTGCTCCAGCTTCTGGCGGAGATAGCGCACATACACCTCAATCACATTGCTGGCCGCTGGCCGCTCCTCCTGCCAGATCGCCCCGAGAATCTGCTCCCGGCTCACCACGCTGCCGCTGTGCTCCAGCAGCAGCAGCAGCAGGTCGTATTCCCTGGCGGTGAGGCTGAGTTGGCGTTTGCCGCGGCGCACCTCCCGAGTCAGGGGATCGACGCACAGGTCCGCCACCCGCAGGGCTGGGGCGGTGGCGGTGCGGACGGTCGCTGGCACGGTCCGCTGCTGTTGTCTCCGGCCCAGGTGCAGCCGCAATCGGGTGAGCAGGTCGCTCGGACCGATGGCCGTGATCCAGAAGTCGTCAGCACCGCAGCTCAGACAGTGCACCCTCCCCTCGAAGCTGTCGCTGGCGATACCGAGCAGCAGGGGAACGCCGGGGTAGCGCTGGCGCAGCGCTGGGATCAGGCCATCGGCTTCCGCCGCCAGGATCACCGCCCCCGGGGCCGGGGCGCAGGCCTCCAGGGGGGCGTCGGGGCAGCGGGGCAGGTAGCCCGAGAGGGCGAGCCTGGGGGCGAGGGCCCCAGCGCCTTCGCCGACCAGCAGCACTGTGACCGGCTCACCGCCCTCAGATCCGGGGACTGGCTCCGCTGGGGGGCCGTCGGGGCGGGGGCGCTTCTCGGCGGTCATGGTCCGATCGGCAGATTCGCGGCCTCGGCAGGCTCCAGACCGTTCCCGGGTTTGGCCACGTGGGGCAGCCCCCAGCCGAGCTTGTTGCGCAGCACTTGGAAGAATTCATGGTTCGCCAGCCTCACGAACCGCACCGGATGCTCGCAGCGCCGGATCAGCACCCGATCCTCCGGCCACACGTAACAGCCGGCGCTGCCGTCCACCACCATCATCAGCCGCTCGGGGGTGGCTGGGAACACCGTCACCGGCTCCCGGTCGCTGAACACCAGGGCCCGGGAGGCCAGGGAGTGGGCCGCGATCGGGGTGAGCTGCAGCACCGGGCAATCGGGGGTGATCACAGGCCCGCCGGCGCTGAGGGCATAGGCCGTGGAGCCGGTGGGGCTGGACAGGATCACACCATCGGCGGCGATGTCGACCGGGGCATGGCGGCCGATCGCAATCTCGAAGTGGCACATGCTCGTGAGCGGCTCGCGGTGCAGGGCCATTTCGTTGAGGCAAAGCACCTCCCAGCGCCGCTGCTCCCCCCGCATCACACTGACCACCAGCATGGTGCGCTCCTCCACCGTCCACTCGCCTGTCACCACCTGCTCGAGCACCCGGTCGAGATCGCGCAGGTAGGCCTCGGCGAGAAAGCCAAGGTGGCCCGTGTTGATCGTCAGGATCGGCACCCCGATCGGGGCTGTCTGACGCGCCGCTGAGAGCACCGTGCCATCGCCACCGAGCACCAGGGCCAGGGGCATGGCGCCATCGAAGGAGGGGGGCACGCAGGCGTTGTAGCCGCGGCTGCGAAGGTGCTGGTCGGGATTGGCAAAACCCACCACGCCGCCGGCACTGCTGACGCGCACCACCTCCAGACCGGCGGCCGCCAGTCGTTCCTCGATGACGGCGGCGGTGGCCAGGGCCAGCTCCTTGCCATCGTTGACGATCAGGCCGACACGGGTCACCGATGCGGCGGAGCAGGACCCCATGAGTGTATGGGGGCCGATCAGAACTGCTCGAGGAAGCGCAGATCGCTGCTGTAGAGCCGGCGGATGTCGTCGATGCCGTGGCGCACCATGCAGAACCGCTCCACCCCCAGCCCGGCGGCGAAGCCGCTCCAGCGTTCCGGGTCGATCCCCAGGCCCTCCAGCACCGCCGGATCGACCATGCCGCAGCCCATCACCTCAAGCCAGCGGCCACGCCACTGCACATCGACCTCGGCGGAGGGCTCGGTGAAGGGAAAGTAACTGGCGCGGAAGCGCACCGGCAGATCGCCGAAGAAGCGCTCCAGGAAGGTGGTCACCGTGCCGCGCAGGTGGCTGAAATCCAGACCCTCATCCAGGGCCAGCACCTCCACCTGGTGGAACACCGGCGAGTGGGTCGCATCCACAGCATCGCGGCGGAAGACGCGGCCAGGGGCGACGATCCGCACTGGCGGTGGGTTGGCCTCCAGATGGCGGATCTGCACCGGTGAAGTGTGGGTGCGCAGCAGGCGCTCACTGCCATCCGGTCCGGGGGCCAGGTAGAACGTGTCCTGCATGTCCCGGGCCGGGTGGTGGGGCGGGATGTTGAGGGCCGTGAAGTTGTAATGGTCGCTCTCCACTTCGGGGCCTTCGGAGACCCGATAGCCCAGCCCCGCGAAGATGTCGAGAATTTCCTCCACCGTCGCCTGCAGCGGGTGGCGATGGCCCGGCGGCCCGTAGCGGCAGGGGGCGGTCACGTCGAGGCTCTCGCTGGCGATCCGCTCGGCCATGGCGGCGGAGCGCAGCTGCTCGAGGCGGGCGCCCAGCCGCTGCTGCACCTGCTCCTTGAGCACGTTGGCCCGCTGTCCCAGTTGGGGACGCTCCTCCCCAGGCAGCCGTCCCATGGCGCCGAGCACGGCGGAGAGGCGCCCTTTCTTGCCGAGCAGCTCCACCCGCAGCTGCTCCAGGTCGGCGGGCCCCGGGGCCGCCTCGATGGCTGCGGTTGCCTCGGCCTCCAGGGCCTCCAGCTGGTCGGTGAGCTGCTGCAGAGAGATCGTGGCGCTCACGGCGGCGGGGCTTGGCAGGGGGCGAAGGCCGACTGTAGGGAGTGCCGGGCGGGGAGCTGCCACCCCTGCCGCCGCTTGGGGCCGACCGCTGCCTGCTGGGCCGCCATGGGCTGCCCGGGGACCGGGGCGGCGGCGGCCTGGGCCGGGACGGCGGCGGCTCCGGTCCGAGCCCGAAGCAGCGCGGCCGGCATCGCGATCCCTCGGCCCCGTGGCAGCCTGGCCTCCATAGCCCCGTGTGCCATGGCCCCGTTCCGGATCCTGATCAGCAACGACGACGGGGTCTTCGCGGCGGGCATCCAGGCCCTGGCGGCCGAGGCCGTGGCCCGGGGCCACCACGTCACGGTGGTCTGCCCCGATCAGGAGCGCTCCGCCACCGGTCATGGCCTCACCCTCCAGACCCCCCTGCGGGCCGAGCGCGCCGACCAGCTGTTCGCCCCCGGGGTCACCGCCTGGGCCTGCAGCGGCACCCCCTCCGACTGCGTCAAGCTCGCCCTGTTCCGCTTACTGGAGGAGCCCCCGCAGTTGGTGCTCTCCGGCATCAACCATGGTCCGAATCTGGGCACCGATGTCCTCTATTCCGGCACCGTCAGCGCCGCCATGGAGGGCACGATCGAGGGCTATCCCGCCCTGGCCGTGAGCAGCGCCGATTTTCATTGGCGCCAGTTCGGTCCCGCTGCCCGCATCACCCTGGATCTGGCCGAGGCGATGCTCGCCGCCGGCTGGCGGGAGGGGATGCTGCTCAACCTCAATGTCCCGCCCCGGCCCGCCGAGGCGATCGGCCCGCTGCGCTGGTGCCGGCCGGCGGTGCGCCGCTACAGCGACCAGTTCGACCGCCGCATCGATCCCCGGGGCCGCACCTACTTCTGGCTGGCGGGGGAGGTGGTCGACGACCTGGAGGCCGCCGTGGCGGGGCCGGCGGACTGGCCCACCGATGTGGCCTGGATTGCCGGTGGTGGCGTCTCCCTTTCGCCCCTGCAACCGGAGCTGTTCTGGCGAGGAGACACAGCCAGCCTGCCGCCGCCGCAGGCCCTGCCCATTCAGCCGGCGGCGGAGTGAGCCTGCGGCTAACCACGCCGCCCGGTTGGGGGGCGTCTCAGGCCCGGCGGAAGATCCGCTGCAGCATCCACAGCGAGAAGCCCAGGCCGAGCAGATGGGCGAACAGCACCTGGGTGTTGCTGAGCACCGAGAGCATCTCGATCGAGGTGATCGGGTAGGTGCTGATCGGTGACTGGCCGCCGCCCGGGTAGGCCATCGGCCCGAACAGGCCGGGTGCCTGCATCGAGGCCTGCAGGAACAGGCTGCCCGCCAGCGCCTGATACCCCACCGCCGCAACCGTCAGGCCGGCCAGATCCACCAGCAGGCCCCGCTTGATCAGCCGGCTCGTCTCGCCCCGCGAGGGTGGCGCAGCGCTGGCCAGGGCCCGGCCGCAGCGGATCACCAGCCAGCACTGCCAGAGGCTCCAGGCCAGCAGCAGAAACGACAGGGTGGTGAAGGAGAGGCCGGGCCCAAGGCCGAGGGCGCGCTGGGCGTTGGCCGCCACCCGGGTGCCGACGTTGTTGAACAGCAGCACCCCCACCACCACCACCGCCAGGGCCAGCTGGGTCCAGAAGCGCACCCACCCGATCAGGCGCAGGGCGTTGGCGATGCGGGGCAGATCCGGTGGCGCGACCATGGTCCCTTTGCCTGGCAGGGCCCCAAACTTGGCATGGGAGGATCACCGTGGCGAGCGCCTGGCGTTGATCCCCCTGTCGATTCCGCTTCACAGCCCCGACCAGGCCCTCGGACCCACCGCCATCGCCCTGGGCAGTTTCGATGGGCTGCACCGCGGCCATCGGCGGGTGATTGCTGCCGTCACAGGCGAGGCGGCCCCTGAGCAGGCCGTGCCCAGCGTGGTCAGCTTCTGGCCCCATCCCCGTGAAGTCCTGCACGGAGAGACCCGCCTGCGGCTGGATCTGCCCGAGGAGAAGCTGGACCTGCTGGCGCCGCTGGGGATCCGCCAGCTGGTGCTGATCCCCTTCACCAAGGACCTGGCCGCCCTCAGCCCGGAGGCCTTCGTGCACTCCGTTCTGGTCGACAAGCTCAACGCCCGCCTGGTGGCGGTGGGGGAGAACTTCCGCTTCGGGGCCGGCAGGAGCGGCTCGGCGGCTGACCTTGCCCGGATCGGGGCCGATTGCGGCATTGCCGTGCGGGTGTTGCCGATGCTCTGGGATGGGGCCGAGAGGGTCAGCAGCAGCCGCATCCGGCGCGCCCTGCTTGGCGGCGACCTGGAGGAGGCGACCCGGCTGCTGGAGCGCCCCTACCGGTTCGCCGGCCGGGTGGTGCCGGGCAAGGGGCTGGGGCGCCAGCTGGGCTGGCCCACGGCCAACCTGCTGGTCGATGGCCGCAAATTTCTGCCCGCCGAGGGGGTCTATGCCGTGTGGGTGAGCCGGGCGGGTGATCCGGGCCCGCCCCAGCCAGGGGTGATGAATCTTGGCCCCCAGCCCACCATCGATCCCGAGTCCCCTTCGGCGGTGGAGGTGCATCTCCTCGCTGACGGTCCAGGGGTGCGCGCAACCAGCGCTGGTGAGGGGGGGCTTGGGGGGGATTCCGGCGCTGTCGGCAAAGCCAGCGTGCCCGACCTCCGGGGCGCTTTTCTCAGCGTGGAACCGGTGCGGCTGCTGCGGCAGCAACGGCGGTTCGCCGGTCTGGAGGAGCTCACGGCCGCGATCGCAGCCGATGCAGCGGCGGCCCGGCAAATCCTGGCCGAGGCTGCGGCAGCGGGCCTGCTTCAGCCGCCGGCGTAGGCATGGCTGAGGCCCCAGCTGATGAAGAGAGCGATCGCCCCCATCAGCAGGATGCCCGAGAGGAGAGGCAGCACAGGGTTATCCTCGCCGCCACCTGGCTCATCAACCATGGGTTCTCCAGGGGGGCGCCCAGCCTAGGGACCCCACGACGACCTGTGCCACTGTGACCGACGCTCCGAGCCAAGCCCAGTCCTCGCCTGAGTCCAGCCCGGGAGCGACCGTTCCCGCACCGGTGGCCCGACTGCTCGACGCCAACCTGGACCGCGCCCGAGAGGGCCTGCGGGTGTTGGAGGACTGGGCCCGCTTCGGTCTCGACCGCCCCGATCTGGTGTCCCGCTGCAAGGACCTGCGCCAGCAGCTCGGGCTGATTCACCGCGAGTCCTACAAATGGGCCCGTCACACCGCCAGCGACGGTGCCGCGGGTCTCGGCCATCCCGCCCAGGCGAAGCGCCAGGACCCCACCGCCGTGGTGGCGGCTAACGCGGCCCGGGTGCAGGAGGCCCTGCGGGTGCTTGAGGAATTCGGCCGCCCCCACGACCCCGAACTCGCCGCCGTGTCGGCCCGGGCGCGTTATGCCCTCTACGACCTGGAGGTGGACCTGTTGCGCGCCCATGGCAGCGGTGCTGAGCGACGCGCCCTGCTGGGCCGCTGCCGCCTCTACCTGATCATCGGCAGCGGCGCCCCGGCGCAGGCAGCGGCCGCCGCAGCCCTCCGAGCCGGGGTGCGGATTCTCCAGTACCGACCCAAGGATGGGGTGGCGCGCAACGATCGCCAGCTGCTTGAGGAGGCCCGCCTGCTGCGCCTGCTCTGCCAGCAGCATGGGGCTCTGTTCCTGGTCAACGACCGGATCGACCTGGCCCTGGCGGTGGAGGCCGATGGCGTGCACCTCGGCCAGACCGATCTTCCGGTGGCCGTGGCCCGCCGGCTGCTGGGGGCCGACCGCTTGATCGGCTGCAGCACCCACGCCCTCGACCAGCTGGAGCTGGCGGTGGCCGAAGGCTGCGACTACGTGGGGGTCGGCCCCGTCAATGCCACGCCCACCAAGCCGGGGCGAGAACCCGTGGGCCTGGCCTATGTGGCGGCGGCGGCGGCCCGCTGTCCCATCCCCTTCTTCGCCATCGGCGGCATCGATGCCGCCAACCTGCCGGCCGTGATCGCCGCTGGAGCCTCCCGGGTGTCGGTGGTGCGGGCCATCGGCGGGGCGGACGATCCGGGCGCCGCGGCAGCTGATCTACTCACCCGGCTGGGGCAGATCCCCGATGGCGGCGCGGTGGGGCCTGGCGAGGGAGGTGCCGATGGCTGAGCTCCAGATTCGCTTGAATGGTCAGCCCCACGGTTGCCGCCCCGGGCTCAGCCTGCAGGACCTGCTGGTGGAGCTTGGCTATCAGCCTCGGCTGGTCGTGGTCGAATACAACGGCGCCATCCTGCCGCGGCAGGCCTGGCCCGAACAGGCGGTGATGGAATCCGACGTGATCGAGGTGGTCACCATCGTGGGGGGGGGTTCCTAGATTCCGATCGATTCTTTCGAGCCAGTCATGGCCCATCGACCTCAGCGCCGTCTCACCGGCCTGGTCTCCTCCCTGCTGGTGCCGATGCTGGTGATGAGCCTGCTGCTCGTCTCCCCCGCCCCGGGTCAGGCTGCCAGCGGCGGGCGCATCGGCGGCGGCAGCTTCCGCTCCGCCCCCTCCGCCCCCCGCACCTACCGGGGGGGTGGATCCGGCGGCACCTACCGGGGCGGCTCGCCCGGGGGCTATCGGGGTGGTTACGGCGGCGGTTACTACGGCGGCTACGGGGGCTATGGCGGTGGGTATTACGGCGGTGGCGGCCTCGGCTTCCCCTTTGTGGTTCCGTTCTTCGGTTTCGGCGGTGGCCTGCTGGGTCTGCTTGTGCTGATGGCGGTGGTGGGCCTGATGCTCAATGCCCTGCGCGGTGCCGCCCCCGGCATCGAGGGTGGCGGGCGCGACGCCCTGGAGGGGGCGGTGGACGGACCGGTGGCGATTGCCGAGCTCCAGGTGGGGCTGCTGGCCTCGGCCCGTGAGCTGCAGGCCGATCTGCGTCGCCTCGCCGCCACGGCGGACACCGGTTCCAGCGCCGGCCTGCAGCGGGTGCTGCAGGAAACCTGCCTGGCTCTGCTCCGCAACCCCGAGCTCTGGGTCTATGCCAACGGCGAGGTCGGCCAGGTGCCCTTCGCCAGTGCCGAAGCCACCTTCAACCGCCTGTCGGTGCGCGAGCGCAGCAAGCTGGAGCGTGAGCTCACCACCAACGTGGCCGGCGTGCGCAGCGGCGGCAGCGCCATCGGCCTGCAGCCCGGCGCCAGCGATGCCACCAGCGATTACATCGCCGTGACCCTGCTGATCGCCAGCCGCCGCGCCATCAGCCTGCGCGGCACCGATACCGCCGAGGCGCTTCGCGAGACCCTCCAACAGCTCGGTGGCATCGGCGCCGACCAGCTGCTGGCCCTCGAGGTGATCTGGCAGCCCGAGGGTGTGGGCGAAGTGCTGAGCGCTGACCAGCTGCTCACCGCCTATCCCCAGCTCCAGCACCTCTGAGTGTCCCGGCCGGGGCCCAAAGCCCCGGCCGTCTGCCCAGCAAGTCGCCTTGCCGATCCTTGGAGCCTCCGGCGCTCCCCTCCTGGGTCAACACTGCCGTGCTGCTGAAACCGATGGAACGGCACGTGCAGGGGCGACGTTCCAGGCCCTGTCTCCCTGGCTGGTTTCGCTGTTTGCGCTGGAGCCCGATCCGCAGGAGCCTGTTGATCCTGCGGAGCCCCTCAGCCGATCCTCAGGCCGGCCCGCCGCTGGGCTGGGCGGCTGAAGGGCGGCCCCCCCTCAGGATCCGAAGGGCCGCCATCGCAGCTCCATAGCCGTTGTCGATGTTGACCACGCACAGCCCCGGGGCGCAACTGGCCAGCATCCCCTGCAAGGCCGCCTGGCCGCCGGCGCTCACCCCGTAGCCCACCGACACCGGCACGCCGATCACCGGTTGGGGGAGCAGACCCGCCAGCACCGTGGGCAGGGCCCCCTCCATGCCGGCACAGGCGATCAGCAGCGGGGCCCGTCGCAGGGTCTCAAGCCGATCCAGCAGGCGATGCAGCCCGGCCACCCCCACATCCAGCAGCAGCTCGGCGGCGACTCCATGGCAGGCCAGCGCCAGCTGCGCCTCGGAGGCCACCGTGAGGTCACTGCTGCCCCCCGCCAGGATCAGCAGCGGCTCCTGCGCAGGGTCGGGAGCTGGCAAGGGATGGCTGGCCAGGCAGCGGGCGTCGCGGTGGTGGCGGTAGAGGGCGGGGTCCAACCCATGGGCTGGCAGGGCCTCCAGCAGGGGGGGCAGCCGCTCCGGGGCCAGGCGGGTCACCAGCGTCGTCTCCCCACCCTGACGCAGGCCCTTGAGGGCGGCGATGATCTGCTCCTGGCTCTTGTGCTCCCCCCAGA
Organism: Cyanobium sp.; assembly: GCA_044360135.1. Classification (GTDB taxonomy): domain Bacteria; phylum Cyanobacteriota; class Cyanobacteriia; order PCC-6307; family Cyanobiaceae; genus Cyanobium. Next base: position 56,774 of record JBIKKX010000006.1, read on the forward strand.
TCGCCTCGACCATGCCGATCCGGGCGCGGCGACCCAGATCGAGCCGCAGATCATCACGCTCCGCGGGGGAGGCGGCCATCGCTGCAGTGGGATCGGTTGCCATCGGGGTCAGGTCCGGCCCTGGGGCTGCAGGCTGCTGCTGGAGAGCAGCGGGAAGGGTTGGCCGGCGCTCTGGCCGAGGGCACGGCGGGCGGTTTCCTCAAAACCTCGCTGCACCCGGTCGACCTCCTGCTGGGGGATGGCGTGCCAGAGCTCCGGTGTGGCCCAGCGGATCAGCAGCACCCCCTCCTGCCGTTCCCCATCCCAGAGCAGCTCACGGCCGAGGAAGCCGGCCTGGGCCCTGAGCCAGGGGTCCCAGCACTCCCGCTCCGCCGTCAGCCAGGCCTGGCGAGCCTGGGCGGGAACCCGCAGCCGCAGCATCTCGACCACGGTGGTTGACGGATCCGGATCCATAGCCGCCGGAGTGGTCGGTGCCTCCCCAGGCGGGGGGACGGACCGGGCCAGCGGCTCCAGCGGTGCCGGCAGCGCCCCGGCGGCGGGCGGGTGGAACACCATCAGAGTTGCGACGAGCAGCCCTGCCAGGATGGCTGCGATTGCCGGGCGGCGGCGGCTGTCGTTCATGGCCGCTGCAGCAGGGCCACCGCATGGCAGGCGATCCCTTCCTCGCGGCCGGTGGGGCCCAGTCCCTCGTTGGTGGTGGCCTTCACACCCACCCGTTCCTCCTCGACCCCGAGACGCGCCGCGATCGCCGCTCGCATCGCCGCAATGTGGGGCCGAAGTTTCGGCCGTTCCGCCACCACCACCGCATCCACGTTGACCACTGTCCAGCCCCGCTGCTGCACCAGCTCCACCACCCTTTCCAGCAGGGCAAGACTGTCGGCCCCCTTCCAGCGGGGATCATCGGGCGGGAAATAGCGGCCGATGTCGCCCAGGCTCAGGGCCCCCAGCAGGGCATCCATCAGGGCATGCACCAGCACGTCGGCGTCGCTGTGACCATCAAGGCCCAGGCCCCCAGGGTGCTCCAGGCGCTGCCCCCCCAGGATCAGCGCCCGACCGGGCACCAGCCGGTGGATGTCGTAGCCATTGCCGATCCGCAGCTGGGGCATGGCTATCGGCCCAGGCTGGGCGGTGGCGGCAGGCGATGGGGCGGCGGACTCCCCGGGGCCGGCGGTGGGCTCTGGCATCGGCTGGATCCGGATCGGGGTTGGGCGCAATCAAGTCTCCCAGGCCGGATTCCGGGCGGCTCGGCGGCTTCGGTTCGCTGCTCAGGGAGCGTCGTCGTCGTCGTTGGCGCCGGCGGGGGGCGGCGGGCCCTCCAGCTCAGGCGGGCCGCCGCTGCGCAGCCAGCGTTCGTAGAGATCGGGACGCCGTTCCCGGGTGCGGCGGCGTTGCTGCTCCAGGCGCCAGCGGGCGATGGCGCCGTGGTCGCCGCTGCGCAGCACTTCCGGCACCACCCCACCTCGGAATTCAGCCGGACGGGTGTACTGGGGATGTTCGAGCAGCAGGGCGCTGTGGGATTCCTCCTCCAGGGAGGCGGCGCTGCCCACGGTGCCCGGCAGCAGGCGCACCACCCCATTGATCACGATCGCCGCTGGCAGTTCGCCGCCGGTGAGCACGAAGTCGCCGATCGACACCTCCTCATCGGCCAGGCTGCGGATCCGTTCATCGAAGCCCTCGTAGTGGCCGCAGAGCAGCACCAGCTGGGCACAGCTTGTGGCCCAGCGGCGCAGATCCCCCTGCTGCAGGGGGCGGCCCTGGGGGGTCATCAACAGCACCCGGCGGGGGTCCAGCCGCGGGATCGCCTCGACGGCGGCAAACACCGGCTCCGGCTTGAGGACCATGCCCGCCCCACCTCCGTAGGGCTGGTCATCGACCTTGCGGTAGCGGCCCTCCGCATGGTCGCGGGGGTTGTGCAGGTGCAGGTCCGCCAGGCCGGCGGCAAAGGCCCGCCCAATCACCCCCAGGTTCAGCAACGGGGTGAAGGCCTCCGGGAAGAGGCTCACCACATCGAGCCGCATCGCTCAACCGCCCGCGGCCGCGCTGGTGGCGCGACTCACCCGCCGGATCTCGGAGGAGAAGCTGGCCCGGGCGGGTCGGCCGTCATGGCGCTGCTCGATGCTGCTGCGCAGGCGCAGGTTGGGCTTGGTGAACCAGATGCGCTCCCGAACCACCGCCTCGGCATCGGTCCGGGTCAGCTCCAGGCTGCCGTCCGGCCAGAACCGCCAGGTGCCGCTGCTCTCCGGCTGCCCCGGAGCTACGCAGCTGAGAAACTCGCCGGCCGCCTGGAAGCGCAGGCGTCGCTGCGCCGTCGCACCATCGCCGCCGGCAGGAGGGGTCACCTCCAGCCCCCCCGGATCCCCCTCCTGCTCCGGGGCCAGGTAAGCGACCGCCAGCTCGCCGCGTCGAGACGCATGCCACAACGCGTCGCTGCCGTCCTGCTCCGGCGGATCGGCCGCTGCAGCGTCGTCGCTGCCGAGCGCGAAGCTGCTGCGCACACTGAGCCACTCGCCCGCGCAGAACTCCAGAAAGCTGCGGAGATCCTGGGGGGGGAAGTCGCTCACGGTGGGCAGGGAACGGGCCGGTTCCATCTTCTCAGCCTCCCCCGCCCTGCTCAGGCGCCGTCGTAGCCCAGCTCCGCCAGCCGAGCCGGGTGTCGCCGCCAGTGGGGCACCACCTTGACGAATAGTTCGAGGTAGACCGGCCCGTCGAACACCTTCTGCATCTGCAGTCGCGCTTCCCGCCCGATCTCCCGCAGCATGGCGCCACCCTTGCCGATCAGGATCGCCTTCTGGCTGCTCCGCTCCACCACCACCGTGGCCAGCACGGCCGTGCGCGGTCCATCCTCCACGATCCGCTCCACTCGCACCGCCACCGCGTGGGGGACCTCCTCCCGGGTCTGGTGCAGCACCTGCTCGCGGATCAGCTCCGCCAGCAGCAGCTGCTCCGGCTGATCGCTGACCGTGTCGGCGGGATAGAGGGCGGGGCCGGCTGGCAGGGCGGCGATGAGGCTGGCCAGCAGAGCGGAGCTGCCGGAGCCGTCGAGGGCGCAGATCGGATGCAGGGGCCAGTCGAGGGCGGGCTCCCCCTCGCCAGCGGCGATCAAGGCCCGATAGCTGTCCAGCAGGTCCTCGGCCTGGCCGGCTTCGATCCGGTCCTGCTTGTTGAGGGCGATCCGCACCGGCACCCGCACCTGGCGCAGCAGCTGCACGATGAAGGCATCGCCCCGGCCGGCCGGCTGGCTGCCGTCGACCAGCAGCAGCACCACATCCACATCACCGATGGCGCTGCGAGCGCTCTGCACCAGCCGCTGGCCGAGCAGGTGGTGGGGCTTGTGGATGCCCGGTGTGTCCAGCAGCACAAGCTGGGCCTCGGGGGTGGTGAGAACAGCCCGCAGCCGGTGGCGGGTGGTCTGGGCCACGGGGGAGGTGATCGCCACCTTCTGCCCCACCAGCTGGTTCACCAGGGTGCTCTTGCCCACGTTCGGCCGACCGATCAGGGCGACGAAACCCGATCGGAAGCCCGTGGGTTCTGAGCAAGGCAGCGGCGGAATCTCCATTCCCCAAGCCTGACAGCCCCGGGGCGCCACCGCCCGACGGCGGTTGCTCCCTCCATAGGCTTGGACTTGTTCAGCCGGCTTTCGTCGCCCCATGACCGCCGATCCGACCCCGAGCCAACCCAGCTTTCCGCAGGCCATGGAGATCGCCGCCCAGTGGCTTGGCCTCTGGGAGGCCGCCGAGCTGAGCGATGAGGTGCTCGCCGATCGCGTCGCTGCCCTGGTGTCCAGCCGTGATGGTGCCCGCGGCTTCTTTGTGGTGGCCCTCGCTGGTGACAGCCCCGTTCTGGATCGTCTACCGGAGCCCCTGGTCGGCCAGCTCAGGGATGCCGGAGAGGGGGTGGTCGATCTCACCGCCCGCAATTTGGCCATGGCTACGGCGATGGCGGTTCACCACCGGCGCCACGGCGATGGCGAGCAGGCGGGTCGCTCCGATCGGGTGCGGGAGCGCAGCACTGAATTGCTGCGCCGCCTTGAACCGGCCCTGGTGAAGCAGCGCCTCGAGATCTTATTGCTCGCCGCCCGGGACGGCCTGGGTTCCGATCAGGAGTTCCTGGCGCGCTGGGGCTACGACGACGAACAGCGGCGAGCGATCGCTGGTTCTGTGTTGGCCGTGGCCGAATGATCCGGACTCCTCCCATTCCGGGAGGTGGATCCCAGGGTTGGACCAGGTTTCAGGGGCTCGGCTGCTGGCCGGGTTGGCGCCAGAGGGGAAGATCGCCCTGCCTCTGGTTGGAGGTGTTCCAGGTCGGAGCAGGTCCAACCGCTGCCGGGTTCTGGATCCAGGCCGGGGTGGTGGCGGGTGTTGCCGTCGAGGGAACCGACCGCCAGAGGGGGACTTGGCTGGCCGCCGGTATCGGCGCGGTTCGGCCCCTAGGCGTGGTGGTGGTCGTCGAGGCTGGGGCCTGGGGGAAGGGGGCAGCCCGTTCGGTTGCACCTCCGGGGGGCTGGGCGGCGGCAGGCGGCTGAGCAGCGCCAGGCAGGGCGCTCAGGGTGGCGGTGAGCGCCACCAGGGCCACAGGCAGACAAGGATGGTGCACGGCCCTCAGGGACTCGGGAGCGCTGCAGGCGCAGCAGCGGCATCGGGGGCCGGCGCGGCTACGGCGGCTGGTTCGGGGGCTGGCGCCGGCGCTGGAGCAGGTGATGGGGCCGGACGCTCGTTGGCCACCATGGCCGCAGGGGCCGGAGTGGGAATGGGCGCAGACGCTTCGCTTGCCTGGGGAGGCTGGGCGGGTTGGGCCTGGGGGAGAGAAGCGCGGTTGGCTGCGATTGGGGCGGGGGCAGCGGACGTACGGGGAGGAACCAGCGTGTCGGGGGCGGCTGGAATCGGCTCGAGATTGACCAGGGCCGCTCGCAGGCCGTTGCCACCGCCGGGGGTCTGCTTGCGCGACCAATGGCGGATCTCTTCGACGACGGCTGGATCGTCAGCACGGCTGAGGATGTCGACACTGCCGTCTCCCTGGATCGCCAGGGGAACGGTGGTCGACTGACGAACGCGGTTGGAGGGGATGTGGATCACCCGCGCGGACTGAATCCGGGAGGTGCCGCCCTGGGTCGCCGGCAGGGCCTGCAGGGCCTGGCGCATCGGTTCTCGCCAGACCGCTGGCAGCGGAGCCAGGGGGTCGGAACTGCTGGCCCATCGCGCCCGTTCGGCCAGGGCAAGGGAAGGAGCGGCCGGTTGCTGTAGATCAGCCAGGGTGATGGCGCCCCCCAGAAGCTCGGAGCGCCGGAACCCCGAGGAGAGCAGGGTTGAGGGGGATGGCCGTGGGGAACCAAGGCCCAGAGGTTGGATTCCTTCGGAAGAGCTCAGACCCTTCTGGGCCGCATCGATGTGCTCGGTGGCTGGTTCGGCGAGCCTGGTGGCCAGGCTGCGGGTGCCGCTTTCCTGGCGGTCGATGCTGCCGGAGGTCATGGGAGCTGACGGTCCCAGCATCAGACCGGTGCGGCTTGAGCCAGGCGATGGGGTGGCTGCCTGGGTTGCGGTGTTCGCCGTGGACAGCGGTGTTGCCGGTGGGCGCACATTGGCGGCGACGGCAGCGATGTCGCGGGCCTCGTTCACATTGGCCTGCCAGCGGTCGTGCAGGTCGATCGCCAGGAGCGGAAGCCAGATCGTCTGGCTGAGCAGCGCCCAGGCGATGGGGCTGGAAGGGCCGAAGCGGCCACGTGAATCAGATTGGGCCATGGCGGTGATGCACCAACGAAGGATAATACGAAAGAGGGCGAATGTCGTCAGTTGTTGTTGTTATTCCAGCGATAGAAATACCAAGTGTTGTAGATGTTGAGCAAGCCGGTGGCCGCGTTGATCGGTACGGCGAGGTCTTGGAGGGCGTCGATGGTTTGTCCAAATGCAGATTTATTGACAATGATCGTGTCTCCATTTCGCAGGGGTGGATTGGAGGCCTTAGAGATGTTGTTGAACTGCTTATACTGGTAGATCGTTCTTGACACCTTGCCATCGCGTCCGAAGCGGACCAGCTCGATTTTGTTGGTCTGGGCTCGCCATTTGATGGGACCTCCCGCTTTGAAGATGGCCTCCACCATTGGTGTGTTGGGTGTCAGCTGCAGCGTTCCGGGGGATTTGACCTCGCCGATCACATTAACGTTGATCGCAGCGGGCGACAGATTGGAAATACCAACCTCAAGAATCTCCTCAGGGACGAAATCGGTTGTTTTGCTGACCACCAAGGTGTCGCCATCAAACAGAATCGGGTTCTGGAGCTGGTTGCCGTGCAATAGCACTTGGCTCAAGTCAAGGGTGGTTTCCTTCAGCGATCCATCCGGTCCCGCCAGACGCCTCAGGACCACGCGGCGGATGTCGGAGTTGAGCGTGACTCCCCCAGCCTGCTGAATGGCCGAGACAGGGGTGGAAAACGATGGCAGGGGATAGAGGCCAGGTTTTTCAACCTCACCAATGATCGAAACCTTGGACGGCCTGGGACCGACGAGGGTGAGATAGAGCTGGGGCCTTACCAGCTGGCGGCTGTAGAGGGAGGTCAACCAACGGGTCGCCTGGCCGATGGTGAGTCCGCTGAGCTGAACGGACCCGAGCAGCGGAAGGCTGGCGGTGCCGTCGGGGAGAATACCGAAGCCGCCACCGACTTCTTTGGCGGCGGGATCGAGAAAGTTGAGCTGGAGAGTATCTCCAGGCCCGAGCACATACAGGTCGCTGTAGACCTCCGTCAGACTCAGTCGCTCACCATTGCGGCCAGCCGCCGGATTTGTTGGCACCGGACCCCTGGTTGCAGGGCTCGTCGCCATCCCTGGCTTTGAGGCTGGGCCAGCCAACCCTGCGGATCCCGCGGGGCTCGGCAGCACCGGCATCACCGTGAGCAAGGTCAACGAAAGCATTGCAGCTCTTGAGGCTGGCGAGCTGCATCGGGGCAGGGCTGGGCACCAGCGGGTTGCAGGACGGGTCATGGAGGCTGCCAACGGCTGGTCTGGACTGAACCGGCGCATCACCTTACCCGCAGAAGCTCGGTTCTGATCTCTGGATTCTGGAGCCGGCGCCGCAGGAGCGAGGGACGGCAGGGCGGAACGGTTCCGCCTTGGTCACGGTGTCCATCGGGCTGCGGCGCCATCGCTGCATGTTTGAGGCGGATGGGACCGCAGCCGGCATGGCTGCTCCGATCAGGGCAGGAGGCTCTCTTCTGGCTGGCCACCGACAACCGAGAAACCGGGAAGACCGGCCTAGGATCACGTATCGCCTTGGCCGACAAGGCCGGAGATCGAACGTGACCACCACGGGTGCACCAACCCAATCGCCCTATGGCAGCAATCCTTCGGGCGCCGACTCTGGCCTGGTTCAGGCCAACGGTCAGCGGCCTTCCACGGTCGATTCGCTGCAGGGTCTTAACTCCCCGCTCGCTTCCGCTGACACCGGTTCAGACGGTGGTGTCAAGGGCCTGATCCGCACACTGAAGCGGCGGCAAGGGATCTTTTTCTTCACCTTCGCTCTGGTGACAGGGGCGATGGCGGCTAACACCCTGCGCCAGCGGATCTTTAGTCCTGTCTACGAGGGTGGCTTCCAAATCCAGATCTCCAACCCCTTCGAGCAGGCAGCGGCAACACTGGGCGCCGAGACCAAGCTGGAAACGGTGGCGCGAGCCGCTCCAAAACCTGATGTTCCGAGCTTGATCGTGTTGATGCGCAGCCCCCTGCTGGTCAAGCCGGTTGCCGACCGCATGGGGGTTTCGATGAAAGAAGTTGTCGACAACCTTGGCGTCAATCCCGTCGGCGATGTTGATCAGGTTTTATACGTAACACTGCGCTGGCGCGATCCTGCCAAGGGTCGTCAGATCCTTAATGAACTCTCGAAAGAATACACCAAATTTTCCCAAACTCAGCGCCAGGCAGCGCTTGATTCCGGGGTTGAGTTCTTGAATCAGCAAGCTCCTGATATCAATAACCGTGTTGTCAAATACGAAGCTGAACTGAAAGCTTTCCGCGAGAAATATAATATGTTGGATCCGTCTTCTCTTGCTGCTTCAATCATCGCCAAACGGGATAGTCTCGTGGCTCAGGTGATGGATTTGCAGATCCAGCAGAGCGACCTCTACAGCAAGCTCAAGTCTGCTGAATCCGGCCGTCTGCAGTGGAATCCAAGTGGATCTCCAACGGTGGTCGAGCAGATGGGTCGCACAGGTACCATTATTCCCGGTAAACTTCAGGGTAACGTTCAGGGCAACGTACCAGGATCAGGTCAACAGGTTCCTTCCAGCGAGCTCTTTGAGTTCGAGCGTCAGCTTGCCAATGCCAAGGCTGTTTATCGCGACGACTCTCCGATCGTTCAGTCGATCAAGGCACAGCGCGATCAGCTGTTGCCTCTGGTGCGCAAGCAATCAACCGATCTGCTGCGGGCTGAGCTTCTGGCTAATGAATCCCAACAGGATGAGCTGAACCGCCAGATCCTGTTGCTGAACGAGAATTTCCGTAATAGCCCAACGATGATGCGGCGCTACGAGGAATTACAGCAAAAGTTGACCACGGCTCGTTCCAACTACAACGCCTACACCACAGCCCGTGATAACTATCGCCTCCAGCGCGCCCGCGCCACATCGCCATGGCAGGTGATCGCTCCCGCCGAGTTTGCCGATATTCCGGTTGAGCCAAACCTCCAAAGTAACTTGATGCGGGCTTTGATGCTCGGTCTAATGGCTGGTGTCGGTGCTGCCATTCTGCGGGAGCGAACCGATAATGTCTTCCACACACCGATGGAGACCGAGCGGGATCTGCAGCTTCCCGTGTTGGGTCTGATCCCCTATCTTCCGCTTGAGCCCGGGGTGGAGATCTCCACCAGCATCAGCAAAATGAGTGCAAGCGAGCGTTTCGCGATTAAAGAGTCGTTGCGGAGCTTGTTCACCACATTTCGTTTGTTGCGGGCCGATCGTGATATTCGCTTGGTCGGGGTTACCTCATCCACCCAGGGTGAAGGTAAATCCACGGCTGTCACCATCTTCGCCCGCACCTTGGCCGACCTTGGTTTGAGGGTGTTGGTTGTGGACGCTGACCTTCGCCTGCCGATGCAGACCCGGTACCTCGGATTGGCTCAGGGCGATGGCTTCTCCTCCGTGTTGACCGACAACACTCGCGACTTGCGTTCCTTAATTCAACCAATTCAGGACAATCTGGATGTGCTGCCGGCCGGTCCAAGGCCACCGGATCCCGCCAAACTCCTCAACTCTGCCAGGGCACAGGAGGTTGTTAACGACATCAGGGATCTTGATGAATATGACATCGTCCTTTTTGATGCTCCACCTTGCTTGATGCTTGCCGACCCGATTCTTCTGGGTGAAAAGCTTGATGGCATTCTTTTCTTGGTTGGCCTCGGCAAGGTCAGCCGTGAACTGGCGCCCCAAGCGTGCAGACGCATCAAAGCAACCGGTGTGGACGTGCTCGGTTTGATTTGTAATCAGGTCAACTTCCCGAGCCGTCTTAATGATTACGGCTATGAATATGGCTATTATTACCATTATGCCTATGCCACGGCCAGTACCCCCAGCCGCAATCCAACCACCTACGGAAAATCACTTGGGCGTTATGCACAAGGTTTTGGAAACTATATGAAGCGCTACCGTGACTCTTACCTCACTGATCGATATATGCGCGACGGTAGTAGTGCTGCCGTTCAGCGCTACCACGAGCAAGGTGTCTCCCAGGAGCTGCGTGACAGCTCGGCCAAGGCTTCTTCCAGCTCCAACGGTAGCAATGGCGCATCCTCCGATTCTGAGGCCAGGCGTCCACTCACATCGCGACAGCCCAAGCCGGATCAGCCCAGTGATGCGGAAGAGGATGCTGGCGGCGGGCCGATGGGCTGGCTGAAAAAGCGTTTCCCCTTCAATCGCTGAAGCCGAAATCTCGGCTGTGAAGCCTAGTCATGAGCAGTAATGTCCCTGAGATGTAATCTCGGGGACTCTTTATGGCTGGGTTTTTGCTTCCTTAAGCACCGCTTCTAGAACATCAAGATCGCTGTAAATCGGCATCGCTCGTGGGTGACAGAGCCGAACCGTGTCCAGTGCTTCCAACAGATGAATCTTGCGCTCACGCGCGATCAGGCCTGATGCCACCAGCGGTGAGCGCTCGATTCCTGCCATGCAATGGAGATAGGTTGGCGGCTGGGCCGCCAGGATCTCTGCCGAAAGGTCTAAGGCTTCCCTGAGGCGTTCAGGTCTGAGACGTTCCTGACGGCGGTGGTCTGGCAGACTCACTCTGCCTTGAAGCCAGTGCTTTGGAGGAGGACAGCTCTCTTCCTCGGGATAACAGCAGCTGAAACGGCTGCGAAATCCAGCCTCCTCAAGCTGCTGCCAATGGCTTTCGTTTCTGGGCATCGGCCCGACCGCCAAACGACCGCTGATCAGCCAGCTGTAGGTGAGTGCAGGAACAACCCCTGGCTGCGGCTTCTGATCTCCCCTGGTGGTGCCCTTGGGCTTGCGGAAGCGATCGAGCAAATTCATTCGTGTATTCAGCGTTCACCAAGCCTAAGCCTGTCGATCAACTGCCGTCTGTCTGATGGCCCAGGGCTGGACGGATCGTATTCAGCAGCTTCTGCCAGCGTTCGTCGTCGATCCCGCCTGAGCCAGGACGCCCCCCGCTAACACTGATCAGGACGCACTCGTAGCTGCGGGGAAGCTGGAGGCCGAGTAAGGAGCGCAACCGATCGCTCCGATCGGTTGGCACCTGGTCAATCAGGGGAAGCAGTTGGTCAAGGGTGACGCCGTAGCCCCCTTGATTCGCTTTACCGATCACCAGACAAGTTTGACGAACCGGTATCCCCTGGTTGATGCCCTTGGCCGATGGAGGCTGACCATCCAGGAGGATGCGCTTCTGAAGGCGTAGTGAGGGGTCGGATGCAGCCAGAACACTGGCGCTGAACGCTAAACGTTCGCGGCCAATTCCTCGAACCAGCCTCAGCGTTTCCCCCTCACCGATCCCATAGACGAGGCCGTCAGAGGTGGCCCAGTCGTAGTTCCGTTTGGCCGGCAGCTTTGGCAATGGTTGGGCCTCAAAGCCGTTGGCTTCAAGTTTTTGGGCCACCGCCTTGGAGTTCAGGGGTGACGCCGTTGGCCAGCGGGGCCAAAGGATCGATTTCAAGGCGAACAGCACGGCGACAGACGCCATTAGGCCGAAAAACGTCTGCCTTGGAGAGAGAGAGTGGACAGCGACCATCAGCCGGCACCCTCCCCACCATCGCTGGCAGGCAATGGCGGCAGTTCGCGTTCGAGCAAGCGAAGATAGAGGCTTCCGAAAATGAAAATAGAGATTCCGGAGAACAACAAAGAGCCCAGGTCGTCGTGGAAAAAGCGGAACAACGGCGTGCCTTTACCTTGACCAAAAGCCACGCAAAGGGCCAGAACGGCAATACGGATGGTATTGCTGGCCAGGCCGATCAGAGGAGCAGCGATCAGAAGGCTGATCCGACTTAGGCCCGAGCGGATTGGGAAGGCCAGCAGAAAGATGATCGAAACCCCAATCACTTGGGCGATGGTGTCGACTCCATTGCAGGCAGGCAATACTTCAACGCCGCCTGTGGGCAGCATGACAGTGCGATCGCGAACCACGTTGTCGAAGCCAAGGATGCTAAGCCAGAAACTGCTGAGACGCGCCGTGAGAATACTCATGGGACGCTCAGGAATCACTTTCATCAACACCCCGAAGGCTGGAATCAGCAGCAGGCAGAACAAGGTGTCGCGCAGGCGTCCAAGCTGCTTAAGCGGCGTGGAGAGCATGGCCAGAGCCAGGCCTGCCAGGGGGGCAAGGATATAGAGCGTACCGTCGGAGTGAAGCACCAGGGCTGTGCGTGCCATCACAGCGAGGAGAAGGATGGTTCCAAGCAGCAGCCCGAGAACTCCAGGTCTGGGGTCCAGGTCCTCCAGTTGATCTTCCATGCAGATCAGAGCTCCGCCCCAGACCAGAAGGGCATAGACGGTGACGTGCTCACTCTGGCTGGTTTGGAACACACCCAAATTCTGGGTCGCTACCGCAGCCGCAAGCAGCAGCCAGAGGTTGCGTGGTGTGGCCGGAGGTATTGCGGGAATCCGTTCCCTCCAGCCAACAGGCAATCGGGCCAGCAGGTTATTCATGGGTTGGTAGCTGTCTCACGCTGAAACTCCGGGACCAGCTTCTGTAAGGCGACCATCGTGGCGTCTTCATCCCAGGATTGGAGAGCGGATTCGAGATTCGCAATCTTGGGAGCAAGTTCTTCGACGCTGAGGCTGGGTTCCCGGGCCCGACGAATCAGGGGGTGGTCCGTCGGTTGATCACGGGCGCTGATCAGGAGCTCCTCATAGAGCTTCTCTCCTGGCCGCAGACCTGTGAAGGTGATGGCGATATCCCCTTGGGGGTTGGCTTCATCCCGGACTCTAAGGCCGGAGAGCTCAATCATTTGACGAGCCAGATCGGCAATCCTGACCGGCTCTCCCATATCCAGCAAGAACAGCTCTCCACCTTTTGCCATCCCTGTGGCCTGGAGCACGAGCTGCACGGCTTCAGGGATGGTCATAAAATAGCGGGTGATCGCGGGGTGGGTCACCGTGATCGGCCCACCTTTGGAGATCTGATGGTGGAACAGCGGTATCACCGACCCGGAGGAGCCGAGAACGTTGCCGAATCTCACCATGGAGAGGATAGGTCCATTGCCGCCAGCCTTGGCAATCCGATCGGCAGAGGCTTGCACCAGCAGTTCACAGACCCTTTTGCTCGCCCCCATGGCATTGGTGGGTCGCACGGCCTTATCGGTTGAGATCAGGGTCAAGCGCTCGACAGGGGTGGCGATGGCCGCGTTGATCACGGCTTGGGTGGAGCGCAGATTGTTGGAGACCCCAGCGCAGAGATTGGCTTCCACCAACGGCACATGTTTATAGGCCGCAGCGTGGAAGACGGTGTTGACCGCATGGGTGCGCAAGAGATGAAGCATCCGATTGCTATCGCCCGCATCGCCCAACACAGGCATCAGGGGAACTTGAGAGTTGAAGCTCCTCAATTCCTTATCAATAGAGTACAACCCGTATTCGTTGCGATCCATGAGCAGCAACTTTTTGGCTCCCAGCTGTATCACTTGGCGGCAGATCTCACTTCCGATTGATCCACCGGCTCCGGTTACGAGAACAATCTTGCCGCGAACACTGACATCGAGCAGGGCTGGATCGGGACGGCTGGGCTCACGGCCCAGCAGATCTTCAATGGCAACCGGCTGGAGATCACTGACGATCTTGCGACCATCTGCAAGTTCGGAAAGGGAGGGTATCGAAAGAACCTCAAGTCCCAGCCGGGTAAGTTGATCGACCAGCAATCGTTTCCGCTGTCGGGGCAGAGATGGCAGAGCCAACAGAACTTTATGGACCCCGTGCTGGGCGATCAATCGAGGCAACTGAACAGGACTATCAATGGGCAGGTTCTGGAGGGTACGACCATGCAGAATGCTGGCATCATCGAGAAAGCCGAGAATTCTGAAGCGCTGGTCGTTACGCAGGGCCTGCAGCAGACTCATGCCGGCATCACCCGCTCCGTAAATCAGGGTAATGTTGCGGTCTTCAGGATCAATCCTCGGCAAATGACGTCGATCGAGATATTTAATGAGAACATCGCGCAGCATGATGCGACTGCTGATCGCGGCTCCTGAAAACAACAGCCAGTAGAGGACCCAGAAGGATCGTGGCGGCTGAGCACCACCGATCATCGTGCTGATCAATAGCAGCACTAACACCATCACCAGCGATCTAGGCAGCAGGCCATAGAGCGAATGGCTGCCGGCATAGCGGGTCAAGCCCCGATACCAACCTGAAAACATCAGCACCGGCAAGCCGCTGATCACGGCCAGGACAGCCAGGTGTTGAAGCGGTGCAATAGCGACGGCCATGCTCTGCTTTTCCGGCAGCCGTAAGGCGAAGGCGCCATAGAAAGCAGCCACGACCAGTAAGCCGTCAAAGGCAACCAGGGCCAGGCGGCGGGTGAGCAGGGGGACAGAGGTCAGCGGGAGCGAAGGAAGTCCCCGTTTCACGATCAATTTCAATCGCCGCAAGGGGACGTGTGGTTCGAGCCAGCTGTTCTGCACGCGTTGGTCGTGGTCGAGATGCCCATGGACCGGCGTTAGGGGGCTTGGGGGGGGAGATGGTGCAATGGAATGTTCCAATGGCTTTGGTCGTGGGACTTCCGGTTGCAGTGCTGGCTGCCGTCGCGCTTGGCCATGTCAGTAAAGCCATTCACGAGGTCGATGTGGTCAGGCTGTCCGGTGAAGCCTCAAATTTGCATCATTTGATCTTAGGCGAATCAAGCGGCCTCATCTGAGGTGTTGGCCGGAATGGCAACTGACAGTCAAATTGGCCATGGCAGTCTTGGCGCCCCACCCATGTTAAAGGACTTCAGTCTACTGAGCGATAATTAAGGGGGTGATTTTGCTGTTGTGCATGGGTTAAGCGTCGACGTTTAGGTCTTTCCGTGCATAAAAAACACATGGTCACCAGATCGGTGGAGCCAACGTTGATACTTTACCTCAGCCTTCTTGCGCCGCTCTCGCGAACGGAACCGCCACTCGTTGCTCCAGTCGCCAGGCCAGCAGCAGCACGCACACCGTCGCTCCAAGCAGCAGCACCGCTGAGCCGCTCAGGCGGCAGAGGGCCAGCAGGCCTGTGGCCGCCGCATAGGTCAGGGCGACCCTCCTGTGGGACCAGCCGGCCCGCTGTAACCGTTGGAACAGGTGCAGCCGATGGGCTTGGAACACGGCCTGCCTCGCCGCCAGGCGGCGCAGCACGCAGCTCAGAGCGTCCCCCAGTAGCGGCACTCCCAGCAGCAGTAGAGAGGACGCCGCCAGGGGGGTGGGCTGCTGCAGGACCAGGCCAGCAAACACGGCCCCCAGCCAGGTGCTGCCCACATCCCCCATGAACACCCTGGCCGGGCTCCAGTTCCAGAGCAGGAAGCCGGCCAGGGAGCCGGCCAGCAGCCACTGGCCGCAGGCCGCCATCAGCACCAGGACGCTGAGGCCGACCAGGCCATCAAGGCCATCCATGAAATTGACGAAGTTGATCACGGCGGTGATCGCGATCAGGACCACTGGCAGGCTCCAGGGCGGCAGGGGAGTGGCGGCCATCGCCAGAAGGGCTACCGCCGTGAGCACCTGGGCGAGATAGCGGCTGGCGGCCGGCAGGTCCAAGCGATCATCCAGCAGGCCCACCAGGGCTAGTGGCAGGCAGATCACGGGAATCCAGGCGGCCTTGCCCTGGCCCAGCGCCAGGCTCAGGGCGCTGGCCACCAGCACGAAGCTCAGGCCTCCGCCGCGGGGGGTGGCGACCCGATGGGAACTGCGACGGTTGGGTTGATCGAGCAGTCCGCGGCGCAACAGGGGCATCAAGGCCCAGAGCAGGAGCCAGCTCAGGGCGGCGGCCAGGGCAAATGCCGCAGCGACGCCATGGGGTGAGGCCATAGCCCCTGGCTGGGGGAGAAAGGGGATGCCTCCGGCGAGGCGATCGATCAGGGCTGGCACGGGGGGCGGTGGGGTGGTCAGGAGCAGTGGGCGGGAATCGGTCGCCCGGACCAGCCGGTGGCGCGCCAGAGCTGGCTGCGCAACTGATCGCGCAGGGTGCGCCAGGGCTGCTCCCAGCGGTTGTCGCCGGTGGGGGCCACCTGGCCCTCCACCTCCCAGCCGCGGCTGGCGAGGGTGATGCGGGCGATCGCCAGGGTTCGGCCCATGTGGGCCTGGCTGGTCACGAGGGTGACCTGACCCGGCGGCTTGAAGCGCTCCAGCCATTGGGCAAGGGCCGTGATCTGCTCCACCGTGTCGCAACATGGCGTCAGCCGAACCAGGTCGGGGCCCTCGGCCGGCAGCAGTCCTCGCTTGGCCAAGTGGATGTTGTTCACCTCCTGCGAGCTGTCCCGTCCCTGGAAGATCAGAACCGAACCTGGACGCCTTTGCCAGAGGCGAAGGGCCAGGTGGCTGCGCCAGGGATCCTCCACGAACACCGTGATCACCTCCTGGCTGCCGTCGCCCGTTGGGCAGAGCCAGGGCCAGAGGATCCAGCTCAGGGCTGGCAGGACCAGCAGCGCCAGAAGAGAGGGGCGGAGGTGACGTGCCATGGCCGTTCAGCCTCGGGCCAGGGGATGAACCGGGAAGGGCTCGGCCGCGGTTCCGAGCAGGCTATGGGCAGACGTGAAGCCCGCCAGGTCGGCCTCGATCCGCAACACGGCTTCGAACAGCTTGGGCTTCCAGGGCAACAGGGGTGCCGCCAGCAGATGGAACAGGGACGCGGGCACGGGGACCAGGCGGCAGCGGCCGGCCCGATCTCGGGGATCCCGCGCCACGGCTTCGGCCCGCAGGCGGTCCAGCATCGCTGCGTAGGTGAGGGTGTCGTCGCCTCCCAGGGTCAGGGAACCGGTCCAGCGCTCGGGCTGATCCGCGAGCAGCAGGCTGACGGCGGCGAGCTGGCGGGCGTGGATCGGTTGCCGCAGCCCGGTGCGGGAGGGGAGGGGCAGAAGCGGCAGCCGGGCCATCAGCTTCAGCAGCACACTCAGGTTGCGGTCGTGGTAGCCCCCGGCTTCGCCATAGATCAGGGTGGGCCGGATGATCCGGCAGGGAATCGCCAGCGCCTGGCAGGCCCCCTCCAGCGTGGATTCCGCCTGGCGCAGTCGCCGCACCAGGGCCTGGTCATCGGCATTGGCGGCGAAGCGCTTGGTGAGCACCGATGAGGAGGAACAGGCCACCACCGCCTTGGGCAGCTCCGTGGTGCCGCCCGTCCCCTGCCGCACTGCCTCAAGTCGCCCGGCAAGGAAAGGGGCCAGGTGCCAGAGCGGCGCAAAGCTGACGATCACCCCCCCCAGCGGCAGGTCAGCGGGAGGGGGGCTGGTGAGGTCGACCGGCAGGAACTGCTGTGCGGCCAGATCGGGGGGGCAGCGCCTGCCCAGGACCCGCAGCTCCCGGCCGGCCGCCAGGTTGCGCAGGGCCGCGCCGCTGGGGGTGCTGGCGCCGAACAGCAGGATCGGAGTGGGGGTGGGGGCGGGGACGGTCATGGTCAGGAACGTGCCGGAGCGAAGCGGCTGAGCAGCCGCTGCCCGTAGCGGAGTCCGTAGGCGAAGGGCCAGATCAGGCCGAAGGCCTCCCGATAGGCCCGACGCACCTCGGCCAACCGCCGGGCGGTTTGCTGGCCGCTGACCCCCCCATCACCCATATGCACCAGCTCCATGTCGCTGTGAAGGACCCTCAGATTCGACCAGCGAGAGAGCCGCAGAAAGTAGTCGAGATCGGCAGAAAGGCGGAAGCCGTTGCGGTAGGAGGCCTCGCGCCGCCGGGCGCCGGGACCGATCAGGGTGGCCTGGTGGGGAGGCGTGGAACCGAGCAGCAGCGAGCGGCGGTAGGAGTGGCGCCAGCGGAAGGCGGTGCGCCGCCCCGGCCTCAGGCTGCCATCAGCCTCCAGGCGAAAGTAGCGGCCGCTGGCGACCAGCAGGTCGGGCGTGCTGCCCGTACGGGCAGCCTTGTCGAGGAGCGCCTGGGCTTCCCCCAACACCGCCGGACCCGCCGCCCAGTCATCGCTTCCCCAGAACAGCAGCCAGTCGTGGGGCCCGGCCAAGCTGAAGCCCTGGTTCATGGCCCCGAAGATGCCCTGGAAGCCGGGCTCCTGGGGCCGCCAGCTGAAGCGGGGGTCGCGGAGGCAGAGGGTCTCCAGCCAGATGGGGGTCTCGCCATCGCTGGAAGCATCGATGAAGCTGACCTGCCAGCGTTGGAGGGTCTGCTCCTGCAGGGAGGCAACGAGACGCCTAAGCAGACTGAGGCTATTGCGGGTGGGCACGATCAGTCGGATCGTCGTGGCCTGCTCCTGCATCAGCCCCGGCGGCGGATCAGCATCGGGCCGAGAACCAGCACATCCATGCGGGTGCGCAGGAAGCAATCGAGGGCCTGGTCGGGCGAGCAGACGATCGGTTCGTTTTCGTTGAAGGAGGTGTTCAGAACCATCGGGACGCCGGTGAGTGATTCAAAGGCGCGGATCAGGTGGTAGTAGCGGCCATTGTCAGCTTCGCTGACGGTCTGGAGGCGCCCGGTGCCATCCACGTGGGTGACCGCGGGAATCAGGGAGCGCTTCTCGGCCCGGATCGGATACACCTGCATCATGAACGGCACGTCTCCGTCGCGCTCGAACCAGCTGGGCACTGCCTCGCGCAGCACCGAGGGGGCAAAGGGACGAAACGATTCGCGACGCTTGATCTTGAGATTGAGGATGTCCTTCATGTCGGCGCGGCGCGGATCCCCGAGGATCGAGCGGTGGCCCAGGGCCCGGGGACCCCATTCCATGCGGCCATCGAACCAGCCGATCACCAGACCATCGGCAATGGCAGCAGCCACCTGGGCGCAGAGCTCAGGCTCGGCCGGTCGCTCGATGCTGCAGCCGGCCTCCGCCAGGGCCGCGGCCCTGGCCGGCTCGGCCAGCAGGGCTTCGATCGAGGCCGGAGTGGCTTCGCTGCCCAGATAGGCCTGGCGCATCGGTTCGCAGCGGCGATGGCCGAGCCTGTGCCAAACCTCAAGGGCGCAGCCCAGGGCGCCGCCCGCATCACCGGCAGCCGCCTGCACATACACCTGCTCAAACGGTGTCGAGACCGTGATTTTGCCGTTGGCCACCGAATTGGCGCCACAGCCACCGGCAACGCAAACCGCCGGCACGGGATGGAGGCGGTGCAAGGCGTTGAGCAGGTGGAAGAAGGCTTCCTCGTACATCACCTGGGCGGAGCGGGCGATGTCCTTATGGCGCTGCTCCAGGGGCTGATCGGGGCGCCGGGCTGGCCCGAGCAGTGTTTCCAGGGCGGGGCTCCAGTGCTGCCCCACCGTGGGGATGCCGTGGCTCCATTGGTGCGGGAGGTTCTGGCCGGCGTGCTGGAACCAGGTGAGGTCGAGGAGGTAGGTGCCGTCGGGTTGGAGGCGCACGATGCGGCGCATCGCCTCCATGTGGTTGGGCTGGCCGTAGGGCGCCAGCCCCATCACCTTGTATTCATCGCCGTAATGGGGGAAGCCGAGGAACTGGGTGATCGCCGTGTAGAACGCCCCCAGGGAATGGGGGAACCAGATCTGGCCGTCGATGGTCAGCTCGCTGCCGCGGCCGAAGCCCCAGGCGCCACTGGAGAAGTCGCCGAACCCATCGACCGAAACCACGGCGGCCTCCTCGAACGGGGAGGCGAAGAAGGCGGAGGCCAAGTGAGAGCGATGGTGCTCCACGAAATGGAGTTCGGCCCGCACCTGCTGACCTGGGAACGCGGTGGCCAGCTGCTGGGGGAGACCGGCCCGTTCGCGCTTGTTGCGCCACCGCGCCAGCAGGAAGCGAGGATCCGGCCGGCTGAGGGCCGTATAGAGCAGCTTGCGCCAGCGGTGGGCGCCCGGCAGGGCGTTGATGGCGATGTGATCGACGTCTTCGAGCCTTACGCCCGCATCGGCCAGGCACCAGGCGATCGCTTCGCTGGGAAATCCCGCCCAATGCTTGATGCGCCGGAAGCGCTCCTCTTCTGCGGCTCCGAGAATGCGGCCGTCCCGGATCAGGGCGGCAGCCGCATCGGCATGAAAAGCGTTGATTCCGAGGATGAGTGTCATGAGGGTTGCAGCTCGATCTCCAGGTGAGTGCGAAGCCAGGAAGCCAGAACCATCAGGTTCCAGCGTCGATACCAGGGCCTCAGATCAAGACCGTCCGGGGTGGAGGGTACCCCCAGATCGAGACCGCTGGATGGATCATCGAGCCAGAGCTGGAAGGGGAACCTGAAGCCCTGCTTCGGGCGATTCAGGAACCATGACGGCAGTTCCGGCACACTCGCCTGAAGCAGGGCCTTGCCACTGGCCAGGCGCAGCTCCGGCGCCACCACCGCCAGTCGGCGCTGCAGGGTGGCATCGACGAAGGGGATGCGCAGCTCCAGGGCGTGGGCCATGGCCATCACATCGCTGTCTGGCAGGAGCTGGTTGCGCAGGTAGCGGCAGCCCTCCAGCCAGGCCACCGCATCGGCCTCCGCCAGCCCGGCGGGTGGTTCCTCGGCCGCCGCCGCCGCGGCCAGGGTCGGCCCGGCGGGGCTGGCCAGGCCCCAGTGGCGCAGCAATCGGGCCACCTCCGGAGGCGTGAACTGACCCCGCAGACAGCGGTGGGCCGCCTGCAGCGAGGGGGGCTGGGTCAGCAGCGTGGCCAGGCGCTGGCGGCGCTGATCCCCTCCGCCAGGGGTGCGCGACAACATGGCCGCCACGGGGCCGGCCAGGGGACCCAGGCGCCGCCGCCAGCGCAGCAGCCGGGGTACGGTGCGGAAACTGGGATAACCGCCGAAGAGCTCATCGCCCCCCAGGCCGGAGAGGGCCACCTTCAGGCCGCAGCCGCTGGCCAGACGCGAGACGCACCAGGTGTTGAAGCCATCAATCGAGGGCTGGTCCTGGCTGGCGAGGAACTCGGGCAGCCAGCGGCGGGCTTCGCTGGCCTGGAGCGTGAGCGGGGTGTGCTTGGCGCCGAACAGGGCGGCGACCTGCGCTGCCGGGGCCGATTCGTCGAACGCTTCGGATCCCGGATCATCGAACCCGATCGTGAAGCTGTGCAGGCCGGGCGGAGCCAGGGCCAGCAGGGCTGCTGAATCGAGGCCGGCGCTGAGGAACAACCCCACGGGAACGTCGCTGACCAGATGGGCCGTCAGTGAATCGCGCACAGCCTCCCGGCAGAGCGCCACGGCGGTGTCCTTGTCGTGGATGGCGGGGCCAGAGAGGGCGGAGCCGCCCTGGAGCAGGGCTTCGGGCAGGGGCTGCCAGGGCCGGATGGTGATCCGACCGTCCTGCCAGCGCAGCCAGTGGCCGGCGGCCAGGCGCTGCACCCCCGCCACCAGGGTGGCCGGCTCCGGTACCGAGCCGCTGGCCAGATAGGCGGCGATCGCTGTCGGATCGGGTTGCCTGGGCACACGACCGCTGCGCAACAAGGCCCGCAGCTCGGAGGCGAAGGCCAGTTCACCGCCCTTGCCCTGCCACAGATACAGGGGCTTGATGCCGTGAGGGTCGCGGGCCAGCAGGGCCGTGCCGGTCTCGGTGTCGAACAGGGCAAAGGCAAACATGCCCCGCAGCGAGGCCAGGCCGTCGGCGCCGCGGCTGGCCATCCAGGCCAGCAAAACCTCGGTGTCGCCGCTGCCGCGGAAGCGGTGGCCCTCCGCCTCGAGCCGGGCACGCAGCTCGCTGTGGTTGTAGATCTCGCCGTTGAACACCAGTTGCCAGCGTCCGCAGGCCGAGGCCATCGGCTGGTGGCCGCTAGGGGAGAGATCGAGGATGGCCAGGCGGGTGTGGACCAGGCAGGTGGTGGCGTCCTTCCAGACGCCATGGTCGTCGGGGCCGCGATGGGCCAGGGCCGGCAGCACCCGCTCGGCAAAATCCACCGGTTCGACCCCGATCAGGCCGGCAATGCCGCACATCTCAGCCCACCTCCACGGGGGTGGGCACGCTGCCGGGCCAGAGGGCGGCCAGCTGGCGGCGGAACACCTCGCGGGCCACCGGCGGGCTGGCGTGCCGCTCGACCCAGGCCAGGGCCCCCGCCGCCAGCCGCTGGCGGCGGGGGCGATCGGCGGCGATGGCCGTGATCGCGGCGGCCATCGCCGTGGGGGTGCTCTCGACCAGGGCTCCGGTCTGGTCCTCGAGCACGAAGTCCTCGGGCCCGCCGCAACGGCTGCTGACCACCGGCACGCCGCAGGCCATGGCTTCCAGGGCGGCGATGCACAGACCCTCCTGATGGGAGGGAATGACGAACAGGTCGAGGGTCTGCAGCAGTGCCGCCAGCTGGGGAGCGGCCAGCGGCGGGTGGCAGTGGACCTTCGCCGCGATGCCGAGGGCCTCAAGCTGGGGCCGCAACCCATCGTGATCGCGCTCACCGGCGAGGTGCAGCTCCACAGGTCGACCCTGATCGAGCAGCTGCTTCACCGCCGCCAGCAACAGGGTGATGTTCTTGCGGGGGTCGCCGAAGCGGCCGGTGAAGCCGAGGCGCCAGGGCACCGTGGCCGCGGGTGTGGGATGGAAGATCGCCGTGTTGACCGGCATCACAAGGATGGCGTCCATCGGTCGTCCGGCAATCGCCTCAAGGGCCCGGGCGGTGTACCCGCTCAGGGCCATCACCCGCCCCTGGGGGGCCTGCAGCACTGATCGCTCCAGACGGCGCAGCACCGGGGCGTTGCAATGGCGGTCGAGCAGGCGCCTGGGGGTGCTGAAGCCCGCCACCCGGTTCGCGCGGTCCGCCTCCCATGGGGTGGCGATCCAGGCGAGGAAGGGGAGACCCAGGCGGGCGTAGGGAGTGGCACAGAGCGGATTGCCCGTCACCGAGAGGTGGAGCGTGCAAGAGGCGATCAGCTCGCGCCAGTTGCGTCTGGGCAGATAGTGGGTGAATTCGAGCTCCGGAAGCCAGCAACCCAGGCCGTGGCCCTCATGGTCTCCATAGGCGGGACGGGTGGTGCTGCCGGGCCGACGGCCGAGGGCAAGGGCAGGCAGGGGTACCGAAAGATTGCGATGCTGGCTCCAGGGGGCGTACCAGGCGAAGACGGGCTCGATGCCCATCTCCTCGAGCATGCCCGAAATGCAGCGGGTCATGGTCGGCACACCGCCATCCACGGGTTCGATCGTGGTGATCAGGGCCCGCTGGCGAGGATGGCTCATCAGGGCAGAGCATCAAAAAGGTCGCGGTTCTCGCGCACCCAGCGGATCAGGTCGCGCACTCCGTCCTCCACCTGAATGGCTGGACTCCAGTTCAGTTGTTGCTGGGCCTTGCGGATGTCGCAAATGAACACCGGTTGGTCGCCGGGGCGGGTGGCCCCGAAGGAAGGGCTGATGGTGATCCCGAGTTCCTCCTCGAGAAAGGCGAGGAGGTCGCGCAGGCAGAGGGTGTTGGTGGGACCACCCCCGATGTTGAAGGCCTGACCGCTCACCTGATCGCGGTGGGTCCAGGCTGCTTCATAGGCGCGGGCGAGGTCCTGAACATTGAGCACATCGCGGGTCTGCCAGCCATCGCCATAGAGGGTGATCGGCTTGCCCAGCAGGGCAGCGATGCTGAACCAGGCCACCCAGCCTTGATCCTCGATGCCGAACTGGCGGATGCCATAGATGCAGGATTGCCGGAAACTGCAGGTCTTGAGGTCGTAGATGCGGGCGTAGTCGATCGTGTACTGATCGGCCACTCCCTTGGAGCAGCCATAGGGGGAATGAAAGTCGAGCGGCTGTTCTTCAGGAACACCATCGGGCAGGTTCACGAAGGCATAGCCATGCTCCTGTCGCTGAACCGGCACGGTCTCCATGCCGCCATACACTTTGTTGGTGGAGGCGTAGAGGACAAACGCTTCCGGCGCCCTGAGACGAACGGCCTCCATGACATTGAAACTGCCGGCTGCGTTGATCTCAAAATCCTCACGTGGATTGAGATAGGAGGTGGTCACGGCCACCTGGGCGGCCAGGTGAAGCACCATGTCGGGGCGACAGGCGGCAACGATCTCGGCGAGGCTGTCAAAATCACGGATATCGGCCTTGTGGAAGCGAACCTGGGGACACTTCTGCTGCAGCCAACTGAGATTGCGATCGGTTCCGCGTCGGGAAAGATTGTCGAGGATCGACACATCCCAGCCACGCTCAGCGAAGTGAACGGCTGCATTGGTGCCGATGAAGCCGGCTCCGCCGGTAATCAGGATCGAAGCCATCGATCGGTTCGTAGTGCTCAGTTGGAGGTTTCTAGGAATCAGCCTACGCGTGCTCAGGCCTGTTTCCTTGCCTGCGGGTCCGGATCCGTTCCTGCTCCATTGAGGCGGTGCAGGGTGCGTCTTCGGACTTTCTCCTCGCGCAGCAGCAACAGCAACAGCAGTTCCGCGTAGGTGCGCTGCAGGGCGTAGGTCAGGCCTGCGGCCCCATCGAGCAGGCCGCCCCGCAACAGCAGACAGACCACCAGGGCGGCCAGGGGGGCCAGGGGGGTGTGGCGGCGAAGCCGGTCCACCGGTGAGAGCTGGGCCGCAGGCGTGTCGAGGAGGTTGGCAGCCTCGATCGTGAGGTAGCGCTGCTGAGAGGCGAGCCAGCGGGCCAGGGGTTTGCGGTCGTCGTGGAGGATGGCAAGGGTCAATGGCGCCGTCGGCCCGTTGAGGACGACGCGATGGCCGTGACCCTCGTCGCGATAGCGACCGCTGCGGGTGCGGTAGAGGCAGACGCGTGGCGGCAACAGGGAGCCTCGCAGCGGCTGGCCGTCGATGCAGTAGCGAAAGGGCAGCGAGTAACCGGCCAACCCTTCGCGATCGGCCCGGGCGATCAGGGCGGGCATGGCGGTCGCGAGGGCGGCGGGAACGCCGTAGTCGGCATCGAGGCTGAGCACCCAGTCGCTGCTGATCTGGTCGAGGCCGAAATTGCACTGCTCGGCAAAGCTGTCGAAGCGGCGCTGGATCACTCGCACATGGGGATGGGCAGCGAGTACAGCGAGAGTTCCGTCCGCGCTGCCACTATCAATCACCACAACCTCAGGAACCCAGGCGAGAGCTTTGAGGGTGCGCTCGATGTTGGCGATTTCATTGAACGTAATCAGCAGGGCGCTGAGACGCAGCTCAGCCATCGCAGGAGCGCTGCTTGCTTTCATCGCGAAGCGGAAACCTGACTGGCTTCGAGATGATGGCGGGCAATCAAACTTGGCACCGCAAGAAAAGCACCAAAACAAAGGCCCATAATGATCAGGACGAAGGGGTCGCTGTAAACCTGTCCAGCTGAGAAAAAGAAAAGAACATTAGCCAGGCCAAACGAGAGCAGTCCGAGCAGCAGGAAGGCGACCTTATTCGGTAGTCGCTCGAGGATGAGGAAATTTTTCCAGAGGGAGAGAAAAAACACCAAAGCCATCCCGCCGCCGATCACAAGACCTGGGAGGCCCAATTCGGAGACGATACGGCCGCCGCCACCCTCGCTAGCATAGGAAAGCGATTGGATGCTTCCACGCTGAGCCTGGGCTGCGGAGCTGATCTTGATGTTTCCAAGGTTGGCTCCAGCACCCACGCCGAGTCCAAATCCCTGGGAGATTTCCAGGCCTCGCTGCAGGGCGCCGACACCCTGGCCTTGAAACCGTTCGAAGATGTCATCTTTGGCCGTCAATACCCTGTTGAGATAGATGCTAAAGGAATCACCCTTGGCTGAAATCAGGAAGAGGGCATAGCCGGCATAGGCCATGGCGGTGCTTCCGATCACACTCGAGATCACCCGTTCTCGTGAGGCTGCTGTGGCTTTGCGACTAAACAACAGCAGGTACAGGGCCGAGAAGGCCAGGGTCATGACTAGGCTTTTACGCCGACCGGTGGGAATGGTGAGGTAGGCAAAGAAGCCAGCCAGCAGCAGAAGGAAAATCTGACTTTCACGACGAGTAGTTGAAAATGCGAGCGTGATTGCGAGGCAGCATCCGGCTGCTAGGTGCCAGCCTGCGATCTCGCTGGTTCTCCAGAAGCCGGATACACCCTGGGCCGAAAAGCCTTCAAAAGTGATCATGATGCCCTCGCCAACTTCGCGCATTAGAAGGCCGCGGAGGCCTCGAAAATCAAGAAATGCCGTGATCGAAAAAAGAAAGCAGAACACCAGGTATGTGATGATAATTTTACGCAATAACTGGGGGTTATTGCCAGCCTGAAAGCCTGCCCACAGGGCCACTGCTGGTGCAACATAAAACGCGACTCCGAGGCCGGTGAGTTGCAAGTCGCCAAAGCGGAAATATGAATTAACGGCCTGAATTGCGATCAGGCCGAAATAGAGTGGAACCCAGTCCAGTGCCACTGGGGTGGTCCAGAACATTTGGCGCAGGCGAAAGTTTCCCCCGTTCCTTTCGTACATCACCAGCAGACAAAGCAGAAAGGCCAGCAGCACCATCCCCGAGAGTGTGCTGGGCTGGTTGGGGGTGATTTTGCGGATCGGATCCTGCAGGAAGCCGATGGCTATCGTGACCAGTAGCCCGTCGCGCCAGTTGCCATCGAGCAGCACGATGGCCAGCACCGTGAACAGGAAGATGATCGGGAGCGAAAGCATGGAGATTTAGGGAATCCGCACAATGGCGGCGTAGGCCGATCGCAGTTCGTCGGCGATGGCGTTCCAGGCCAGCCGCTGTTCGGCAAGGTTAAACGCGGCCTGACGCATCGTTGTCGTCGGCCCCGCCAGCGCCCCGGCCAGGGTGGTCGCCAGCGCCTCCGGTTCGCTGGGGCAGACCAGTCCGGCGCCAGCCTCTGCCACCAGCTCCGCCATCGCCACCTCGGGGGAGACGATCACCGGGGTCCCGCAGACGAGGGCTTCGGCCACGGCGATGCCGAAGTTCTCGGCGGCTGAGGGCAGCACCAGCCAGTGGGCGCCGAGCAGCTGCGCCTGTTTGGCGCTTCCCTCTAGGTGCCCTAGCCAGCGGCAACGCTCCGCCATCCCAAGCCGATCGGCCAGGGCACGAAGCTGCTGTTCGTAGGCGGGGGGGCCGCTGCCCACGATCGTGAGGCTCCAGGCCGCCTGGGGCTGGTTCCGCCGCAGGATCGCCAGAGCCTCCAGCAGGCGCTCCAGCTGTTTCTTGGGGTGGAGGCGTGAGAGGAAAAGGAAACGTGTCCCGCTGCCCGTCGGGGGAGGGGCGCCAGTCCCGGAAGCGGCGGGGGCCTCCGGGGGATGGACCCCGAGCGGAAGCGTCAGGCTGGGAACTCCCAGGGCGAGTGGCGCTGCCTCGTCCCGCTCCGCCCGGGTGGTGAAGTGCAGGGCTGCGGCACCCTCGAGGTTGGCTCGCTCCACCAGACGCAGCATCCAGCGTTTGCGGCCGCTGCTCTGACTGAGACTCCAGGGACTGAGCTGGCCGATCGTTCGTACGAGGTAGGGCACTCCTGCCTGTCGGGCTTGAACCATGGCCCAGGTGGAGGGGAAAGAGAAGATCGCATGCACGTGCAGCAGGTCGTAGTCGCGAATGTGGCGCCCCAGCCAGGCCACCAGACCGGGGCTGATCGCGAACTCCCGCAGGGGGGCCAGCGGTGGATTCCAGCGCCGGAAGGCAAGCAGCGGCACCCCTTCCCGCTCGCTCCAGCGACCTGGGGGCAGGGACGGATCGGTCCCCGGGCCATGGTCGTTGGTGGTGAGGATGCTCGCCTCCACCCCCTGCAGGCGCAGGGCTTGGACCATCGCCAGTACGGCCCGGCTCGGACCGCCGCGCAGGGGGCTCACCGAGGGGATGACATGCAGGACCCTCACGTCAGCTCCGTTGGTTCGGGGCTGTCGCTGGGGCAGAGGCGATGCACCGCCTGGCGGATGCCTGCAGCCGCCGCCTCGATCGTGAACTGCCGCTCCAGCATCTCCCGGCCTGCCGCACCCATGCGGGCCGCGGCGGCGGGATCGGCGGCCATCGCTGCCAGGCAACGGGCCAGGGCCCCCACGTCACCGCAGGGGTAGCGCCGTCCGGTGACCCCTTCCAGCACCAGATCCTCACCGCAGCCCACCAGATCGCTCACCACCGCCGGCAGGCCGCAGGCCATCGCCTCATTGACGACCAGGCCCCAGGTCTCGCCATGGTCGGAGGCCAGCACCAGGCAGTCGCAGGCGGCGTAGGCGGCGGCGATCTGCGACTGATTGAGGAAGCCGGCGAAGCTGACCGGCAGATGACGTTCGCGCACCCGGGTGCGGCAGCTCTCCTCCAGATGGCCGCTGCCCACGATCAGCAGATGCACGGTCGGGCCTGCCGCCCCAGCCTCCAGCTGCAGCCGCTCCATTGCGTCGAGCAGATCGAAGGGCCGTTTCTTGTCTTGCAGCTTGCCGGCGAACAGAAAACAGAAGGCCTGCTCCGGGATGCCCCAGCGCTGGCGTAGGGCGCTGCGCTGCTGGCGCTGTTCGGCCGACTCACGGGCGAAGAGGGCGTTGTCCACGTAATGGGGCGACGGGATCAGGCGGTCATCGCCCACGCCGTGGCTGTGATACCAGCGGGCGTTGGCCTGGCCCACCGGCAGGCCCAGGGCCACGCCGCGGAACAAGATCCGGTAGATCTGCTGCAGCAGCCAGGGGCGTGGGCGGGCGCCGTTGGAGTCCATGCGCAGCAGGATCGGAATCCGCTGCAGTCGGGCCACCAGGTGCACCTGGACCAGGCCGAGGAAATGCCAGCCGGTCAGCAGAATCACATCCGGTCGTTGCCGCTGCCGACCCCAGCCCAGTTCAACCAAGGGATTGGCCAGCCAGACGCCGCGATAGCCGGAGGTGATGCCCCGGCCCCGGCCGGTGCGGGCCTGGTGCCAGCGATAGCCCTCCAGCAGTGGCACATCCCAGGTAAAGGCGAGCCCGAACCCGAGCCCCTGGGTGCTGGCATCCGGCAGGGAGAGATAGAGCACGTCGCTCGCCAGGCTCTCGTCCGCGTCCAGCTGGCGGAACAGCGGGGTGTGGTACTGCACCGGATGGCTGCCGACGATCAGCAGGCGCGGCCGGCGTGTGGGCAGGGTGGCCGGACCGCGGGCATGGAGCTTCAGGGCCCAGATCAGGCCCCTCAGTTCGGCTAGCAGGGTGGCCGGAATCCACCAGGGATGGCGCAGGTGGTGGCGGGTGCGCACCGACCGCAGCAGATCCGCCAGGGCGGAGCCCAGGGCCGGCAGCAGCGGCATGGTCCGCAACAGGAAGTAGTAGCGCCCCACGGCATGGTCGGGCCGGACCGTGGTGAGGTGCTTTCCGTAGCTGCGGGTGCCGCCCCGCTCCGCCCGCAGATGGTGGATCAGGGCCGAGGGCTCGTAGAGGATCGGCCGCTCGGCGGCACACCAGCGATGGGCAAACTCGGCTTCAAAGTGGTAAGCCACCTTCACGAAATTGGCATCAAAGCCTCCCAGAGCCAGGGCTTCGCGCCGCGGGATCGCCACATTGCCCCCCATGAACGCCAGGACCGGTCGGGGCTCGAGACTGTTGAACAGGAAGGGCCCGGTCTCGGGATCGGCCTGGCCGCCGTGCCAAGGCTGCAGCACCCGGCCGGCGATCATGGCTCCGGGATGGCGGTGGGCCGCCCGCTCATGGGCAGCCACCAGGTCGGCATCGGGAAGGATGTCGTCATCGAGGAACAGCACGCTGTCACCCCTGGCCTGGAGCAGGGCGTGGTTCATGGCCTGGGTGATCGACGGCCGGCTTAAGCGCAGCCAGCGGATGCGCCCCTCCCGCTGCCAATGGGCTAGTTGCGCCTCAGTGGCGGCATCATGGCGAGGGGTCTGGTCGACGATCAGGAGTTCCCAGGGCGGCGTCTCGAGGCCGAGCAGGGCGGTGATGCTGTCGATCAGAACCCCGTCCCTGCCGTAGGTGGGTATGGCAACGCTGAGCGTCATCGCTGCCTCAGCAGCCTGAGCCGCGCCTTCAGATGCCAGGGGTTGAGGGCCAGGGCCTGCTCCAGGTAGCGACGGGCCAGCTGCGGATGCTCCGCTTCAAGGCAGGCGGCGATGAAGTAGGCCCCCTGGGCCTCGCGGCGGGGATTGCGACGGGCCTGGCGACAGGTGTCGCTGAGCTGCTCGGCCCGCTCCAGCCATGGAGCCTCCGGTTGCCCCGCCCGGCGGGCCCGGGTCGCCCCCACGATCAGGGCATGGAAGGCCTCCTGCTCCTTGCGCCGAGAGCCGCTGATCGAGCCCGGCGAGATCGTGGCCTCGTAGAGCAATTCCGGCACCACCCGGTGGCGGCCTGCCTCAACCATCCGGCTCCAGAGGTCCAGATCCTGGGCGTAGTAAAAGGCGGCGCGGTAACCCCCGGCCCGTTCGTAGGCGTTGCGGCGCATCATCACCGATCCATGGATTGCTGGCCCGGTCAGGCCATCCGCCAAGGCCTCCTCCGGCAGCTCATTGACCGTTGCCGTCACCCCCTCCTCGACCACGAGCCGCACATGGGTCGAGCAGAGTGCAGCATCCGGATTTTGCTCCAGGGCAGCCACCTGCTGCGCCAGGCGGCCGGGCAGGGAGCGGTCGCCTGCGTCCTGGCGGGCGATGTACTCGCCCTGGGCCACGGCACAACCCTCAATCAGGGAGCGGGTCAGCCCCCGCCCTTCCCGGTGCAGCACCCGCAGCCGGGAATCCCGCTCCGCCCAGCCATCGAGGATGGCAGCGGTGGCATCGGTAGAGCCATCGTTGATCACCACCATCTCCAGGTCGAGGTCCTGACCCTCGCTCAGGGATGTGAGGGTGCTGGCGAGGTGTTCGGCGCCATTGCGCACGCCCATCACCACCGAGACCAGGGGCCGCTTTTGCATCATCGTCCCAAAACCCTACGCATCCTGTGGCGTAGCCCCATGCTCAGGCGAGCGGCCCTGTTCCAGCCGACCAGCCTGGCCATCACGCCATAGAGCAGGAGATCAGGGGCGATACGACGGCGGCGGCTGGAGGCTCGCTGCGCCAATCGGAACAGGTTGCGGGAGGCTTGGTCGGCGCCCGCCAGGCCGCACTGGCGACTGAGCAAAAAGGCGGCCCTGGCGAAATGGGCCATCTCCGGTGCGTTGCGGCTGACGCCGGCCTGACGGGCGCAGCGGAACA
The DNA here is from genome assembly GCA_044360135.1 of Cyanobium sp. GTDB lineage: Bacteria > Cyanobacteriota > Cyanobacteriia > PCC-6307 > Cyanobiaceae > Cyanobium. The sequence goes on from JBIKKX010000006.1 coordinate 87,267, forward strand.
GCGATTCCTGGGCGAGGGCTCGATGGGCCAGCTTGCGGGGATCTTCGCAACCGCCATCGCTGAGGTGACCGACAGGCAGGTGGATGCGCCGCACCGAGACCGGTTCGCTCACCCAGGCCAGTGGCGCCCCGGTGGCTCCCGCCCTGGCGTCGTACTCCCAGTCCTCCTCATTGATCCAGGGCATCCAGGGCCCGATGCGATCCAGCAGTTCGCGGCGGTAGAGGGGGGAACTGGTGGTCCACCAGCGCTCAATCAGCAGCTCGGGGAAGAGATAGGGGCGAGGCTGCCCGGTGGCGCGCATCGGCCCGCGGCGCTGAACGGTTGACAGGGCGTGGTTTTCCTCGAAGCTGGGTCCGTAACAGATCTGGCAGTGGGGCTGCCGATGCAGGGCGCCCACCTGGGCGGCGAACTTACCGGGCAGCAGAAGATCGTCGGAATCAAGGAATTGGATGAAACGGCCCTCGGCAACCTCCAGCCCCCGCTGGCGGGCGGCGCCTGGCCCGGCATTGCGCTGGTGGATGACCCGGATCGGATCGGGGCTGCGGCGGGCCAGTTCTTCGGCCACCGCCGCGGTGTCGTCCTCGGAGCCGTCGTTGATGATCAGGATCTCGATCGGTCGATGGGTCTGGGCGAGCACGCTGGCCACGGCCTCCCGCAGCAGGCCGGCGCGGTTGTGCACCGGAATGATCGTGCTCACCAGATCCGTTCCCTCCGCCGACGGGCGGGGGGGCGACGCTTGCCCAGGTTCGGCGGTGGTCGGCAGGGATTCAGAGGCCATGGTCGTCCCCATGGAGGCGCCGCAGGGCGCGGATGCGCTCCTGAACCGGAATGGCCATCACTTCGCGGGCCCGGCGGATGTTGGGATTGTCAGCCGTCTGCTTGAGGGGCTGACTGCTATGCCAGAGATGCACGATCGGTTCGTAGCCCCAGATCCAAGTGGGTAAGGTGCAGCAGCGGTCCCAGAACTCATTGTCCTCGCCGCCCCAGCCACAGAAGGCCTCATCCATGCCGCCGAGCTCCCGGAAGGCTGCGGATGTGATCGCCATGCTGCCGCCTGCTTCGAGATTCTGGACGATGTAGGCAGCAGGCTCAGCCGCAAAACCAGCCGTTCCTGCGACCACCTGACGGCTGTGCTGCTGTTCAAGGTAGAAGATAAACCGTTTCGGGTTGACCACCGAATAGCCCCCGGCGATCCGCTGCAGAATGCGGCGCCCATAGCCGCGGGGAACCAGCATGTCGTTGTCGTGGAGCAGCAGCACCGGGGCGCGGGCTTCGCGGGCGCCGGCATTGAAGGTATGGGAGCGGTTGTAAGGGGCGGCCGGATCGGGCAGGGGGGCGTGCAGATGGCGGACCCAGGAGGGCAGGCTGGCGGCGATGCGGACCTGCGGATCCTGTTCGATCACCAGGCATTCCAAGCGCAGATCGTCTTGAGCGGCCAGCGATTCCAGGGTGGCCAGCAGCAAGGGGAGGCGTTCCAGACCGCGGTGGCCGATCAGCACGCTCAGCTCCGGCTCTTCAGCTGCAGCGGCCGGCCCCGGGCGGCGGTCGATCGGCGCCGCGGTGAGGCAGCGTTGCAGCAGCCTCTGGCCCAGCCGGGGCTGGACCAGGGGGGCGTGCAGTTGGGAGGTGAAGGCCCAGCGGCAGGCAAAGCCACTGCCGTCAGGAGCGGCCTCCAGGCTTTCGTTGCGGTTCGCCAGGCCCAGATAGCGTCGGGACGGCGAGCGCAGCGCCCGCTCCCAGCGCCAGCGGTCCTTGATCCAGACCCCCAGGCGTTCCCGTGGTCCGAAGGAGCGCTCAGCCATGGTGGTCCAGCCGGGCGGCCAGCTCGAGCAAGGCATCCTCGGGAGCAGGGGGATGGCCGCTGTGGGGCCATTCGCTGCCTGCCTCGCTGTGACGGAAGCGGCGGCCAAGTCGCTGCCGCAGCCGCAGGGCCAGGGCAGGACCCAGCAGGCGATCGAGGGAACCGGCCGCGGCAGGCGGTGGCTCGGCGTCCGGGGTGGATAGGGGCTCCAGGGTCTGGACGGCGGAGAAGGCCGCCATCCAGGCTGACAGGGAGGCCTCCCGGGAGTAACGGCTGCGCACCAGGTCCTGTCCTGCTGCCGCCAACTCTGCCAGCAGGCCGCCGCTGCTGAGGCGGCACAGCTGATCGGCCGCCGCGGCAGCGTCGCCGATGGGATAGAGCAGGGCCGTGCGGTTCTCTACGAGGGCATGCTCCAGGCCACTCCCCACATAGCGGCTGCTCACCACCGCCATCCCCGCCGCCAGCGCCTCCCAGGCCACGATCGGTCCGGTCTCCCAGCTGGAGGTGATCAGCAACACCCGCCCGGGGCCGTAGACCTCCTGGCGCAACCGCTGCCTGGGGATCGATCCGGTGAAGCGCAGCCAGCCCCGATCCCGCCAGGGGGCCAGCTCCCGCTCCATGGAGCCGCGCTCTGGACCGTCGCCGGCGATCGTCAGCGTGAAGGGCTGGGCGGCGCGATCGAGGGCTTCGAGGATCGGCCGGAGGTCGCGGACCCGTTTCTGTCCGTTCTCCAGCCTCCCCACGCAGACGATCGCCAGGGGGGCCTTCTCCCCCGCCGCTGTCGAGGGCTGGGGCGATGCTGGGGAGGGGTTTTCGGGAATGACCACGCCGTAGGGCGCATACAACACCCGTTCTGCGGCCATGCCCCCTCGCTCGATCGCCAGAGCGCCGCTGAGGCGGTTGGTCACCACCACCGCATCGAGCAGGTCCCGCTGGTCGTGCAGATCGGCATAATACTCACCCTCCAGGGCGTGGAGGGTCATCACCAGCTTGCCCCGGAATTGCCCCTGACGCCTCAGGGAGCGGACCGCCGGATAGAGGGCGGCGATGTTGACGCCGGCCACCAGGTGCTCGGGATGGCGCCGCAGCAGCCGGCGCAGGGCCTCGATTCGGCCGAGGGAACTGCCGCTGGGGTTGCTGAAGCCGATCGGCCTGAGCTCCACGAAGCGCTCGGCGTAGGGCTGAAGCCGATGGATCGCGTCATCGGGAACGGCCACGGTGACGTCAACGCCCAGACGCCGCTGGCCGGCCACCAGGTCCGCCAGCCAGTCCTGGACACCGCCGAGCAGGTAGGCCGATGGCGCAACGAAGAGCAGCTTCACTCAGATCCGATCCGGGAAGAGCAGGGAACCCCGCCAGGCCGACGCCGGGATCGCCGGCAGGGGCACCGTGGCCAAGGGGCGGCGGGGGCGCACCGCGCTGCGCAGTTGTTTGATCCACACCCCTTCGGCCTCGGTGCAGGGTTCCCACTGGGCAGAGAAGTGCTCTTGGTTGGCGGAGGTGTATTTCCCCCACACCCTGCCGGAGATGGCATCGAAGGAGGTGGCTTCCGGTTTGTCGTCCTGGTGGTGGAGGTAGCCGCAAAGGTGGTTGCTGATCGGCACACCCGCCAGACCGGCCCGGGCGGTGTAGTCCATGTCCTCAAAGCCGATGCCAGGGAAGTCCGGATCGAAGGCCCCGACCAGCCGCACCGTCTCGGGCGCAATCGCGAAATGGGACCAGGAGCTGTTCAGCAGGGCCAGGGTCACCGCGGACCAGTCGAACCCTTCGGCCCAGCGCCGAAGCCAGCCGTGCAGGCGCAGGTCGTCGTTGAGGATCAGCAGGGGCCGATCATGGGGGGAGGAGGCCAGCATCAGATTCCAGAGCGTGGTCAGTCCGTGGGGCCGGTCATGGAGCACGAAGCGGTGATGGGCAGGGGCGGTGGCGCAGATCTCCGTCTGGAAGCGCGCCAGGTAGCGGCCCTGGGCCTCAGCGCTGCCATGGCCGTTGACCGCGATTGTGAGGGGAACCTCCGGGAAGATTCGGCACAGGGCGCCATAGAGGGGGCGCAGGTATTCGTCGTAGCGCTCGCTGTAGGTGGTCACCCCGATCGCGAAGGAACGGGCCAGGTCACGGCGGGGGGGGACCAGGGCGGGGGGCACCAGCCGCCGCAGCCCCTGGACCCCGGAGCGGGCGGTGCAGTAGAGCCGGAAACGGAGGTTGGCCTGGGAGGTCAAGGCGAGGGAGGATTAGGAACGGGAGAGGGCGGCGATCGCCTGGCGAAGGCGTGGAAAGCGATCGCTGGGCATGATGTACTCGTGGAAGCAGCGCCTGCAGTTGTCACGCATCTGCGGGAGGCGGCTGCCGATCTCGCGGATGGCGGCGAGGAATTCGGCGTAGTTCTCCACCAGCACGCCGCAGTCATAGTCCTCGATGAAGCGGAAGCTGGGCTGGCGCGTAGCGATCACCGGCACCCCCATCGCCAGAAACATGCAGAGGCGGTTTGAGCTGGTTCCCATGTGCTGGAACTGGGGGGCCGGGTTGGTGTAAATCGCCAGCCCAATGTCCAGGCCCACGGCCGAGCGCCAGGCCTCCTGCCAACTGAGGCGCTCCTGCTGCAGATAGAGCCGTTGGCCCAGGCCGAGCCTACCCAGCAGGAACAGGCACAGGGGCGAGACCGCCAGGGGCTGGATCACCGTGTGCAGGCTGGGTTCCTCCTGCAGGGCCTGCACCAGCCAGTCGGCTCCGGCGGTGAGGTTGAACGCTCCGGAGGAGGCGATCACCAGGGCATCCTGGGGCAGGCCCCAGCGCTCGCGGAGCTGCTGGCGCAGCACCGGATCGGGGGGCGGGGGTTGGTGAAAGCAACCGGGGTAGACCACCACCGGGGCCGCGGGGGGTAGCCCGGCGTAATCCCGCAGCAGATCGACCCGCGAATCGTCGTTGACGATGGTGAAGCGGGCCCGGCGCATGGCCCAGCGGCAGAGCTGCTTCCAGCGCTCCGGACTGTTGCCGCGATAGGTCCCGGACTTGATCTCATCGACCAGCAGAAAGCTGGGGCGGCCGGTCATGGCCGCCAGCACACCCACCAACGCCAGAGGATCTTCGCTGGTTCCGGAGAAACAGGCATAGCGCCACCAGCCGGGCTCAAGGAGATGGCGAGCCAGCCAGCGCATGCTGTATTCGGCCCGGTGCGTGGTCACGGCCGGGCCGTAGGGGCTGGGGTCGTCGCCAGGTCCGGGGGCATAGACATCCACCCGATAGCCGCAATCGAGCAGGGCCTCGATGATCGCCCGGTTGGGGGGAGAATGCAGCAATTCCGGCACCAGCAGGAAGTGGGCGGCGCGGGGCTGGGCGTTGGCGGGAGGGGCGGCCATGGCGTTCACAGGGCCACCGGGGTGCGGTCGGTGCGGAGGTCCCGCGGTAGGTCGATCCGGCCCGCCTGGTAGTCAGCGAGAAACCGCTGCGAGTAGCCATTGATGAAGGCGGCGGGAAACTCTCGGCGGGGCCGCTTATCCGTGTTGGCGCGGCCGGTGATCACCCGGTCATACCAGTTGTGGTAATGGGTGATCGTGCCGTCGAGTCCATAGAAATTGCCGAGGCCGTAGCGCAGATGTCCCAGCTCCTCGCTCCACAGGGTCACGTCCGGATCGGGAGTGAACAGGGGCTGGGGCTCGGCGTTCGACACGTAGACGTTCATCGCACGCCAGGTGAGTCCCCGATCGGCAAGACGGCGGGGGATGTTGTGGGTCACATGGCCCCCGGAGAAGTCGAATTCACGTCGCGGCAGCGGCAGTCGGAAGCGGCGACGCCAGATCACGGTTCGGGCCCGGCGCAGGCCGGCTGTGTCGAAGAGCATGAAGGAGCTCTCCGGCATGCCACGGCCGAAGGGGCGGGTGAGGGGACCGCAGCCGATGTCTTCCGGTGAGACCAGCACGGTGTTGCCGACCAGGGACTCCTGGCAGCGCTCGAACCAGTCGGCGGCCAACAGAATCACATCGGCGTGGAGCAGAAGTGTGTAGCGGCCGTTGGATTCACGCACCAGCTGTTGCAGGGCCTCCGGCTGGGTGCAACGGCGCACGAGCACCTCGGCCCCCCGCTCCCGAGCCAGGCTGACCGAGGCATCGGTGGAGGCGTTGTCAAGAACGCAGACGCGGGTTCTCAGTCCGGCGGTGGTGCGGCGTAGTGCCTCCAGGCAGTGGGGTAGGAACAGGCTGCTGTTCCAGCTGGTGATCCCTATGAAAAGGTCGACGGATGCCATCGTTTAGCCCGCGCTTGGAAGAAGGGAGAGGCGCTTGAGCAGCCGCACCGGCAGGCTGGCTTCAATGCCGCTGAGCCGTTCCTGCAGTGCCGAACGGGAAGCCACAAGCTCCGCCACCTGCTCGCGCAGGGCTTGGAAAACACCATTTTTGGCGTAGACATAGGCCAGCTCTTCACTGCTACGGCTGCGCTGGCGCACGGTCTTGACTTCGGGATAATAACGCATCACAGCCAGTTTCTCATCGATCAGGGACGCCTCGGTGGTGCGGCTGAGGCGAAACCAGAGGTCGTAATCCATCAGCAGGTGCAGCGACTCATCGACACCGCCAACCTCCTGCCAGAGGGACCGCGACCAGAAGCAGCACTGTTGCAGCACCCACTGGTCATTTTTCCAGTTGAGCAGCGTGGTTTCCGTCATCGGCAGGGCCGGGATGTAGCGGAGGAAGCGGTGGTCCTTGCTGATCACATCGCCGCAGCCCACCACGAAGCGAACGGCAGAATCGCTGGCGAAGCGGTCGGCCACCCGCCGCAGGGCTCCGGGCAGGAAGTAGTCGTCGGAATTGAGCCAACAGAAAATGTCGCCACTGGCTGCCGCAAAACCTTTGTTGATCGCATCGGACTGACCGCGGTCGGGCCCCTCAATCACCCGGGCCAGCTGGGGGCGATAGCGCTCCAGCAGCGCCAGGGTGCCATCGCTGCTGCCGCCATCAGCCACGATAATTTCGACATTGTCGTAGTCCTGATCGAAAATCGACTGGAGGGTGTCCTCGATCGTCTCCGCCTGGTTGAGGGTAGGGATCACCACCGAGAACCGCAGGGACTCGGGTCCCGATGGACGGGTCACCGGTCGCTCCGGCCACCCGTAAAGTTGGCGTCCCGTCATGCTGCCGCCACCCCCGCGTCGCTCAACACCTCTTTCCAACGGGCCATCGCCAGGAGGAAGGCCACACTGCGGGTTCGGTCCTGGCCGGCAGCATGGGCTTCCAGGATCGAACGGCTGGTGGCGGCATCCACCAGATCCTCGATCGAACCGCAGGCCTGCCAAAGGTAGTCCTGGAGCTGGCGGTTGCCGAACCAATCGCGGCTGCGGTCGTAGGTCACGTAAGGGGTGCGGCGCATCCAGCGAGTCCAGTAGAGGGGGGGCGCCTTGCGGAGCATGCGCTGAGGGTTGAACCCGTTCTCCTCAGGAAACTCCAGCAGTTCTGGGCAATTGCTGGCGATGGCGTGGCGGTGCCAGTTGGAGCCGAGTTTCCAGCTGGCCTTGAGATTCCAGATCGCCGCCAACCAGTCGCGGTTGTGGAAGGGTGAACGCCATTGACTCGAGGCCTGGTACATGGCGATGCCGTTGGCATAGAAATTGGGCACCCGCTGCTCCAGGTAATAGCGGGTGAGTCCCGGCAGGAAGGAGCCGTGGCAGAAGTGGCGCAGCCGTGCGGCCCTGCCCGAGATTCCCTCCTCGCCAAGCTCGGCGGCAAAGGCCGGTGCGAGCCCCGCCAGTTCGGAGGCCTGAAAGGTGGGATGGCGATGCAGCTTGAGGCTCCAGAACCGTTCCAGGGCCTGCTCCGGGAAGCGGTCGCCCAGCTGGCCGAGGCGACCGCGGTCGAAGTAGTAAGAGCGGGCGAACTCCCCGAGGGTTCCCACGAAGAAGCTGCTCCCCGCAGGGATGCGAGCCTTGCGGGGATAGAGGTAGGTGTGCCAGTGCCAGGCGGTTTTGGTGCCGTTGGTGATATTGGCGATCTCGCGACCCTGTTCAAGGGCCTCGGAGAGCTCGATCCGGATCAGATCGTGCTGGAGGCCGAAACGGGCGGCGATGGCCCGGGCCACCCGCACATCAGAACAGTCGTCGGAACCGGTGGTGATCAGATGCGGACGGATGCCCTGGCGCAGCAGCGCCGAAAGGATCACCCGCGAATCAAAACCGCCGGACAGGGAGAGATAGGGAGCGTTGCCGGCCAGCCGGCCCACCTCCTCATTGAGGGCCACCACCGCGCGGTCGGGGTCGGCGGGGGCGTCGGCGAGGGCCTCAATCAGGGTGCGGCTGTCGATCCGTAGCTGGCCGTGGCGAAACTGCAGCACGCTGCCCGGGGGCACCCGCCGCACATCGGGATGAAGGGTGGCGTTGGCGGTGAGGTTCTCGAGCTGGCAGAGATCGCCCAGGGCCTGCCAGTTCCAGCGCCAGGACAGACCGGCTCTGCTGAGGATGTCCGAGATGCGGCGGCCGTGGCAGAAGCCCCCCGGGGCCTGCGGGGCCAGGGCGTAGTAGTGGTGCATCGCCCCCACCGGGGAGGTGATGATCGTGACGCCGTCTGCGGTTTCGTGGACGAGGGTGTACTCACCGCGCAGCTGACGCAGCGATTCGAAATCGCCGCGCTCGAACCGGTCGAGGATCAGATCCGGGGGGGTGTCGCAATATCCATGGATCGTCAGCGGGGACGCCGGCGGGGTGCCACTGGTAGTGGCAGATGAATGGGTCAGGGGCATCAGGCTGGCGGCAGGGCTGAGGGGCGCAGCCATTCCGTTCTTTTTTACGACGGATCGCCTCCGTCATCGTTGCGTCGTGGCCAATGCGGGAAGCTGCTGGCCAGGATGGCGCTGTGGGCCTGTGATGGTCTGGGGTGGGTCTGGGCAGGCGATGGTGGTTTCGGCTGGGGCCCATGCTCCTGCTGCTGGCCCTGGCGATTGGCAGGGATGCGGCCGATCCGATCCGCGCATTCGGTCGGCTGCGGGCCCTGCGCTTTGGCCCGCTCGATGCTCGTCATCTGGCCGTGGTGATCAACGCCGAGGATCCGCTCAGCGAGCGGATCGGCCGTCTCTACAGCTCAGCCCGTGGCATCCCCGCCGCCCAGGTGCTGCGGGTGCGGTTCCAACCGGGCCTCAGCGAGATCAGCCCGCAGCGGTTCTTGGCCATCCGCCGCCAGTTGCTCCGGGACACCCCATCCCATGTCCAGGTCTACGCCCTGGCCTGGGCGGCTCCCTACCGGGTCGGCTGTCAGTCGATCACCAGCGCCATCTCCCTGGGGCTCGACCCCTCCTGGTGCGCGGAGGGCTGCCAACTGACCCGACCCAATCCTTACTACGCCCGTGGTGATGTCGCCCGGCCCTGGGACAGCCTGCGGATCCGCCCCTCAATGTTGCTGGCGGCCACCAGCGAGGCCGAGGCCCGTTCCCTGATCGCTCGGGGGAAAGCGGCCGACGGCACGGCTCCGGAGGGCACGGTGTATCTGCTGAGCACCAGCGACTACAAGCGCAATTCGCGCCAGGGTCTGTTCGCCAGAGCCGAGCAGATGCTCAGCCCGTCATTGCGGATCACCCTGCTGCAGCAGGACGCCCTGCGCGACAGGAAAGATGTGCTCGGATACTTCACCGGTCTCAAGCAGGTCGAGGCGATCAGCAGCAACCGCTTCCTTCCGGGGGCCGTGGCTGATCACCTCACCTCCCTGGGCGGTCAGCTCACCGACAGCACCCAGATGAGCTCGATCCGCTGGCTTGAGGCCGGCGCCACAGCCAGCTACGGAACCGTGGTGGAGCCCTGCAACTATCCGAGCAAGTTTTCCGACCCGGGTTTGTTATTCACCTACTACCGCCGCGGCGACACCGTGATCGAGGCCTACTGGCGCAGCGTCGCCATGCCGGGTCAGGGGGTGTTCATCGGTGAACCCCTGGCTCGGCCCTGGCTGGCGCCTCGCTGACAACAGGAAGGAAGCGCCGCTGCTCAGGAGCTGTGGCGATGCTGATGCCAGGCCCAGGCGTGCTCGAGGATGGTTGTCAGCTCTGGGTAGCGGGGCCGCCATCCCAGGTCCTGACGGGCCCGCTGGGCACTGGCCACCAGCTGGGCCGGATCCCCCTCGCGCCGGCGGGCCACATGGGCAAGCAGGCCGCGACCGGTGACGGCCTTGGCTGCCTCGATCACCTGCTGCACCGAATAGCCGGTGCCGTTGCCGAGGTTGTAGATCAGGGGGGAGCGGGTCTCCTCCTGCCGTTCGCGTAGCCGCAGCAAGCGCTCGAGTCCGAGCACATGGGCGTCGGCCAGGTCACAGACGTGGATGTAGTCCCGGATGCAGGTGCCATCGGGGGTGGGGTAGTCGTCCCCAAAGATCTGCAGGTAGGGCTCGCGACCACTCATAGCATCGAGAACCCTCGGGATGAGATGGGTCTCGGGATCATGATCTTCGCCGAGGTCACCCTCGGGGTCGGCACCGGCGGCATTGAAGTAGCGGAAGATCACGCAGGGGAGGCCGTAGGCATAGCTGAAATCTTGCAGCAATTGCTCCACCATCCACTTGCTGCGCCCATAGGGATTGATCGGCGCCTGAGGATGATCTTCCGTGATGGGCACCTGCTGGGGAACTCCATAGGTCGCGCAGGTGGAGGAGAAGACGATCGGGATCGGCGTGCCACCTCGCTCAGGAGCCACAAGGGCTTCGAGCAAGGTGAGGGTATCGCCGAGGTTGTTGCGGTAGTAGCGGGCCGGGTCTTTGACCGATTCACCCACATAGGCATAGGCGGCGAAGTGAAGCACCGCCTCGATCGGCCGGCCCTCAAGGCCGGATCCCGCCAGGGCCGGATGCTTCCCTTGAAGGACCTGCTCCAGCATCGGCCGGTCCCCCACCTGGGCTTCGATCAGGGGGACCCCAAGCACCTGGCGGCAGATGTCGTCATGGCCGTAGACCAGGTTGTCGAGCACCACGGGTTGGTGGCCGGCCCTGCTCAGGGCGCGTACGGCATGGCTGCCGATGTACCCCGCTCCTCCGGTGACCAGGATCCTCACAGCCGCACCTCCTGGCCGCTGGCCTGGCGCTCGGCGAATTCGCGAGCGGTCGCTCGCAGGCCTTCGGCCAGGGGGATCTTGGCTGTCCAGCCGATCGAGGCCAGGCGACTGACGTCGAGGATCTTGCGGGGCGTGCCATCGGGCTTGCTGGTATCCCAGTCGATGGTGCCGCCAAAACCAACGGCCCCGGCCACAAGGGTGGCGAGCTCACGGATCGGCAAATCACTGCCGGTGCCGACGTTGAGGAACTGAACCTCATCAAGGCCTGGTTTCCACTGCTCCAGGCAGTGGAGGCAGGCGTCGGCGAGGTCGTCGACGTGTAGAAACTCCCGCCGCGGCGAGCCCGAGCCCCAGCAGGTCACACGTTCCGCCTGCTGCATGGTGGCCTCGTGAAAGCGGCGGATCATGGCGGGAATCACGTGGCTGTTGATCGGATGATAGTTGTCACCTGGCCCATAGAGGTTGGTCGGCATCAAGCTGATCGCATCAAAGCCGTGCTGGCTGCGCAAGGCGCGGCAGAGCTGGATACCGGCAATTTTGGCGATGGCGTACCACTCGTTGGTGGGCTCCAGGGGGCCGGCGAGTAGGGACTCCTCTCGGATCGGCTGTTCGGCGAATTTTGGGTAGATGCAGCTGCTGCCCAGGAACAGCAGCCGCCTGGCACCGTTGCGCCAGGCGCTCTCGATCACGTTGTTTTGGATCTTGAGATTATCGAGCAGAAAATCTGCCGGGTAGTTGGAGTTGGCCAAGATCCCACCGACTTTGGCCGCGGCCAGCACAACCACTGTGGGTTGATGTTCGGCGAACCAGGCGGCCGTTGCGACGGTATCGGTGAGGTCGAGTTGGCTGCGATCAACCGTGAGCAACTGGCTGTAGCCCGCCCGCTCCAGGCGGCGGAGAATCGCTGAACCTGCCATGCCGCGGTGGCCGGCCACAAAGATGCGGTCCTTGGGATCGATCAATGCGCTCATGGCTGTTGAACCGACACCTGAGGAGGATTTTCCATTGACCCCACCACCTTGAAGCCCTCCCGCAACAGCACAGCCTCCTTGGCGGCTTCCTCCCGGTCGGACCTCACCATCTCGGCCACCAGTTCCTCAAGGGTTGTGGTGGGTGTCCAGCCCAGCTTCACGCGGGCCCGGGTGGGATCGCCGAGCAGGGTTTCGACCTCGGCCGGACGGAAATAACGGCGGTCGATGCGAACAACCATGGCGCCGGTGTCGGCGCGGAGCCCGGTTTCTTCGACGCCCTCGCCCTGCCAGTGGATTCCGCCCCAACCCAGCTCTGCGGCGGTGAGTTCGATGAAGCGGCGCACCGATTCCTGGCGGCCGGTGGCGATCACGAAGTCCTCCGGTGGACCCTCCTGTTGAAGCATCCGCCATTGCATCTCCACGTAATCGCGGGCATGCCCCCAATCGCGAAGCGAGTCGAGATTGCCCATGTAGAGGCATTGCTCCAGGCCGGCATCGATGCGGGCGAGCCCACGGGTGATCTTGCGTGTGACGAAAGTCTCGCCGCGGCGCGGACTCTCGTGGTTGAAAAGGATACCGTTGCAGGCGTACATGCCATAGGCCTCACGGTAGTTGACCGTGATCCAGTAGGCATAGAGTTTGGCTACGCCGTAGGGACTGCGTGGATAAAAAGGAGTGCTTTCTCGCTGCGGTACTTCCTGGACAAGACCATAGAGCTCTGAGGTTGAAGCCTGATAGATCCGGGTCTTATTGATCAAGCCAAGGATGCGAACGGCCTCCAGGATTCGAAGGGTGCCGAGGGCGTCGGAATTGGCCGTGTACTCAGGGCTTTCGAAGCTGACCGCAACGTGACTCTGGGCGCCGAGATTATAGATCTCGTCGGGTTGAACCTGCTGAATAATGCGAATCAGGTTGGTTGAATCCGTTAGGTCTCCATAATGGAGAACCAGCCGTGGATCCTGCTCATGGGGATCCTGATAGAGGTGGTCAATGCGATCGGTGTTGAAGCTGCTTGCACGCCTTTTGATGCCGTGCACCACATAGCCCTTCTCAAGCAACAGCTCCGTCAGGTAGCTGCCGTCTTGGCCTGTGATGCCGGTAATCAGGGCTGTTCTCGCCATGGAAAAGGACTGCAGGATGCCAGGAATGGGGATTTGAATCGCCAGGTCTGCCGATTCGGGGGGGGTGAATGCTTGTCTAGGCAGGACTTTGAGCGGAGTCTTTCAGCGCGTCAGCTGCATTCTCGCTGATCGGTCCCGCCCGGCGGCAAAGGGTGGGGGTTGACGCAGGGCAGGGTTCAAAAAAAATCCCCTCGATCGCTGGATCGTGGGGATGGGAACATGGGTTTGTTGATTCGGGCGTCCTGATCAGCATTGAAGCACGGAGGCCGATCAGCAAGGGGGGGGGGAGGGACAGCTGACCGAGGCGGCCAGCCGCCTGCCGCTTCAGTCGCGGCGTCCACCACCCTGAAGGGCGATGACGAGACGCAGAATGAAGACAAACAGGTTGATGTAGGTCAGATACATGCCAAGGGCACCGGCAAGATACTGATTATCGCTGTAGGTCCTGGGCATCGTGTAGAAGTCCACGAACGCGGCCCCCACGAACAACACGGTTCCGAAGCCGGCGATCAGCAGTTCGAAGCCACCGGTTGCGAACACCGCGGGTGCGAACAGGCTGCCGACGATCTGTATCAGCATCGCCACCACCAGGCCGATCACCCCAAGACCCACGGCACCGGCCAGGGCCTGGCCGACGTTGTCGCTCATGCGGCGCCCCATGATCGAGGCGGCGATGAAGGTGATGCCCGTGGCCAGGGCGGCGGTGCCGACCGCACCGACGCCGGCGGCATAGATGGCCTGGCTCACCAGGCCGCTGAGGGTGAAGCCGGTGATCAGGCTGTAGGCGCTGAGCAGGGGCAGGGCGGCGGCGTTGTCACCCTTGTTGGCCACGTTCTGGGCCACGAAGAAAAGAATGAAGTTGCCGATCAGGGCCACCCAGAACAGGGGCATGAACAGGGCAGGGGAGGAGGCCATCAGGGCCATCCCACCAAGGACGCCTCCGGCGGTGAGCACCATCCCCCCACCCACGTAGGGGAGGGCCCGGTTGACCACGTTCGGTCCGACCAGGCGACCGACCTGGGCCTCCCGGATCGCTTGCTGAAAATCACTGCTGGCCGGCATGGCGCAGAATCTTGAACTGGAACAATCCTGGCAGCCCCGGACCGATGCTGGACGGGTGTTGCGTTCGGATCTCCCTATCCGGCCGCCCTGCGGGGGCGCGGGCTGCCTTGGTCAGAGCGTCGGGTCTGGCCATCGTGATCGCGCCGGGCGTAGGCCTGCACCAGACGCTGCACCAGGGGATGGCGCACCACATCGGCATCGCTGAACCGGCACAGGGCCACCCCTTCGACACCCTCCAGGACTGTCGCGGCCTCCACCAGGCCACTGATCTGCCCAGGGGGAAGGTCAATCTGGGTGGTGTCGCCGGTCACCACCATGCGGGAGTTCTCGCCGATGCGGGTGAGCACCATTCGCATCTGAGCCGAGGTGGTGTTCTGGGCCTCATCCACGATCACGAAGGCATCCGCCAGGGTGCGTCCCCGCATGTAGGCCAGGGGGGCCACTTCAATCACCCCCTTCTCCAGGAGCTGACCGACCCGCTCCTGGCCCAGCAGGGCGTGCAGCCCGTCGTAAAGAGGTCGCAGGAAGGGGTCCACCTTCTGCTGGAGATCGCCCGGTAGGAAGCCAAGCCTCTCCCCGGCCTCGACCGCCGGCCTTGTGAGCACAATCCGCTCCACCCGGCGCTCCTGGAGTTGGCGCACGGCCTGCACCGTGGCCAGGAAGGTCTTGCCGGTACCTGCCGGGCCCAGGGCCAGGGTGAGGGGGTGGTCGGCCATGGCCTCAAGGAAGGCTTTCTGCCGCAGGGTGCGGGGCCGGAGCTGGCGACCATTCCGCTGGATGGCCAGCACGTCCCGACCCATCCCGGCGTGCTCGTCGAGTCGACCGGTATCCAGGGCGGTGAGTGCCGCCTGGATATCCACTGGCCCGATGGACTCAGCACTCCCCCACAGGGGCTGAAGGGCCTGAACCAGACGGCTGGCCCGTTCCACCGTTGCCGTGGTGCCGTCCAGGTGCAGATCTGTTCCGCGCAGCACGAGCTGGGCGCCGGTCAGGCGCTCGATCAGACGCAGATTGCCCTCCCGCACGCCAGCCAGGACTAGGGCCGCTTCGCCGGAGGGCAGGGAGAGCATGGGGCCGGGCCCGCTCAGGCCTCGGCGTCGGTCGCGGGACTGGCGTCGGCCGCCTCAGCTTCAGCAGCGACGGCGGCGGCAGCAGCAGCAGCTTCGGCTTCGGCTTTGGCAGCGGCTTCGGCGGCCTTGGCCTCAGCTTCGGCTTTCTTGGCTTCGGCCGCAGCGGCTTCGCGAGCGGCCGCCTGCTTCTGCTTGCCCACGATCTCGGCGGGACGCACGGTGCGGGTCAGCAGCCCCCCTTTCTCCAACAGAGCGCGCACCGAATCGGTCGGCTGGGCGCCCTGGCTGAGCCGGGTGCGGATCGCCTCGGTTTCCAGGCGGGTTTCCTTGGTGCGGGGGTTGTAGAAGCCCAGCTCCTCAAGGGGCCGGCCATCCCGGCGGGAGGTGCTGTTGGTGGCCACGAGGCGGAAGCTCGCTTCCCGCTTCTTCCCAAACCGCTTCAGGCGGAGCTTGATCATCGTGGCCGTTTCGAATGGTGTCCAATCAATGATCGTAGCGCCTCGACCTCCGCCCTTCCCTTGGCAGGGGATCAAAGATCCCCAAACCCCTTGCGACGGCGTGGTGGCGCTTTGGGCGGCTTCGGTGCCGCCGGCGCCCGTCCCCCGGCCCCGGGCCGACCTGGGCCCCCGCCAGGCCCCCCCAGACCAGGGAAGCCTCCGGGCATGCCTGGAAAACCGCCACCCATGCCGGGCATGCCGCCCATCCCGGGCATGCCACCGCCCCGGGTCATTTGCTGCATGAAGCCGCGCATCTTCTGGAAGTCGGCCAGCACCTTGTCGACGTCGGCCGGGGTGTGGCCGCTGCCGGCCGCAATCCGTCGGCGCCGCGATGGCTGGGAGGCCAGCAGTTCGGGCTGGCGTCGCTCGGCCTCGGTCATCGAGCTGATCATCGCTTCGATCCGCTTGAGCTGAGCTTCGCCCTGCTTGAGCATGCCGTCGTCGATCTTGTTCATGCCGGGGATCAGCTTCATCAGCCCCCCCAGCGAGCCCATGCGCTTGATCAGACGCATCTGCTGCACGAAGTCCGAGAAGTCGAAACTGGCTTCCTGGAGCTTTTGCTGCATGCGGGCCACGTCGGCCAGCTCCACCTCCTTCTGGGCCTTTTCAACCAGGGTGAGCACATCGCCCATGCCGAGAATGCGGCTGGCCATCCGTTCGGGGTGGAAGGGCTGCAGCGCCTCCACCTTCTCGCCGGTTCCGATGAACTTGATCGGCGCACCGCTCACCTTGCGGATCGACAGGGCCGCCCCACCGCGGGAGTCGCCATCGAGCTTGGTGAGCACCGCTCCGGTGATGCCCACCTGGTCATGGAAGGCGCGGGTGAGCTCGGCGGCCTCCTGCCCGATCATCGCGTCCACCACCAGCAGCACCTCATCGGGCTGACAGGCCTGGCGGATTCGCACCATCTCCTCCATCATCGCCTGATCGATCTGGAGGCGGCCGGCGGTGTCCACAAGGACGGTGTCGAAGCCCTCGGCCCTGGCCTTGGCGATCCCCGCGGCGGCGATCGCCTCCGGGGTGGCCTCGGTGCCGAGGCTGAACACCTCCACCCCGATCTGACCGCCCAGCGTCTTCAGCTGCTCGATGGCAGCGGGTCGGTAGACGTCGGCTCCCACCAGCAGGGCCTTGCGTCCCTGTTCCTTGAGATGGAGCCCGAGTTTGGCGGTGGCGGTGGTCTTGCCGGCACCCTGCAGGCCGGCCATCAGCACCACCGAGGGCTGGCCTGGCTGTCCACCGGCCGCCAGCGGAGCGTTCTCGCCGCCCATGGTCTCAACCAGCTGCTCATGAACGAGCTGGATGAATTTCTGGTCAGGGCTGATGCCGCGCACCACCTCCGCACCCATGGCCCTGCGGCGCACCTCCTCGACGAAGTCCCGGACCACCGACAGGCTGACATCGGCCTCGAGCAGGGCCCGCCTCACCTGCTTCAACGCCCCTTCAACATTGGTCTCCGAGATCGAGGCCTGGCCCCGCAGACCCTTGACCGCGTCTTCAAAACGCTGGGAAAGCTCATCGAACATGGGAATGGGTCGCTCGGGTGGAGGAGGGATCAGCGGGCCGACCGGGTGGCGGCCAGGCGCCAGGTCTCGCCATCACGTCCAAATACATAAACATTGCGCAGGCTCGTCGGGGGCGTGCGTTCGATCACCCGGCCGCTGCCATCCCGGGTGATGTCGGTGTAAGCGAGGTCGGCCTGGAGTGCGATCCGGCGGGGCGAGCGCTCCTGGATCGCCACGGAGCGGACCTCGGCCTCGATTGCCTGGATCCGGCCCCGGGCCATGTCCTGGGCTCGTTGCTGCTCAAGCTGGCGGAGCAGCTCCTGCCGCGCGAGCCGATCCAGATCCGCCGGCGGGGTGGCGCCCGCCAGCACCGTGGCCTTGGCCTTCAGCCAGCGTTCCAGCAGCCCCTGGAGCTGCGCCGCTGACGGGTCGGCCACGGTGAGAGCTGATCCGGGGCCGCTGCCGTTCGCTCCGGCCGCCATCGGGCTGGCGGGACGGGGGATGGCCGTCGCGGTCGGCCCGGGGGGCGATCCGGCGGTCGGGGTGGCCGGGGCAGGCGCTAGCCGGAGGGTGTGGCTGCCCACCGCGGGCGGCGATGGCCGGGGCTGGGGGCGGAGCAGCCAGGCCCCGATCCCAAGCAGCAGGGCCAGGCCCCCGGCCGCCGCCACGGCCGCATCCCTGGGGCTCAGATCGAAGCTCCAGCGGCGGGGCCAGGGGAAGCCGAGGGAGATCGGCTCCGCCCGGTCGGGCTGCCGTTCCACCAAGGGGCCGGCGCCGGAACTCCGTCGAGCGGGCCGTTCCGTCCCGGCTGGGTCGGCGGCGCCTAGGTCGCCAAAATCGGTGCCGAAGCTGTCGCTCAGGCTGGATCCGAAGCTGCTGAACGGATCAGGAGTGCTGGCCAAGCCGGCGCCGGACGGCACGCTCCCTGGCGCCGGCCAGAGGGAGGCGTCCTGGCCGAAAGCGGCTGGATCAGAGGCGAGGCCGGCGTTGGGGAAGCTGCGGCCGCTGCGGCGATCCTCCCGTTCCACCCAGGCGAGCACATCGCGGTCGCTGAAGTAGGCCTCCAGGTCGGGATCGGCGTCAAGATCCCGGTAGCCGGGCAGCACATCGCGGGCCAACCAATCGCGACACCAGGCGCATACCTGGGCCAGGGGATCGATGCTTTGGCGCTCAGCCCACTGCTGCAGCTCCGGGCTGGCGCCTCGGCTGAACCGCTCGGTCGCCCCCTCCACATCGCCGAGCAAAAGATCGAGATTGGCCAGCAGCGGCTCGATGCCCTCGCGGCCGCTGCTCCGCAACTGCTCACGAGCTGCGGCGATCCGCTCCGGTTTGCGCTGGGCGAAGCCTGAGGCGGTGAGGGTGATCGTGCCGAGGAAAGCGGCGGCGCCTGAGCCCTGGTTGCCCCAGCGCTGAAACAGATCGAGCTGCTCCTGCACCGTGAGGTACGTGCGCATCTGCTTGAAGAAGGTCTGGAAGTCCTCCTGTGCAAAACCCTCATCGCGATCACCTTCCAGCCCCCCACGTCGCTGCACAAGCTGTTCCAGAAGCGCCAGACCCTCCTGCCGCTCCTGACTGGCGGCGGGATCGCGGCTGAGCAGATCGAGCACCCGGAACGGGGTCAGCGCATCGAGTTCGGCGTGGATCCGTTCCCTCAGCTGCGGGAGCTGCCCCATGCGCTGCAGCAGCTGCAGCCCCTGCTGGAGGGTTCGGGCGGCCAGCTCGTAGTGGCGATCCTGGCTTTGGTCTTCGGCGGCGGCCAGGGCGGCTTCGCCGGCCACCAGGGTCAGGTCCGCCTCGCGACTGCTGCCGAGGGCGGGGGCCTGGGGGGGCTGCAGGGCTCGGCAGGCCATCTGGAAGGCTTCGATCGGCTGGCCCGCCTCGAGCAGCAGCAACAGCCCCGCCACCTCCCGGCTGGAGGGGATCTCCAGTGCCGGCAGCAGGGGCTCGGCGGCGGCGGCCAGGGCGGTGAGGTCGGATTCGTAGGCTTGGCGCCGGCTGGTGTCGCTGAGCAGATCGGCGCTGGCCCTCAGCAACTCGGCGCGGGCATGCAGGGTTTCAACGGTGTAACCCTGCTCGGGGGGACGGTCGAGCCGCAACTGGAGTTGGCGGAGGACGGTCTGGGCATCAGTCGCTGGACTCACGCCCAGCAGCCGGAAGTGGTCGAGCGGCAGGTCCAACCGTTGTTGACAACGAGGCACGGACTGTAGTCATAGGCAGCGGTTTTGACCGCCCGGCGGTGACGGACCCCGTACAGTCGTGCCACTGCTATGCCCATGCCGACGGCCATGACCCAGGAACTGACGGCTGCCCTGGACCTTCGCGGCGCCGCCGGCGACCCCGGCAGCGCTGGACTCACCGCCCCGGCCGGCAGCCACGCCGAGCGCCTCCAGGCTCTCTACCCGGCCGAGCGGGCGAGGGTGACGCGGGAGGAGGGGCTGCTGCTTTATCGCGACATGAACCTGGGCCGGCGTTTCGAGGATAAGTGCGCCGAGATGTACTACCGGGGCAAGATGTTTGGCTTCGTGCATCTCTACAACGGTCAGGAGGCTGTCAGCACCGGCGTGATCAAGGCGATGCGCCTCCAGCACGATTGGTTTTGCAGCACCTACCGCGACCATGTCCACGCCCTCAGCTGCGGTGTGCCGGCCCGGGAGGTGATGAGCGAGCTGTTCGGCAAGGCCACCGGCTGCAGCAAGGGGCGTGGCGGTTCGATGCACCTCTTTTCCCGTGAGCACCACCTGCTCGGGGGCTATGCCTTCATCGGCGAGGGCATCCCTGTGGCGCTTGGGGCCGCTTTCAGCAGCCGTTACAAGCGCGATGCCCTCGGCCAGGCCGACAGCGACGCCGTAACGGCCGCCTTCTTCGGCGACGGCACTTGCAATGTCGGTCAATTCTTCGAATGCCTGAACATGGCGGCCCTCTGGAAGTTGCCGATCCTGTTTGTCGTGGAGAACAACAAGTGGGCGATCGGCATGGACCACAACCGTGCCACCAGCGACCCGGAGATCTGGCGAAAGGCCGCCGCTTTCGGCATGGCCGGCGAGGAGGTGGATGGCATGGATGTCCTGGCGGTGCGGGCCGCGGCTGAACGGGCGATCGCCAGGGCCCGGGCCGGTGAGGGGCCGACCCTTCTGGAGTGCCTCACCTACCGCTTCCGTGGCCACTCCCTGGCCGACCCCGATGAGCTGCGGGCAGCCGCCGAGAAGGAGTTCTGGGCTCAGCGCGATCCCATCAAGCGCCTCGCCGCCGACCTTCTCGACGCCGGTCTGGCCACCGAGGCCGAGTTGCGGGAGCTGGAGAAGGAGGTGGATGCGGAGGTGGCCGACTGCGTCAGCTTCGCCCTTGCGGCCCCTGAGCCCGATGGCAGCGAGCTGACCCGCTTCATCTGGGCTGAGGACTGAGGCCGCTCAGATCCCGATCGGCTGGCGGCGGGTCAGATTGCGCAGCTTGCGCAGGGCCTTGAGTTCCACCTGGCGCACCCGCTCCCGCGACACTGACAGCTGACGACCGATCTCGGCGAGGGTGTGGCGCTCCTGGCCGTCGAGGCCGAAGCGCAAGGCCAGCACCTCCCGTTCCTGTTCGGTGAGATGGTCCAGCCAGCGGCTGAGTTGCTCCTGGTGGATGCCACGTTCCACCTGGTCGAGCGGCTCCTCAAGCCGAACGTCGGCGATCAGGTCGCCGAGATAACTGCGCCCCTCCTCGGCGTTGATCGGTGCATCGAGACTGGAGGTCGTGAGCGACTGGCGCAGCAGGGAGTCGAGCTCCTCGAGGGGCATCGAAAGAGCTTCGGCGATCTCCTGGCGGCTGGGCATGGCTCCCAGCTTGTGGGCCAGGTCGAGGCTCACCTTGCGGATGGTGCTGAGCCGTTCGCTGAGGTGGACGGGCAGGCGGATCGTCCGGCTCTGGCAGGCGATGGCACGGGTCATGCTCTGGCGGATCCACCAGAAGGCGTAGGTGGAAAACTTGTAACCGCGGGTGGGGTCGAACTTCTCCACGGCCCGCTCCAGGCCGAGGGACCCCTCCTGGATCAGGTCGAGGAGCTCAAGGCCTTTGCCCTGATATTTTTTGGCAACGCTCACCACAAGACGCAGGTTGGCCCGCAACATCCGCTCCTTGGCGCGGCGACCGATGCGGATCAGCTTGCGCTCCAGGACCGTGTAGTCGTCGCGGCCCTGTTCCACCAGCTGCATCATCGTCTGGACCTGGTTTCCCAGCTCGATCTCTTCGGCAGGGGTGAGCAGGGGCTCGCGCCCGATGCTGCTGAGGTACCAGGTGATCGCGTCGCTGCCGCGTCTCCCGGATCTATCGCTGGCGCTGACGGAGGAGGCGGTCATAGACGCCGAAAAAAGAGTATCGACTATCGAGCACGCGGCAGATCGGAGCAGGGTTTTTCAGCTTACCTACAGATTTGTCTTGCCTTTTCATGCAAATTTTCGGCTACAGAACACTTTTGCGCCCCGAGTGTTGCGTTCTCCTGATCTTGTCTGGGAATCAGGATGAAGCGCTGTGGCGATCGTCCAGTGGTATCGGCGCTGGTTTTACCTCTTCCGTACCGCGCCGGCCACCGCACCGCGCTCCTGGGGCCGCTCCAATTCCCGGGCCACCGCCAGAGGCGTGGCTCCGCCTGACCCCAGGCGCTCCTTGGCACGGCAGCCCGCCAGGGCGTGATCAAGGGCGGCCAGGGCCAGCAGGGATCCATCCGTGCCTCCGCAGCCATGCCCCAGGGCGGCTAGCCCTGCCGCGTAGCCCGCCAGCACGTCGCCGAGCCCGGCCCGGGCGGCCTCGGGGCAGCTGCGCAGCACTTGCCAGCGCCGGCCATCTGCCGCGGCTACCACCGTGCGCGCACCCTTGAGCAGCACGGTGGCACCGCACCGGTCCGCGGCCGCGGCTGCCGCCGCCAGTGGCGGGAGCTCGGCCAGATCCGGAAACAGGCGCCCGAATTCCGAGGCATGGGGGGTGATCCAGGTGGGGCCGGCCCGCTGGCTCAGCCAGTCGCCGTTGATCCGGTTCAGACCATCGGCATCGAGCACCAGGGTGCCGGCGAAGCCCCGCAGCCGCTGCCAGAGCTCCTCTGCTCCCGTAGCCCCCGCATCGTCTGCCCCGTCGGCCGGCCCGAGTCCGGGCCCCACCAGCACGGCGTCGAGCCGCTCGCCACCAGCACCCCCAAGCGGGTCCGGCTCGGGCACCACATGGGGGAGCACGGTCCAGAGCTGCTCTGCCACCATCCCTGGCAGCGCGGCCCGAAGGCTGCCGCAGCCGCTGGCGCTGGCGCCGGCCAGGGCCAGATGGGCGGCGCCTGGGTAGCGGGCGCTGCCGGCGATCACCAGCAGCCTGCCCCGCTGATACTTGCCGGCGGCGAGGGCCGGTGCCGGCCGCGGCGCCTGCTCAGCATCGGTTTGCCCCCGGCCAGGGCCACCGAGTCCCAGGGGCTGCTCCATGGGCAGGCCGTTGAGCAGCGCTGGCGGCAGCCCCAGATCGATCCGCTCCAGCTCCCCCACCCAGTCGAGGGCGCTGTCCTGCACCAGCCCCTGGCGGATCAGGCCGAGGCAGAGGGTGAGGGCGGCCCGGGCCGCTTGGCGGCCGAGCAGCCTGCCGGTGTCACTGCAGAGGCCCGTGGGCCCATCGATGGCCAGCAGCCGGCCCGGCTGCCGTGCCTGCCGTTGCTGCAGCAGTGTCTCCAGGTCGTCGCCGGGGGGCCGCCGCTGCCCATTTCCGAACAGGGCGTCGATCCAGACGCACGGTTCAGAGGGATCGGGCCGCTGCTCCAGCAGGGGGATTCCCAGCCAGCGGGCGTGCTGCCAGTGGCGCTCGGCGAGGGGTTTGCGGCGCTCGAAGGGCGACCACAGCCGCACCGGCACCCCCGCCAGATGCAGCTCGCGGGCAACCACTAGCCCATCGCCGCCGTTGTGGCCAGGGCCCACGAGCACCAAGGCGCCTTGCCCCCGCAGACCCTCGCCGAGCCTCTCCAGTGCTGGTCCCGCCCCCGCCAGCCGCGGCTGGACGAGCTCCAGGATGCGCCGGCCCAGGGCCAGGCCCGCCTTTTCCATCAGCGCCTCCACCGGCAGGCCGCTGGCGAACAGCTCAGCTTCGAGGGCCAGCATCTGCTCGGCCGTCACCAGCAGATGGTGGGCATCACGCTGCGGCCACGGGGGGGGGATTGGGCTGGGGGGCGGGGTGACCACGGCGGCCTGGGCGTGGAGCTTCCATGATGGAGGGGGTGAGGCGGTCCCCACCAGCCGGACCGACAACGCCGCTTCCCCCGCCCTTCGCTGTCCTGCCGTCCTTGATCGCCCCGTCCGTCTCTGGCAGCTCCCCCGGCGTTCCGTCGGGCCTCGGGGTGGCGGCCACCGCCGCCGGTGCCTCCGCCCTGGAGCGGCTGCGGGCCTGGCCCGGGGAGCAGCAGGTGGTGGTGGGTCTCTCCGGCGGGGTGGACAGCTCTCTGACGGCGGCCCTGCTGGTGGAGGCCGGCTGGCGGGTCGAGGGCCTCACCCTTTGGCTGATGAGTGGCAAGGGCGCTTGCTGTGCCGAGGGGCTGGTCGATGCCGCCGCGATCTGCGAGCAACTCGGGTTCGACCATCACGTGCTCGATTTCCGAGATCACTTCCGCCGTGAGATTGTCGACTTCTTGGTCGATGGCTACGGCCACGGCGTCACCCCATTGCCCTGCTCCCGCTGCAACCGGGCGGTCAAGTTCGGGCCGATGCTGGCCTGGGCCCGTGCCGAGCGGGGGATCGGCCGCCTGGCCACCGGCCACTACGCCCGGGTCCGCCATCGGGAGGCGGCCGACCGCTGCCCGCTGCCCGGCGATGGCCGGGATCGCCATCAACTGCTGCGGGGCCTGGATCCGCGCAAGGACCAGAGCTATTTCCTCTACGACCTGCCCCAGGAGCTGCTCGGGGAGCTGGTCTTCCCCCTGGGGGAGATGCACAAAAGCGACACCCGTCTGGAGGCGGCACGCTTCGGGCTGCGCACCGCCAGCAAGCCCGAGAGCCAGGATCTCTGCCTCGCCGATCACCACGGTTCGATGAAAGCCTTCCTCGATGCCCACCTGCCTCCCCGCCAGGGGGAGATCGCGTTGCAGGACGGCACCGTGCTCGGCCAGCACGACGGCATCGAACACTTCACCATCGGCCAGCGCCGGGGCCTCGGCGTGGCCTGGAGCGAACCCCTGCATGTGGTGCGGCTCGATGCCGCCTTCAACCGGGTCGTGGTGGCCCCCAGGGCCGAGGCGGCTCGCCAGAGCTGCAGAGTCGGCCAGGTCAACTGGGTGTCGATGGCGCCGCCGCAGGAGCCCCTGGAGCTGACGGTGCAGTTGCGCTATCGCAGTTCCCCGGAGCTGGCGCTGCTCACCCCCCTCGATCACCGGGCTGGACGGGTGGCGTTGCAGTTCCGCGAACCGCAGTTCTCGATCACCCCGGGCCAGGCGGCGGTGTTCTACGCCGGTGAGGTGCTGCTCGGGGGGGGGCTGATCGAGGTGTCCTGATCCGGGAGTGGCTCAAGCGTTGACAGCGGCGCGGGAGGCCAGCTTCTGCTCCGTGCGAAAGCGGTTCATCGCGGCTTCGACAACGACATGCATGTCCATGTATTTGTATTCGGAAAGCCGGCCACCAAAGATGTGGGTGGGAATCGCCTCGGCGCGCTGGCGGTAGAGGCTGAAGGTGTGTTGGTTGTCGGGACTGTTGACGGGGTAGTAGGGAATCCGGTCGCCGCCGCCATCGCGAGGGAACTCGCGGGTCACGATCGTGACCTCCGTGCTGACCGATTCGAAATGTTTGTGCTCGATTGTGCGCGTATAGGGCACCGCGGCGTCGCAGTAGTTGATCACGGCGTTGCCCTGGTGGTTGTCGGTCTCGATCAGGCTGTGCTCGAAGTCGAGTGAGCGATAGTCGAGGCGGCCGTGGTCGTGATGGAAGAATTCGTCGATGCAACCGGTGTAAACCACCCGCTTGGCAAGGGCGTCGAAATGATCGCGGTCTGCCAGATAATCCGTGTTCAGACGGAGTTCGATCCCAGCCAGCATCCTCTCGAACAGCGCGGTGTAGCCGCCGATCGGGATGCCTTGGTAGCGGTCGTTGAAATAGTTGTTGTTGAATGTGAACCGTAGCGGCAATCGCTTGATGATGAAGGCTGGCAGTTCGCGGGGATGGCGCCCCCACTGTTTGGCGGTGTAATCGCGGATCAGGGTCTCGTAGATGTCCGTGCCCACCAGGGAGAGGGCCTGCTCTTCGAGATTGCTAGGATCACCGCGGAAGCGTTGCGACTCAATTTTCAGACGTGCCTGTTCCGGGGTGAGCACCTGCCAGAGCTCATGAAACGTGTTCATGTTGAAGGGCAGTGAGTAGAGCTTGCCGCCGGCGATGGCCTTTGGGGAGTTCACATAGTTGTTGAAGTCCGCGAACCGCTGCATGAAAGTCCAGACAGCGCTGTTGCTGGTGTGAAAGATATGGGCTCCGTAGGTATGCACATGGATGCCCTCTCGCGCCGTCGTGTGGCAATTGCCGCCGATGTGATCACGCTTATCGATCAGTAGGCAGCGCAGCCCGGCGTCGGTGGCGAGGCGGGCGAAGGTGGCTCCGTAGAGACCGCAGCCAACAATCAGATAGTCGTAACGGGGGTGTCGATCCCCCTCAGGCAGGGCTGTCAAGGGAGGAGGGGGAGGTTCAGGGGGCTGGCCATCGAGCGGGGGATGGAGGGAGCGAACGACAGGGGGCGAACTGCCCTGATCCCGGTCCTGGCGCTGCGGTTGCCAGGTCGTGACAGGAACGCGTCGAAGGCGGTTGCGCTGATGCTAGTGGCCGCGTAGACGGGTCCGGACGTCGCCGTCGCGTCAAGCTGGCAGAAGATCGATGACCGCCGTGAAGCCAAGCTGCCGGATCGTCTCGAGCGATTACCTCGATCGAGACGTCTACCTCAACATTTGCGGGTTCTATGAAGCCGCCGGTTTTCGGCTGAGCGAGGCGGCGGGCGATCCCGATCTGCTGGTGGTGCTTCGCGGCGACAACGGCTCTGCTGATCAGGGGTTTGCCGGCCCGATTCACCTCTACGACTACGTGCGCGAATACCGGGTCGACTGGGCCCGCCGCTATCCCGCGGCCCGCTCGATCGCCCTGATCAGCCTGGATCAGCCGGGCCAGGCCCCCACCGATCCAAGGCTGCGCCATGTGCGCGCCTATCTGCCGGTGATCCCCGAGCTCTGGACCTGTCCGTCCCCAGCCCGGCGCGGCGGCCCAGTGCACGTGTCCAACTACAAGCGCATGCCGGGGGATCCCTTTCAGGAGCAGCTCCTGGAGCTGATCCGCAGCGGCAGGGTCCGCGTCCATGGGGGCCGCTGGGAGCTGGTGGGTGTGCGGGCCCGTCCGCTCAGCTACCGGCAGGCCAACCGGCTGATCGCCGCCTCCTCCAGCTGTTTCGGCCTGATGTGGCCCTATCAGCGGGGCACCACCCTCTCCGGGCGCATGTGGCAGGCCCCCCTGAACGGTTGCTTCGTGTTCAGCGAACCTGGGACCGATCTGCTCGGCTGCCCGGGGGTGCTGGAGCGCCCTCGGTTCGATGCCGATACCGCCACGCTTTCTTTTCCCCCTGAGCGCGGCGCTGCCCTGGCCCAGGAGGCCGCCGCCTACTGGCGGAGCCACACCGAGGCGATCGCCTCGGCCCTGGGTCTGAAGCTGAAGCTCGAACCAAACGGGGCGTCGATCCGGCGCCTGCGGCGGCAGTTGTTGCTCTGGGATCTGGAGTTCCGGTTGCAGCAGCTCCAGGCCGGCCTGGTGGCCTGGCTCTCGCCGCCCTTGGCGCTCCTGCGGCGCTCCCTGGCACGGCTGGCCCGTGTCCTGGGGGTCCATCCCCGCCAGCTCAAAGACCGCCGGCGCGGCCCTCACCAGTAGGGATCGAAGGCCAGGTTCAGCTTCAGGGTCCTGCCCGGGCAGGCGGGCACGGTGGTGATGCAGGCCCGGATCACCATGCCGTTGACCTCAATCTCACAGGCGCCGCAGCTTCCCACCCGGCAGGCTGTGGGGATGGTCTGGCCGGCCCGTCGAGCGGCCTCCATCCAGGGCTCCCCACTCTGGGCGGCGCTGCGGCTGCCATCGGGCCAGAGGATCGTCAGCTCCTGCGGATCTGGCATCGATGGGGCCAGCGGATCAAGCATCGGGGTGGAGCAGGGGGGTCAGATCCACATGGGCTTCAAACGCATCCGCCAGTCTGTCGAGCAGGGCGTTGCGCTGGTCGGCGTGGTTGTTGGGCTGGGGCGCCAGGGGCTCGAGCCCGCGCCGTTGCCGCAGCCCATTGAGCCAGCGGCGCCGCCAGGGGCCGTTGTCGAACACCCCGTGGAGGTAGGTGCCGGCCACCCAGCCTCCGCTGGCCGTTGCCTTCCACCAGCCCAGATCGGGAGCCTCGCAGAAGGGCTCAGCGCTGCCCTGGCCATCCCCCAGCCAGACACTACGGCCATGGCGCAGCTCGAAGCCCTCGATCGCCAGGGGCTCCCCCGCAGGCCAGAGGGCCAGGGTGCGGCGTTGGCCGCAGCTCTTGGCGGTGGCGAAGTGGGTGCGCAGCGGCAGCAGCCCCAACCCCCGGACCGCAGCGGCGGCTGGGATTCCGGCCGCGCTGCCCGGGTCGGCCTCGCCCTCCAGCCCATGGGGATCCTGCAGCTCCAGGCCCAGCATCTGCAGCCCGCCACAGAGGCCGAACACGTGGCCGCCGGTGGCGAGATAACGCTCCAGGGCGGTGTCCAGACCCGCCGCGCGCAGCACCGCTAGATCGCTGAGGGTCCGCTTGCTGCCGGGCACGATCACGGCATCCGGGCTGCCGATCTCTTCCCCCGGCTGCAGCCAGCGCAGGCGCAGGCTCGGTTCTGCCTCCAGGGGATCGAGATCGGAAAAGTTGCTCAGGCTGGGCAAGCGCAGGACCGCGATCGTCAGCTCCGCCCTGGGTTTGCTGGCTCGTCGCTCCAGGAGGTCGAGGGAA
The DNA here is from genome assembly GCA_044360135.1 of Cyanobium sp. Taxonomy (GTDB): domain Bacteria; phylum Cyanobacteriota; class Cyanobacteriia; order PCC-6307; family Cyanobiaceae; genus Cyanobium. Next base: position 115,254 of record JBIKKX010000006.1, read on the forward strand.
TCCTCCGGGGGGAAGAGCTCCGCCAGCCAGGGCATCACCCCCAGCACTGGCAGGCCCGTGTGCTGCTCCAGCCAGGTCTGGCCCGCTTGAAACAACTCCGGCCGGCCCCGGAAGCGGTTGATCAGGATGCCGCCGATCAGACGCCGCTCCACCGGTCGCAGCAGGGCCAGGGTGCCCACCACCTGGGCGAACACGCCCCCCCGCTCGATGTCGGCCACCAGCAGGCAGCGGGCCCTGAGGTATTGGGCCAGACGAAGGTTGGTCAGATCGCGGGCCTGGAGGTTCACTTCCACCGGGCTGCCGGCCCCTTCCAGCACCAGCCTGCCGCCGGGATGGGCCCTCTGCAGGTCGCCCAGCCCGGTGCGGATGGCGGCCCAGCCCGGCCGGAACCAGTCGCGGTAATAGTGCTCGGCCCGGGCGATCCCGGCCGAGCGACCGAGGTGGATCACCTCGCTGGTGCTGTCGCCCCGGGGTTTGAGCAGCACCGGATTCATCGCCACCGTCGGCTCCAGCTCCGCAGCCCAGGCCTGCAGGGCCTGGGAGTAGGCCATCTCGCCGCCCTGGCCGTCGACCCAGGCGTTGAGACTCATGTTCTGCCCCTTGAAAGGCAGGGGCTGTTCACCCCGCCGCCGCAGCACCCGGCAGAGGGCCGCCGCCATCAGCGACTTGCCTGCCCCGCTGCTCGTTCCAAGCACCATCAGGGGTGTGGCTGCTCCGGGGGCGGGAAGGCTCAAGAGGGTTGGGGGCGAGGGGCCGAGCGGGAGTCGCTTGTGGGGCGAGCGACTCAGAACCGGGGCCGGTTGGGATCCGGGCGCCGGGTTGGGCGAAAAGCGGTCTGGGTCGTGGCGGACCGGAGGGGGCAGCACCGCGGCGTTTGGACGCGGCACGGTTTGGGCTCAGAGGCGAGGCCGATGGCGCCGGAAATTCTCCTGAATTCTCTCCCGCAGGCCCGCCCTTGGGATCTCACCGGGCCAGCGGCTGAGCACCTGGCGGCCCAGGGGGGTGAGACGCACCCGCTCGGTGAGCCCCTGCCCATCCACCTCACGGCGCAGCACGCCGAGCCGGATCAGCCAGTTGAAGTGGGCTTCGGCCCGCTCCACTCCAAAGGGGGCGAAGACCAGCCTCGGCCAGTCCTGGCGGTTGCAGAGCTCGCTGCTGCTGATCGGCTGCCCGTCGACCATCTCGAAGAAGGCCCGGCGGAATGGCAGGGAGCGCAGGGAGCGGCAGGCCCGCTCCAGGGCCATCGCATCGGTGGTCATCTCGGGAAGAGGCTGTCGATCAGATCCGTGCTGCCTTCGCCGGTGGATTGCGGCCGCGGGCTGGGGGACATCGGCGTGCTGGAACGCCCGCCATAGGGAAGGGGTGGCCGGACGACGTCGAGGACCAGATTGGCCCAGCGGAACTGGACACTGGATCCGCGATCGACCAGGGCCACCGGCCAGGTGCCCGAGGCATCGTTGAGCACGAGCAGCGGGCCACGGCGCTGGAAGCGGTAGCGCTGGCCGCTGCCCACCTTCACCCCGTAAACCGGTCCGGATCCATCGTTCTGGCGGGAGAGTCGGCAGGCGCCGCTGAACACCACCATTGCCCTCTGGCTGAGCTGGCAGCTGCGCTCCATCGATGGGTCAGGGGCGGCGGCCGACGGTCGGGCCCCGGAGGGGGAGGCGGCGCCAAAGAGATGGCGGCTGAGCAACGGGTTGAACTGACGCCTGCGCTGGCCGTCATCCCAGCAGGAGCGCAGGCGCAGGTCGCAAAGCTGGCCCTCGCTGAGCACAAATTCCGCCATCGCTGGCCTGCCGCTGAGCTGGGTGAGCAGGCGGTTGGAGGCTCGGGGACCGAGGTAGAGGCGGGTCAACTCCAGGGAAGGGCCTTGGCTGTCGAAACAGATCTGCTGGGGAGGATCGCAGACCACCCCGGGACGGGGCAGGTCGACGGCCCGCGCTGGCGGGGCCAGGACCAGTGCCGAGGCCAGCAGCCCCGAGCTCAAGACCTGCAGACCCTGGGACGACGACCCCGCCGCTGGCGACCGCGAAGCCGTCAGCCCCCCTGGCGTCAGCGCTCCAGGGGGCCTGATCCCAGAGGACCGCATCCCAGGGCCGTGATCAGCCCGGACGATCGCAGGGCTCGGCAATTCGCTCATGGCGGCAGGCAGGCTCTCCGTCTGGAACCTAGCCAGAGTCGCTTCACCGGCATGGGCGGGCTCCCGCCACCCACGCTCCAACGATCTCGCCGCACCATGGCAGCGTGAGCGCTGAGCTTTCGCCCACCCCGAGCGCACCGATGCTGCTGCTTGCCTCCGCTTCCCCGGCCCGCCGCCGCCTGCTGGAGCAGGCCGCCATTCCCCATCGGGTGATGGTCAGCGGCATTGATGAGGAGGTTTTCGACGACCCGGATCCCCGTCGCCTGGTGCTGCGGCTGGCGGAGGCCAAGGCTTTGGCTGTGGCTGAACGTGTTGGCCCTGGCTGGCATGCCCCCGATGGCTGTGCCCTCCAGGCCCTGCTGGCCTGCGATTCGGTGCTCAGCTTTGACGGGGAGGTGTTCGGCAAACCCCGCGATGCCATGGAGGCGATCGCCCGCTGGCGGCGCCTGGCTGGCTGCTGGGCGGAGCTCCACACCGGCCACTGGTTGATGCAGCCCGGCGATGCCGCGGCCGGCTCCGCTCCCATCGCCCTGGGCCAGACGGTGACGACCCGGTTGCTGCTGGCGCCGCTGGGGGAGGAGGCGATCCAGCGCTATGTGGCCAGCGGCGAGCCCCTGGCCTGTGCCGGAGGCTTCGCCCTGGAGGGCCGCGGCGGCCTGCTAGTGGAGCGGATCGACGGCTGCTGCAGCAACGTGATCGGGCTGAGCCTGCCGCTGCTGCGCCAGTGGTTGCCTGATCTGTGCCTTCAGGTCTGAAGCCGAGGCGGCGCGTTCTGGCGGAAACCCTCGGAAGTCATCGTTGGCTCTGCAGCCTGAGAGCACGACCCCCAGCGCAGGCCCGCCGCCACAAAAAAGCCCTCCGCGGTGGCGGAGGGCCTGGAGATCCTGATCCGGGCAGGATCAGTCGAGATCTGGCATGGCCAGGGTGGGCTCGGCCTTGCGGTCGATGCCCTTCTCGAAACCGGCAGCGGCGGCGCGGGCGCGGCCGGCGTGCCAGAGGTGACCGACCAGGAAGAAGAAGGCGAGCACGAACTGGGTCGCGGCCAGCCACTGGCGGATGTTGACGAAGTTCACCGAGTTGGGCTCGGTGATGATGCCGCCCACGGAGTTCAGGGATGCATTGGGGGCGTGGGTCATGTACTCAGCTGCACGACGAACCTGCCAGGGCTGGATGTCGTTTTGCAGCTTGTCGAGGCTGAGGCCGTTGGGGCCGCGCAGCGGCTCGAGCCAGGGACCGCGGAAGTCCCAGAAGCGCATGGTTTCACCACCGAAGATGATCTCGCCCGTGGGGGAGCGCATCAGATACTTGCCGAGACCCGTGGGGCCCATGGCCGAACCGATGTTGGCGCCCAGGCGTTGGTCGCGCACCAGGAAGGTGAAGCTTTGGGCCTGGGAGGCTTCGGCGTTGGTGGGACCGTAGAACTCGGAAGGATAGGCCGTGTTGTTGAACCAGATGTAGCCCGAGGCCACGAAGCTCATCAGGCTCAGGGCACCAAGGCTGTAGCTGAGGTAGGCCTCACCGTTCCAGATGAAGGCGCGGCGAACCCAGCCGAAGGGCTTGGTGACGACGTGCCAAATGCCGCCGAAAATGCAGATCAGGCCAATCCAGATGTGGCCACCAATGATGTCCTCCATCGAGTTGACCCCGATGATCCAGCCTTCGCCGCCAAATGGGGCACGGGTTAGATATCCGAAGATCACACCGGGATCAAGGGTTGGATTGCTGATCAGCCGCACATCGCCGCCACCGGGAGCCCAGGTGTCGTAGACGCCGCCGAAGAACATCGCCTTGAAGACAAGCAACAGCGCACCAACTCCGAGCAGGATCAGGTGGTAACCGATGATGTTGGTCATCTGGTTCTTATCGCGCCAATCCTGGGAGAAGAAGGCGGAATAGTTTTCCAGAATCTCAGGACCCCTCAGGGCGTGGTAGAGACCACCAAGGCCGAGTACGGCCGAACTGATCAGGTGCAGCACGCCCACCACGAAGAATGGGTAGAGGTCTGTGACTTCACCGCCGGGTCCAACCCCATAACCGAGGGTGGCGACGTGGGGGAACAGTATCAGTCCCTGTTCGTACATCGGCTTGTCGAAGGTGAAGTGGCTCACCTCGAACAACATCATGGCGCCAGCCCAGAACACCATCAGACCGGCGTGGGCGACATGGGCGCCGAGCAGACGACCGGAAAGGTTGATCAGGCGGGCATTGCCGGCCCACCAGGCGTAACCGGTGGAGTCGAGGTCCTTGCCGCCAACGGAGACAAGACCGGAATTAAAGGGCGTTTCCACGGGGCAGAACCTCTTCAGGGAAGACGAAGTTTTCGTGAGGCTGGTCCGCCGGGGCCATCCAGGCGCGCAGACCTTCGTTGAGCAGGATGTTCTTGGTGTAGAACGTTTCAAACTCAGGATCCTCAGCGGCGCGGATCTCCTGCGACACGAAGTCGTAGGCGCGCAGGTTGAGGGCCAGGCCGATGATGCCGATGCTGCTGGTCCACAGACCCATCACCGGCACGAACAGCATGAAGAAGTGCAGCCAGCGCTTGTTGGAGAAGGCGATCCCGAAGATCTGGCTCCAGAAGCGGTTAG
>JBIKKX010000048.1:0-17215 GCA_044360135.1 Cyanobium sp.
AGGGCCAGGCCGATGATGCCGATGCTGCTGGTCCACAGACCCATCACCGGCACGAACAGCATGAAGAAGTGCAGCCAGCGCTTGTTGGAGAAGGCGATCCCGAAGATCTGGCTCCAGAAGCGGTTAGCGGTGACCATCGAATAGGTCTCTTCTTCCTGGGTCGGCTCAAACGCCTTGAAGGTGTTGGCCTGCTCGGAGTCTTCGAACAGGGTGTTCTCCACCGTGGCGCCGTGGATGGCGCAGAGCAGAGCACCGCCGAGGATGCCGGCCACGCCCATCATGTGGAAGGGATTGAGGGTCCAGTTGTGGAAGCCCTGCAGGAACAGCAGGAAGCGGAAAATCGCCGCCACGCCGAAGCTGGGAGCGAAGAACCAGCTGCTCTGGCCGAGCGGGTACATCAGGAACACGCTCACGAACACCGCGATCGGCCCGGAGAAGGCGATGGCGTTGTAAGGGCGGATGCCGACCAGGCGAGCGATCTCGAACTGGCGAAGCATGAAGCCGATCAGGGCGAAGGCGCCATGCAAGGCGACGAACGGCCAGAGGCCGCCGAGCTGGACCCAGCGCACGAAGTCGCCTTGTGCCTCAGGGCCCCAGAGCAGCAGGAGGCTGTGACCCATGGCGTCAGCGGGAGTGCTGACGGCGGCGGTGAGGAAGTTGCAGCCCTCCAGGTAAGAGCTGGCGATGCCGTGGGTGTACCAGGAAGTGGCGAAGGTGGTGCCGGTCAGCCAGCCCCCCAGCGCCAGGTAGGCGGTGGGGAACAGCAGCAGCCCGGACCAGCCAACGAAAACGAAGCGGTCGCGCTTGAGCCAGTCGTCGAGGACGTCGAACCATCCCCGCTGGGGCAAGCGCCCTGCAGCGATCGTCATGGGTGAAGCGGTGCGGAAAACCCGCGATGCTGTGGGATACCGGGCGATGGTAACAACGTCTCCAGGGCTGCCGCGTCGCCTTGACACGGGCTGAAATCCCCGCTGCCCCCTGGGCTTTAGGTATTTCTTCCGATTCCCCCCGCAGCCGGTTCCCCTGAAAGGCCAGGATGGCCGGTCATTGCCCCAACCCTCCCCTTCATGGCCTCACGCGAGCCGGCTGCCGGCCCCCCGTCCAGCGGCGCAGAACCGCCGGCCCGTCCGAACAGTGCCCCTGTTTCCGCCGCGGTGCTCGAGCAGGCGGTGATCGGCTCCCGCCGTCTCTCGAACCTCCTGGTGGCCCTGGCTGTGAGCCTTGGGGGCGTGGGCTTTCTGCTCACCTCCCTCTCCAGCCGTCTTGGCCGCGACCTGCTGCCGATCGGCCATCCCGCCGACCTGGTCTGGGTGCCCCAAGGTCTGGTGATGGGCCTCTATGGCGCCGCGGCCGTCCTGCTGGCCACCTATCTCTGGACCGTGATTGCCCTGGATGTGGGCTCCGGCAGCAACCGCTTCGACCGAAGCTCCGGACAGGCTCTGATCAGCCGACGCGCCTTCAGACAGCGCATCGATCTGGCGATTCCCCTGCGCGAGATCCAGGCGGTGAAGGTCGAGGTGCGCGATGGCCTCAGCCCCCAGCGACGCCTCAGCTTGCGCGTGCAGGGGCGTCGCGATCTGCCCCTGACCCGGGTTGGGGAACCCATGCCTCTGGCGGAGCTCGAGCGCAGCGGCGCTGAGCTGGCCCGATTCCTGGGGGTACCCCTCGAGGGGCTCTGAGCCGTTCTGGCGCTTCTGAGTGGTCGAGGCTCGCCACCCCGGGAAGCCTTTCCGGGGATGGTTTGCTCCCTCCCCAAGGCCCTTGATCTCCCCCAGCGCCCTGGCCGCTTCCACCCGTCCATTGATCGGGCCTTTCCTGCCATGGCCCGCTCCCTTCCCTCCCTTCCCTGGCTTCATCGATGCTCTCCGCTCCCCTGCGCCCGCTGCGGCTGGCGGTTCTGGTCTTCGCCCTGCTGTTGATCCCCCTGAGCCTGTCGGCCTGCGCCGCCGAGCCCACCACCAGCACTGCTGCCGGCTGTGGCATCACGCCGGTGCCCTGCCTGAGCGGCACCGCCCTGGTGAGCCTGGAGACGAGCCGTGGAGAGGTACGCATCCGGCTCGAGGGCCGCGATGCGCCGCTTACAGCGGGCAATTTTGTGGATCTGGTGCGGCGCGGGGTTTATGACGGCACCGTCTTCCACCGGGTGGTGCGCGATCCGGTGCCCTTTGTGGTGCAGGGGGGTGATCCCCAGAGCGCCGATCCCAAGACCCCCGCCAGCCAGTACGGAACCGGCAGCTTCATCGAGCCCGGCAGCGGTGAGGCACGCTTCATCCCGCTGGAGCTGCGCCGCAAGACCGAGTCCCAGCCCAGCTACGGGGCGATCCTCACCTCACCGGTGGCCGCCAGGGATCTTTCGCTGACCCACCAGCGAGGTTCGGTGGCGATGGCCCGATCAGCCGCCCCCGATTCCGCCAGCGCCCAGTTTTATATCGCCCTTGAGGCGCTCCCGGAGCTTGACGGTCGTTACGCGGTGTTCGGCCGAGTGGTGCAGGGCATGGAGGTGGTTGATGCGATCCGCCAGGGCGACCGCATCAGCCGTGCGCGGCTGCTCGAGGGTGGCACCCTGGTGAAGGGCAAGCCCAATCCCTGAGACCGCTTCTTCCCAGGACTGGCTGCGATTGCGTCCTCATCCCAGTCCTGGACGCCGGTTCCACCCCCGATCTGGGTGTCAACCTGATCTCGGCAAGGCCCAGTTCCAGCAGAGTGCGGTCTTGGGTTTCACGACATCGAGGGGCGCGGGGCTAAGCGCTCAGTCAGGCGGGGACGCGTTTGCGGGAGGCCGTGGCCTTGAGCCATTCGGTGTTGACCCCCGAGGCCCTCTCCAGGGCCACCTTGCCGGTGCGGGCGATTTCAAGAATGCCGTAGCTCTCGAGCAGGCTCTCCAGGGCCACCAGCTTGCCCGGATCGCCCACCACTTCCAGCGTTAGGGCATCGTCGGCCACATCGACCACCTTGGCGCGGAACACCTGGACCAGATCGAAAATGGCGCCGCGGTTCTCCGCCGGAGCCGCGACCTTGAGCAGCATCAGCTCCCGCTCGACGGCAGGGATGGTGGAGAGATCGATCACCCCGAGCACATTAACCAGTTTGTTGAGCTGCTTGCTCATCTGCTCAAGGGTGTGATCATCACCCTCCACCACCATGGTCAGCCGCGAAACACCGCGGTGCTCGGCGGGGCCGACGGCAAGGCTCTCGATGTTGAAGCCGCGCCGGGCGAAGAGGCCCGAAATCCTGCTCAGGGCACCCGATTCATCCTCGACCAGCACCGAAAGGGTGTGCTTCATGGGTTCGTGCCGCCGCTGCCTGCGCTGGGGTGCTTCTGGTTGATCCCAAACTACGTCGCAGCGACCCTCAGCGCAGCTCCGCCAGCCACGGCAGCAACACCCCATGAAAGGCGTCGGGGTGTTCGTCGTGGGGGCAGTGGCCCACCCCCGGCAGCACCCGCAGGGCCAGACCGGGCTGCAGCCGATGGCACTGGTGGGCCACAGCCAGCGGCACCAGTCGGTCAGCCCCGCCCCAGATCAGCAGCAGGGGTCTCCCCAGGCGCCTCAGCAGCACCGGCGCTGTGGCGCCGTGGGGACGCAGCGCCATGGCGATGCTCATCGCCCTTAGGGCCCGCACCGCGCCTGGGCGTCGGGCCGGGTGGGCGATCAGCCGGCGCAGCTCCCCGTCGTGATGCACCGGCTGGGCGTAGGCGCTCTGGATGCCCAGCCCGAGCAGAGGTCGGCGGGCCAGCAGGGGCACCAGCAGCTCCAGCGGAAGCAGCCGGCAGAGCCAGGTCACGCTGAGCCGTTGCAGGCGGCGCCGCCAGGGTCGCCGCCGTGGTGCTGCGCCGGGGGCCTGGGGATCGGCCATCACCAGGGTGGGATCGGGTAGGGGCGCCGCCACCACAGCTCGCACCCCCTCGGGAAAGAACACCCCGCAGCTCAGCGCTACCAGCCCTCCGAGCGAGTGGCCCACCAGCACCGCCGGCTCCCCCACCACCTCCCGCAGGAAGCCCTCCAGCTGCCGTGCCCAGAGCCGGTTGTCGAATCGCAGTGCCGGTTGATCTGAGGCCCCGAACCCCAGCAGATCGAGGCTGAAGACGCACCAGCCGGCATCGGCCAGGTCGGCGGCATTGCGGCGCCAATGGCCGCTGCTCGCCCCGAAGCCATGGAGCAGCACCAGGGGCGGATGGCCGTCGCGGCCGAGGCGCCGCCAGTGGCAGGCATGGCCGCGCCAGCGCCAGGTGCCGTGCTCGCCCCAGTCGCTGCGGTGATCCGATCGGGCCGACTCCAGGGGGCGCAGGTCGGCCGGGCCCGCCTGCGGTGCAGGCTGAGAGGCGCTCGGCATCGGCGGTACCCATCACGGCAAACCCCACTCACTATCGCGAAGGTCTGGCGTGGTTCAGCCCTGGCGCTGGCTTTTTCCGGCCGGATTCCCGTCCTTCCAGGGATCTTGGGGTGTTGCTGGCCCGCCGCCTGGCCCGCCGCGCTCCCCTGCGGGTGCTCGACCTGATGGCTGGCAGCGGCATCCGCAGCCTGCGCTATGGCCTGGAGGGGGAGGCCACGGAGGTCTGGGCCAACGATGCCGATCCGGATCGCTTGCCGCTGCTGCGTGCCAACCTCGCCGCCCTGCCCGCGACCGTCGCCGTTCCCCCCACCGCGATGACGGCCCAGCGGCTGCTGGCCTCCTTGATGGCTGCCGGGGAGAGACGGGAGCTGATCGATCTCGACGCCTTCGGCTACCCGGGTGCCCTGCTGCCGGCCGCGCTCGAGTGCGTGGCCTTCGGCGGGGTGCTGTACCTGGCCAGCACCGATGGCCGCGGTCCGACCGGCCACGACCGGCCGGCGGCCGTCCGGCGCTATGGGGCGGCAGCCCGGGCCCATCCAGCCCCCTGGGAGCTGGCCCTGCGCCTGCAGCTCGGCGCCGTGGCCCGAGCCGCCTGGGCCCAGGGACGGGGGATCCGGCCCCTGTTCGCCTTCAGCGAGGGACGCACCTTCCGCACCGCTGTGCGGGTCGAGCGGCTGCCGGCGCGGCGGGAGGAGGAGGGGCTGGGGTTGCTGGCCCACTGCCATGGGTGCGGTGAGCAGCTGCTGCAGCCCCTGCTGCGGCTCGGTCGCTGGCCGGCCTGCGCCTGCCCTGGGGAGCCAGCGCTGGCGGTGAGCGGTCCGCTCTGGATCGGCCCCCTGCAGGATCCCGATGAGCTGGAGGGCATGGCGGCGACGGCGGCTGACTCACCCCAAACGCTCTCTCCTGCTGCGGCGGCGCTGCTGGCGCGTCTGACGGCCGATCCCGGCCTGCCGGCCCGGGTCTGGCCCACCGCCCTGATCGCACGCCACCTTGGCCAGGGACCTCCCCCCCTGCGGGCCCTGGTGGCGGCGCTGCGGGCCGAAGGCCACCAGGCCGGGGTCAGCGCTGTGATGGCCGCTCAGCTGCGCAGCGATGCCCCCTGGGCCGCCGTGCTGGCGGTCGCCCGCGCCCTCGCCCCGCCGCCCACGCCAGCGCAGCCCCCCGAGCCGGTGGGTGAGCCGGGGTGGGCCGGACCCGGGACCGGTCGTCGAGGATCCGACTGACAGGACCGGCGAGCCTGCTAAACAGGTAGCCCGTTCTCCCCCTTTCGGGCCATGGCCTCTGAAATCTTCGGCACCGCCGCGTTGTTCTGGGTCCTGATCCCGGTGGGTCTGGCTGGAGGCGCGCTGCTGCTGAAACTCCTCAAGGAGTGAGTGGCCCCCTGGCACCACGGCTCGGCCGGATTCGCGGCCCGGTCTGGGGCGCGGCGGTCTTTCGGTTGTCTGGATCGCGTCGGCGCCGGACGGACCCCTAGGCTCAGCCGGCCGTGGTCCACGCTGGAGAGAGGCGGATGCAGGTTCTGATCATTGGCGCCACGGGAACCCTCGGCCGCCAGATCGCCCGTCGAGCCCTGGATGCCGGCCACACCGTGCGTTGCATGGTGCGTACCCCCCGCAAAGCCCCGTTCCTGCAGGAATGGGGCTGTGAGCTCACCCGGGGCGATCTGCTCGATCCGGCCAGCATGGATTACGCGCTGGAGGGGCAGGAGGCGGTGATCGATGCGGCCACGGCCCGCGCCACTGATAGTGGCAGTGCCTACCCCGTCGATTGGACCGGCAAGCAGAACCTGTTCGCGGCCTGTGGCCGAGCCGGCGTGAGCCGGTTGGTGTTCCTTTCCCTTCTCTATGCAGAGAAGCACCCGACGGTGCCCCTGATGGCGATCAAGGCCTGCAGCGAGCGCTGGCTGGAGGCCTCCGACCTCGACTACACGATCCTGCGGGGGGCCGCCTTCATGCAGGGATTGATCAGCCAGTTCGCCATTCCCGTGCTGGAAAACCAGACGGTTTGGGTGAGCGGCATCCCGACGCCGATCGCGTACATGAACAGCCAGGACATGGCCCGCTTTGCGGTGGCGGCCCTGGAGAGCCCGGAGACCGTGCGCCAGTCCTATCCTGTGGTCGGCCCCCGCGCCTGGACCACTGGCGAGATCACCCAGCTCTGCGAGCGCTACAGCGGCAAGTCGGCGCGGGTGTTCCGTGTGCCACCGCTGCTGCTCAACCTGATGCGGGGCACGGCAGCCTTTTTTGAGTCGAGCCAGAACGTGGCCGAGCGCCTCGCCTTCGCCGAGGTGGTGGGGGGCGGCACCGCCCTGGATGCCCCGATGGAAGCCACCTACGCCGCCTTCGGCCTCGATCCGGCTGAGACCACTCGGCTGGAGGATTACCTGAAGGAGTATTACGACACGATCCTGCGGCGTCTTCGCGAGATGGAGGCCGATCTCGACAAGGACGCCAAGAAGAAGCTGCCCTTCTGAGGCGGGGGTCAGCAGCTCCGAGAGTGCGCCTGTACTATTGCATGGCGTTGTTGCTTGCTGTCGCCGCCATGGCCATCGCCCAGATCAAGAATCTGCAGCGCCGTCTCGGCAACCTTGAGCAGGAGGCGGTGGCCGAGATCAGCCGGGCCTGCGGCCATGATCTCTGGCAGAGCCTCGGTTTTGATGCCCTCGATGTGATCGAGGATCCCGATCGCCGCGCCCGCGCCAATTACTACTACGGCCAGCTCCAGACGGTTCGTGAGCTCAGTGAGGCCCTGGCCTGATCGCTCCCCTGGGGCGCGGCCTGGCTGGAGGCTGAGCCATGAGCTGTCTCAGTCGTTCCGCTTCGGGGGGAGTGGGGCGGCGCCACTGACCTGGCGCCAGCCCCTCCAGGCTGAGGGGGGCACCGCCATCAAGCAGATCGATCCCCACCCGCACCAGCCTGAGGGTGGGCAGGCCCACCGCGGCGGTCATCCGGCGGATCTGACGGTTCTTGCCCTCCCTCAGGCCGATTTCCAGCCAGCAGGTGGGAATCGAGTGGCGCACCCGGATCGGAGGCTGCCGCTCCGGCAGTCCAGGATCCTTGAGCAGCCGAGCCTCCGCCGGCAGGGTGCGATGCCCTTGGATCAGCAGGCCCCCACGGAGCCGCCCCAGGGCATCCTCCGCGGCCACCCCCTCCACCTGCACCCAGTAGATGCGGCGGTGCCCCCAGCGGGGATCGGTGAGCCGCTGCTGCAGCCTGCCATCGGCGGTGAGCAGCAACAGCCCCTCGCTGTCCGCATCGAGCCGGCCTGCCGCATAGACATCCGGGCAGTCGATCCAGTCGGCCAGGCAGCCCCAGCGGCTGCCGGGCTCCGGGCTGAACTGGCTCAGCACGCCATAGGGCTTGTGGAAGAGCAGGCTGTCCAGGGCTGACGCGGATTGGTGGGCAGGCGATCAGCTGCCACTGCGGGCTCGCCAGAGGTTCACGACCCCGATCGAGACCAGCAACAGACCCAGATCCATCGAGAGGGGAGGGAAGACCATCACAGTTCTGGCTGGTGCGCCACCCTAGGGCGGACGGCCCTCCGCCCCGGGGTTCTGGGCCCTCCGCTGCCTGCTGCAGTGGCCGCCCTGTGCCGCCCGGTAGCCGCCGCTTGCACGGTGTTGCGGCATGTCCCGGCCGCTCGGCAGTTGCTGCTTGCTGCGGGCCGCTCAGCACTTTGTGGTGGCTGCCGCCGACCTTGTCACGATCCGCCGCCCAGCACTCCTGCCTTGGACACAACGCCACAGTCGCCGACCCAGGCGTGGCCTGCGGCAGCGATTGGGGCCCGTGCTCATCGCCAGGTCGGCCGGACCTGCCAGCCCGGAATCCTGGATGGGCCGTGTGGCCACCACAACCGGCGGGAGCGACGGCGAAGCGGCAACCTAAGCTAAGGATGTCATCTTGCCCAGGCCGCGACCAGCCGCATGATCGAAACGTCCGGAGTGATCGAGAAGGAACAGGGAAATGGCTTCTACCTGGTGACCCTGGAGCAGCCGGCCGGTCACCAGTGCCTTTGCCGTGCGGCTGGCAAGCTCACCAAATTCAGAATCAAGCTTCTCGCCGGCGATAAGGTCCTTGTCGAGATCAGCCCTTACGACCTCACCCGCGGCCGGATCACCTACCGCGAGCGCAACGCTGGAACCACCGGTCCCCGTCCGGCCGGCAACCGCCCCGGCGGTCCCCGTCGCCGCTGAACCCCTCCAGGGCAAACGGAGCAGGCCGAGGAACCGCTGGCCCAGGGGCGGCCAGGCGGACCACCAGACCAGCCCCGGCCGGACGGCAGTGTTGCTGGCCCAGCCCTTAGGCAGGCACCGGCAACAGCGCCTCGATCGCAGCCAAGAATTCGCGACGCTGCTTGACGCCCCGCCACTGCTGCTTGAGTTCCCGGTTCAGGAACAGGTGCACGGTGGGGGTGCCGCTCACCCCAGCCTGCTGGGCGATCTCAGGATCAGCTTCGATATCGATCTCCACCCCCTGGGCTTGGCCCCCCAGCTCCTGCAGCACCCGTTTGAGCTGGGGCTTGAGCACATGGCAGGGCCCGCAGCTCGGCGAGGTGTAGACCACCAGCAGCGGCCTGGGGCTCTCGTGGTAGAGGCGGCGTAGGGCGTAGGAGCCCTTCTGCCACAGCGCCTCGGCGTCGAAATTGGCGGCATCGCTGACCGCGGTGCGCACCGGTTCCCGGACCGGTTCGGGGTCCACCGGCTGACGTTCCACGGGGACGGCCAGGGCGTTGTGGGTGAGCCAGCGCTCGGCGGCGAGGGCCGCCTGGCAGCCGCTGGCCGCTGCCGTGATGCCCTGGCGCCATTCGGCATCGGCCACATCACCAGCGGCGAAGACCCCCTCGATCGCAGTTTCGGGCCTGCCGGGCCTGGTGACCAGATAGCCGCGGCCATCCAGCTCCAGCTGACCCTGGACGAGGGCGGTGTTGGGGGTATGGCCGATCGCATAGAACAGACCCCGCACCACCAGCTGCTCAATGGCGCCGCTGGTCCGTTCCCGCAGGGTGAGGGCACCCAGCCAGGGGGCTTGGTCCTGCGCCACTCCGGTCACGGCGCCATCGGCCTCGCCAGCGGCGTGCAGATCCACCACCTCCCGGTTCCAGTGCACCGTGATCGCGGGGTTGGCCAGTACCCGATCGGCCATGGCGGCGCTGGCGCGCAGGCGATCGCCGCGCACGATCAGGTGCACCCGGCTGCCGTACTTGGTGAGATACACGGCTTCCTCGCAGGCGGAATCCCCGCCCCCCACCACAGCCAGCTCTTCCTGGCGGAACTGGGGGGTCGCGCCATCGCAAATCGCGCAGGCACTGATGCCGCGGCTCCAGAAGCGGGGTTCCTGGGGCAGGTTGAGGCGGTTGGCACTGGCGCCGGTCGCCAGGATCACCGCCTGGGTCTCGATGGTGCCACCTTCAGAGGTGAACAGCCGCAGGGGGCGCTCTCCCAGCTCAACCCGCTCAACATCGCACTCCAACAGACGGGTGCCCCAGCGCAGGGCTTGGGCCTTCATCCGGTCCATCAGCTCGGGACCCAGGATGCCATCGGGGAAGCCCGGGTAGTTCTCCACGTGGGTGGTGGTCATCAGCTGCCCCCCGGGGATGCCGCCGGACTGGAACCCGGTGATCAGGAGGGGGCTGAGGTTGGCGCGGGCGGCATAGAGGGCGGCGGTGTAGCCCGCCGGACCGGAGCCGATCACCACCAGATTCTCGACGGGAGGCTCGGTGGCCAAGGTGTCGCCCATGGCTTCAGGACGGAATGACTATGAGTTGACCCTAGGGGATTCGGGCAGGAACGGTGGCCAGGCCCATCGGCTTCGGGGCGGGGGCGCGGGCGGCGCACTCAGCAACCAGGACCCGAAGGGGGTTGGGCTCTCCAATCGGGACCGGGTGGGGAGCTGCATGGGCTCCTGAATCGCTGCGGATAGGCCCGTGATCAGGTCGGTCGGGATGGCAGAACGAGCGGAGCAAAGGCCGTTGGGGGAGGCGGAATGAGGCCTTAAGGTCCTCTTCCGTTTTTGTCAGATCTCCAGCAGTCCGTCGGTTTCGGGTCGGCGTTCAACGCCTGGGAGGCGAGGCACGACCAGCACAGACTCATCCAAGAGGTCAGGGTTGTCTTCGAGGCAGAGAAGCCATTCCCGGAACTCCTCATTGAGGGCGTAGCTGTCCTCGAAACGCTCCTGTCCGTCAAGGGTCGCCCGCCGGGACAGTGCCCAGCAGACGGCAACCGTGAGCCTTCGATGCATTGCTGCGTCCATGGACCCACCCTAAGGTGCGTCCACGTTGCCGACCCAGCGCCCTGTTGATGGTGTTGGTTGACACAACGTCGCATCGTTCCCTCACACCAAGGTCAGGACCTCGATGTGGCGCGGCGGTTCAGGAACAGCGGCAGCTCCGGTCCCCCCATGCGGATCACCGCCCCGGCCCCGTCCGCAAGGGCCCGGAGTGGCAGGCTTCCGCCGCAGACACCGCCCGCGACCGCCGGATTCGGTCCGTTCGCTGCCACGCTGCGCAGGAGATAGGGCTCGCTGTGGCTCCAGGAACGGGCGTAGCTGATCAGCAACGGATCTGCGGGAGCGTACACATAGGAGGCGTCCCTGGGAATTCCCTCCAGGGCTGCCCGTTCCCCCTCCATCCGCACCGCCCTGGTGATCGCCTGCAGGAAGCGGCTCCGGGTCACGACCGTGCTCAGGTACACCACCACCCGTAGTCGCGGCGCATCGAAGCCCTCCGTGCACATGTCGATGCTCACCAGCCAGCGATGCTCGCCGGAGCGGAAGGCCGCCAGGCGGGGCGCTGCCTCCGGATCCTGGGAGTGCACCAGCAGGGGCGCCTCTCCCTCCTCGGCCAGCAGGGCCGTGATCCGCCGGGCATGGTCGATGTCCCGCGCGATCACCAGGCCCGCCGCCCCGGGGTGGTCCCGCCGCACGCGCTCCAGCCGCCGACGGGCCTGGAGCAGCAGGCGCTGGGCAATGCCGCCGCCATCCCCCGGCTGAATGGCCCGGCGCAGGTTGCGGGCCCGCCAGCTCTCCCGGTTCTCCTGGGCCAGGTCGGAGGCCTCCTGGCGCTGATCCCCCTGATGGCGGCCATGGTCGACCCAGCCGTCTTGAAAGCGGAATTCCAGGGGTCGCACATCTCCGGCCTGAATCAGCTGTTGGGGTTCAACGCAGAGATCAGGAAGGATCCGCTCGCTCACCGTTCCCCCCTCCTCCACCCGGATCCGGCGGGCGGCGCAGAAGCCGAGGGCGTCGGCCCGGAAGGGGGTGCCCGAGAGGCCGAGCCGCAGGGCGGCTGGTACCGCCAGCGCGCTGAAGGCCCGCGCCCAGGCGCTCGACTCCGGTTCCTCGGGATCGATGCCCAGGTGGTGCACCTCATCCGCTACCGCCAGCCAGGGTTGTTCGGCGAAGCGCTGGGCCAGTAGCGCCACAAGGCGGTCGCGATGGCGGGCGGCGGCCTGATAACTCAGCAGCAGCCCGTCGCCCGGTTCGACCTCCTCGCCCAGCAGGGGATCCCAGCAGGGAAGTCGCAGTCCCAGACGCTCTGCCGCCCCCGCCCACTGGCGGGCGATGGCGGTGCGATGGCAGAACACCACCAGTCCCTTGAGCCGTCCCTCGCGGGCCAGTTGCCGGAAGCCCAGCAGCGCCCCAAGGGTCTTGCCGGCGCCGGGCCCGGCGTGGAGCAGCAGATCGTGGCGGTCCGCGTCGGGGTCAGCGAGCCGGGCCCGCAGCAACTGGATCAGCTGCCGCTGCCAGGCACGGGGCAGCAGGGGCGGGTGGTCCCGCGGCGCCGGGGAGGCATCGCGGCGGATCAGCTCGAAGGAGGGGAGGCCCATGGCCCGATTCTGCGGGGCTGGGGCGATGGGACGTAGCTCTTGAGCATTCCTTCTCATTGGCGCCAGCCTCGGCGTCTCTAACTTCCGGCCATACACCCGGGCGATCGCTGCCCTGCCGCGCCATGGCCCTGCCGAGCGAACCGATCCAGGATCCCAGGCGCCACTTGGAGCGCTCCTGGTTGCTGGAGTGCGACATCGACCCGATGATCCTGCGCCTGCGCCAGTTGCGTCATCAGGGATGCCAGCCCCAGGCCGAGTGCCTGGAGCAGGAACTGTTGCCCCTGGTCTGAGGGTCCGGGCCATCCCCCTGGCTTTCGGCGCTCCCAGGGCCCGAGACGCCTCTGACCGGTTGCTGCCTTGGCCGGGGAGGGAGGCGCCGCAGCCCGAGGCGCCTCCCGCTGGTCTGGCTGGATCAGCCCTGGGCTTCAGCGTGATTGATCAGCAGGTGCTGCACAGCGAGCAGATCGCTTTCGGCGCCGCGGCGGGCCTGCTCGAAGTTGCCCTCGGCATCCTCGAGCAGGCGCTCGGCGACACGGTCGAGCAGCTCCTCGCGACGCTCCTCGAGAAAGGCCATCAGCTCCTGTTCGATCAGGTAGCGGATGCCCTTGCCCTTGAGGGGGTCCTGGCGGGCTTCGGCCAGCGTGCCCTGCACCAGCTCCTTGACGAACAGGCGTTGCACCTCATGGCTGCGCAGGAAGCTCTCCATGGCGTTAATGGCGCCATCGACGACCGTGCGCTCCACCTCGGCGGGCTCTTCGGAGAGTTTGAACTCCCATTCGAGGTGACGACGCTGCCAGCCCTGCTGCTGCAGGTTGGGCATCACGGTCTGGCAGAAGCTGTCGACCGAGATTTCATAGATCCGCTCCGCCACCCGCTCGCACCAGTCGGGGCCATGGGCGTTGAGGTTGCGTTCCACTTCCTCCCGCGCCACCGCATGGCCGCCGTGGTGGCTGTGACAGACGTTGTCAGGACATTCCAGGGCCGAGAGCGCCATCGGGCAGGGGAGAGCACGGGAATCCAAGGCCTAGCGGGCCCGCTGGGGGGCCGATGCTTTCTACAGAAAGAAAACGCTTTGCCAGGGGCAGTGGCGTGCAGCACCGATGCCGCTGCCGGTGGGGGTGTCCGCACAATGGCGCGGCGAAGCTTGTCGGCCTCCAGCGCCCACCCCTAACTGGAAGAAGGTTTGGAGTGTCTGCGCCGTGGTGCGACTGCTGATTCCGCGGGAGCGGGTCCCTGGGGAGACACGGGTGGCGGCGACGCCGGAAACCGTGCGGCGACTGAGCGGCCGCGGGGCCAGAGTGGAGATGGAGCGAGGGGCTGGCCTGGCCGCCGGTTTCCTCGATGACGACTATGACCAGGCGGGCGCCGTCATCCATGCGGAGGATTCCCTCCCATGGCATGAGGCGGATGCGGTGCTCTGCGTTCAGGCCCCCGGTCCCGAGCTGCTCAGCCGGCTCCAGCCCCGGGCGCTGCTGGTGGGCCTGCTCAGCCCCTATGGCGCCAGTGACCTGGCCAACAGCCTCGCGGATCGGGAGATCTCCGCCATCGCCCTGGAGCTGCTGCCCCGGATCAGCCGGGCCCAGTCCATGGATGTGCTCTCCTCCCAGGCCAACATCGCGGGCTACAAGGCAGTGCTGATCGGTGCGGCGGCCCTCGACCGCTACGTGCCGATGCTGATGACCGCGGCCGGCACGATCCAGCCTTCCCGGGTGCTGATCCTGGGGGCCGGCGTGGCGGGGCTGCAGGCCCTGGCCACCGCCCGGCGCCTCGGTGGGGTGGTGTATGTGTCTGATGTGCGGCCGGCGGTCAAGGAACAGGTGGAATCCCTGGGGGGCCGCTTCATCGAGCCCCCCCAGCAGGAGGACCGCCCCGGCGAGACCGGCGGCTACGCGCGCCAGGCTTCCGAGGCCTTCCTCGAGGCCCAGCGCATCCAGCTGGCCGAACAGCTTGCCCTGGCCGATCTGGTGATCTGCACGGCTCTGGTGCCTGGCCGGCCGGCACCGCGGCTGATCAGCGAGGCGATGCTCGACGGCATGCGCCCTGGATCAGTGGTGGTGGATCTGGCCGTGGCCCAGGGGGGCAACTGCTTCGGCACCGTGGCCGGCACCACGGTGGAGCGCCGCGGGGTGCTCCTGATCGGTGCCGACTCGCTGCCCTGCAGCGTGGCCAACCACGCCAGCGCCCTTTACGCCCGCAACGTCGCCGCCCTGATCGAGCACCTTCTCAAGGAGGAGGCGCTCCACCTCGATCCGGAGGATCCGATCCTCGCCGGCTGCCTGCTCACCCACGGTGGCAGCTGCCTTCGTCGCGATGTGGTTTTCGGCCACGAGGAACCGGCCCAGGCCACTTCCCCATCCCCTACCCCCAGCCTGCGATGACGTCCCTCTCCAACTCCCTCTGGGTGCTGCTGCTCGGCAGCCTTCTGGGCCTTGAACTGATCGGCAAGGTGCCCCCCACCCTGCACACCCCGCTCATGTCCGGCGCTAACGCCGTCAGTGGCATCACGGTGCTGGCCTCGCTGACCCTGATCAGCCAGGCCGATGGGCAGCCCGCCCTGCTGGCGATCGCAGCCCTCTCGCTGGGCTTTGCCCTTTACAACGTCGTCGGCGGCTTCCTGGTGACCGACCGGATGCTGGCCATGTTCCGCCGTCGCTGAGGGCCTCCAGCCTCTCCCGCTTCCGTTCCGACCTGTTCCCCAGCGGTTGAACCGCCTCCTGCCGTGAACTCCTTCTCGCTTGATCTGCTCGGTGACGCCATCGACCTGGTGGCGGTGCTGCTGCTGGCCCTGGGTCTCAAGGGCCTTTCCAGGGTGAGCTCCGCCCGTACGGCCAATGGCCTCGCGGCCCTGGCCATGGGGCTGGCGGTGGTCGGCCTGCTGATCCAGCTGCAACCCTCGCCCCTCACCTGGCTCTGGATTGCCGTGGGATCGGCCCTCGGCGGCCTGGCCGGGGTGGTCACCGCCCAGCGCGTGCCCATGACGGCGATGCCGGAGGTGGTGGCCCTGTTCAATGGCTGCGGCGGCATGGCGTCGCTGCTGGTGGCCATCGGCGTGGCCGTGTTCGGCGCCGGCGATGCCGGCATGGTCGAGCTGGTCTCGATCGCGATCTCGGTGTTTGTCGGGGCGATCACCTTCAGCGGTTCGATCGTGGCCATGGCCAAGCTGCAGGGCTGGTTGGAGACCCCCGCCTGGACCCAGAGCTCCCTGCGCCATGGCGTGAACATCGGCCTGGCCCTGCTCTGCCTCCTGGGCGGCCTGCTGATCCCGGCCCATCCGGCCGGCTGGCCCCTGTGGCTGCTGGTCGGGGCCTCCACCCTGTTGGGCATCGGCGTGACCCTGCCGATCGGTGGCGCCGACATGCCGGTTGTGATCTCCCTGCTCAATTCCTATTCAGGTGTTGCCGCCGCCGCCGCCGGTTTCGTGGTCGGCAGCCAGCTGCTGATCGTGGCCGGCGCCATGGTGGGGGCAGCCGGGCTGATTCTCACCCAGGTGATGTGCACCGCCATGAACCGCTCCCTGGTGAGCGTGCTGTTCGGCGGGGCCTTGGGGGCCAGCGGTGGGGCCGTGGGGGGTGGTGGCAGCGAGGCGGGGTACACCCGCATCACCAGCTGCAGCCCTGAGGAGTGCGCCATGGCCCTGGAGCAGGCCGAGCGTGTGGTGTTCGTGCCTGGTTACGGGCTGGCGGTGGCCCAGGCCCAGCACGCCCTGCGCGAGCTGGCCAAGCTGCTGGAGGCCCACGGCGTGGAGGTGAGCTATGCGATCCACCCGGTGGCTGGCCGGATGCCCGGTCATATGAATGTGCTGCTGGCTGAGGCCGATGTGCCCTACGAGCAGTTGGTGGAGATGGAAACGATCAACCCCGAATTTCCCCGCACCGATGTGGTGATCGTGCTCGGCGCCAACGATGTGGTGAATCCCGATGCCAAGAGCGATCCCTCCAGTCCCCTCTACGGCATGCCCGTGCTTGAGGTCGATCAGGCCCGCCAGGTGTTTGTTGTGAAGCGCAGCCTGGGGGCTGGCTACGCCGGAATTGCCAATGCCCTGTTTGAGCTTCCCCAGACCGCCATGGTGTTCGGGGATGCCAAGGCTGTGCTCAATGGCTTGCTCAGCGAGCTGCGCAGCCTGGGGGTGGGCAAGAAGGCGGCGACGAAGAAGGAGACGGTGGGGGTCTGAATTCCGCGTGGCCATGGCAGATGTGGGCCTCCCATGGAAATGGTCGCGTCTGAGGATTCAAGCCCCGTTCTGAACCGCTCGATTGGGGCGGGAGTTTGAGCATGTCTGAACCTGATTGGCCTGTGGATCCAGTCCCGGAAGCTGGCCGGCAAGTGCATCGAATCGCAGCTATGCAAGCAGGCCAGTGATCGGCTGATTGAGTGGGCTGAAGGCGAGCCAATATAAGCCGCCGATGCATCTCAGTAGCGACGGATCGTCCACAAAACTTGCCTGGGCTTGGGGAGCTATGGCCCATCGCCATGATCGGTTTCTTGGCTGCAGTCTGGGGGTGGTGGTAAAGCACTGCTGGGGGTGAAGTGGTGGCGGCCGATGATCCACTCCTCGATCGGAATTCCAGCAAGGATGTGGCTGCGCAGAATCGGTTCAATCCGCTCCTCGCTGACCCCGCCATAGATCACCCCGTCCGGCCAGATCAGCAACACCGGACCATTGGCGCAGACCCGCAGGCAGTCGGCCTTGCTGCGCAGGACCAGGCCGTTCGGTCGCGCCCCATCCTCCAGTCCAAGCTCGCGGACCAGCTGCTTGAGGCGCTTCCAGCTCGCTGCACCCACGGATGGATCGGGGCAGCAGAGCGGTTTGCTGGGCGTGGCGCAGAGCAGGAGGTGGTGGCTGATCCGTGACATCGGCATGCGGACTTGATCGCTTGAGGGCAAGCGTGGTGGGGTTGGCTCCATGCTGGTTCATTCACCGGAGAACCTCCCTCAGGAGAGTGCCGCCGCCCCTTCCAGCGCGCCGCGTCTTGCCTCCTCGCGGACAGCCTGTCGTGCCCAGGCGTCGGTGGCGAGGACATCGGCGAGGGATGGGTTGGCGGTGAGATCGACGCGGTGGCG
>JBIKKX010000059.1:0-5389 GCA_044360135.1 Cyanobium sp.
CGGATTCATCGTGGCTACAAGAGGTGCATCTGCACCTCCGGAATGACAGCCCGTCATTCCACCCTGTTCACCCTCTGATCAGGGCATTCGGGCCTCGGGTTTTACACCACGGGAAGGGACGCGGCCGCGCCTTCAGCATTTTTTCGAGGGTCTGCTGGGCCAGAAAGCCCCAGTCCTCATCGGCAAAACCAACAGAATCAAGCGTTCCCCTCAGGCTGCCCAGGTGCCGTTCCACCAGGCGCAGCAACAGCCGTGCATCCTCAGCCGGCGTCATGCAACTCCTGGCCCTCCCGCAGGGCCCGGGCCACCACATGCCAGCGGGATCCCGCCAGTTTCCGGGCGTCGTCCTGACCCACCACTACCAGATCCACCCCCACCGGCAGCCGCAAGGGCCGCAGGGCACCCCGCAGCGCCTGCAGCGCCACCTGCCTGTCCTGCGGCGTCAGCGCAGGCTGGGGCATCACCACCAGCAGATCGATGTCTGAATCCGGCCTGGCTTCGCCCCGTGCCCTGGATCCAAACAGCACCAGCCTCATGGGTGCCGGGTCCACCGCCGCCATCGCGGCGGTGACCGCTGCCAGATCCACGGTTGGCGAGTGGCTGGGAACCATGGGGTCAGAGTAGGCGTCCTGCACCCGTTGCACCGCCACACCGCCGCCAACCCATTCCACCAAGGAAGGCTCTGTCGCTAACGATTGGGCCTGCTGGCGCTCCTCCGAGCAGGCCACCCAGAACCGCTAGCAAATACCCTTGTGGCTTCTCGGAAAGAGGGCGATCGGCGGGAGAGCTGAGAGCAGGCTCCTGGGTCACAGCGAAGACTTAAGACTCAGTTAATCACTCGACGGGCCGGGGGGGTGGTAGCCATTTATGAATCTTCACGGTAGCTAGGGGTCGTCTTGTGTGGCAGTGGCCAGTTCAGTTGAACGTTGCCGTGTCGTCCCGCATTTGCTGATCTGAAGCTCCGGAACTACGTCAGTGGTCTCACGGCAGTGCCGAGGTGCCCTTCCCACATCCCCGGGGATCGGTTGCTCGGGCCACTCGACGCCAGCATCCCTCTGGCAGGGGCTAAGGCCCCTCTCGGAATTGCCCAGGGCTGCGGAAGCCCTCGGCTCGCTGGCCCTCGGGTGGCACGGCCGTATCCGAAGGCCGCCCCAGGATCTGCGCCGCGGCAAGGGTCGGGCCTGGCTCGCCGTTGTTCTGTTTGGCGCTGCCGCGCCATTGGGAGGTGGCGAGCCCTTGACCTGCGGCGCGGTTGGGGGCGGGGTCCTGCATCCCCTCAGCCGTGGCCCCTGCCGAGTCCCATTGCGCTGCCCTCAGCTTCCCCAGCAGCAATGGCAAAACCGGCCCGATCGCTGTCTCCAGCACCAGCCGCCGCACCTGCCCATCCAGCTGCCCGCTCGCTGGCGATCAGGGCTGCTACGCCGAGGCCGGCTTCCACACCCGGCTCCACTGGGATCGGCCCAGCCGGGGTCAGGTCGGCGCCAGCGCAGCGTCCTTCATCCAGCAGGTTGCGGCCCTGCCTGCCGGGATCCTGTTCCGCCACTGCGTCGCCGGTGATCAATGGCCCGATCCGGCCGATCCGCTGCGCATCGATCAGGCCCTGCTGCTCCAGCTGGCCAAGGCCACCAGGCACCTGCGGGCGGCCTGGTCCTACATGCACTTCCCGATGGGCCCCGCCAATCAGGCCACCCTGCGGCTGGCGGCGGCCAAGGGGCTGGTGGTCAATGCCTCCACCGAGTCCCGCTCCAGGGCGGCGGCGTTGGTGCGGCAGGGCATCCCGGCGGTCTGTGTGGTGCCGCCCGATGCGCCAGCGGTGTTCCTCCACGAGGGCGTGCGATTCGTTGCCTGCCCCGCCAGCCGCAGCGGCCGCAAGGTGCAGTGCATCAGCTGCAGCGCCCGCTTTGGCCTTCCCCTCTGCGCCCAGGCCGAGCGGGGGGTTGTGATCACCTTCCCGGCCCATGGCGCCCGCGCGGCGGCGGCGGCGGCCCACTGCCGCTGATGGGGAGGGCCCGCCAGACTTGCCTGCAGGCGCCTGGCTCAGACATGGGAACCTCCCCATCGGTCCTGTTCGTGGCCACCGCTCGCCGATGTTCGCCATCGAGCCGGGTGCTGCCGGAGCTGCGCTCCACTCCCTGGCCATGGAGCTCGATCGGCCGCGGGATGTGCTGGTGATCAGTCCCCACTGGGAGACGCAGCAGCCCACGGTGGGAACCACTGAGGCGGTGGCGGACCACCGCCTGGAGACGGTTCACGACTTCGGTGGATTCGATCCGCGCCTCTACGAGAACCAGTAGCCGGCTAGCAGCAGCCCCCAGGCCGCCCGAGAGGTGGTGGAGGCTCTGCAGGCCGCCGGCCTACCTGTGGCAACCGATCCCCGGCGCGGGCTGGACCACGGCGCCTGGGTGCCTCTCCGCTATCTCATCCCAGCGGCGGATGTGCCGGTGGTGCCCCTCTCGATTCAGCACCACGGCGGCCCCGTTCATACCTATCGGGTCGGTCAGGCCCTGGCGCCGCTGGCGGAGCAGGGCTGGCTGATCGTCGCCTCCGGCAACATCACCCACAACCTGCGCGACTGGCAGAGGGCCTCAGCCGGCATGGGCATTGCCACCAGCTATGCCAGGCGCTTCACAGGCTGGGTCGCGCAGCAGCTGGAAGCGGGGAACACGGAAGCCCTCCTCGACTACCGCCAGCAGCATCCGGATGCGGTGCAGGCTTAGCCCCGCGACGAGCACCTCCTGCCGTTGTTCACCGCGCTGGGTGCTGCTGGCCTGCATGCCAATGCCTGGGCCGTGCACCGGGGCATCCGTGATCACGTGATCGCCATGGACAGCTACGCCTCTGCGCAACCGGCTTGAACCTTGGCCATGGCCCTCAGGACCGGTGCTGCCCGCAGGAAGCGAGCCAACCTCGCCAAGACAATGCATCTGCATTACCAATCATTGCGTTGCGCGGTTGGCTTGATGGCTGTTCTGTCCTCTCCTGATGCGGCCGGCGCCTCCGTGGGCACCCCCCAGAGCGAGGTGGAATCAGCGCTCACGGAGCGCTATCAGACCACCGTGCCGCAACCCGTGCGACGGGCCCTGGGCTTGCGCAAGCGCGACCGCATTCGGTATTCCTTCCGCGCCAACGGCGAGGTGGTGCTGCAGCGCGTCAGCCCAGATCCGATTGAGGAAGACCCGGCGCTGGCTCCTTTCCTGGCACTGCTGGAGCGGGACATGACCGCCCACCCCGAGCGCCTCCAGCCCATTGGCGCGGATCTGATTCGGCGTCTGCAGGATCTGGTGGGTGCCATCGAGGTGGATCTTGATGAGGCATTGCATGACGACGAGACCATCTGATGGCAAGCACGGCGGCAGCGTCCCCCGTGGTGATCAATGGGTGGACGATCTATGCACACCCGTTGTTTCTGGATCAGCTTGAGGCGTTGATTGTTGAGGTGGAGGCGCTGCGCGCCAAGGACCTCCAGGGGTATGTCAGCAAGAACGCCAGCAAGCGCCTGGCGGCTATCACCCGTCTGATGCTCAAAGACATACCCCAGGACCCCAGCCGCAAGGAGTATCAGCAGGGATCCACCCTTGGCGATGCCCATCGCCACTGGCGACGAGCCAAGTTCTTTCAACAGGTCCGATTGTTCTTCCGGTTACATACCCGCTCACGACTGATTGTCCTGGGCTGGGTCAACGACACCGACACCAAACGCGCCTATGGCAGCAAGACCGATGCCTACCGGGTGTTCCAGTCGATGCTGGCCAGCGGCCATCCGCCAGACGACTGGGACCAGCTCCTGCAGGAGTCCACGCAGGCCGCAGGCCGCTTGCAGCAGCTCACGGGTCGGTTGCCTGGAGCTGAAGGCTGAAGTTGGCTTGCTCCGGGCCTCTCCAGTCTGGGGCCTTCCTGCGTCAGGCCCCGGCTGGGATCGGTCCCGTCGCTGCGCCGCTCTCGGCGCCGATTCCATGGCCATGCTTTCTGCTGCGGCTTCTCCGTTCTGCCGGCCTATCGCACCGAAGGTGCGTTCTGCAAACCAGAAGAGGATCCGTTTCTGCTGCTCGAATCAAGCCTCAAGGCGATCGAGCGAATCCTGCGGCGGCGGCGGGGCTGCCGCTGCGTCGCACCTGGATCGAGCAGCCCTATGGCGAGGAGGAGATCACGCTGCTCGAGGAGGAGGTGATCCCCGCCATCCAGCAGTTTCTGCAGCGGGTGGATGAGCTGGATGAGCGGCTGCTCGCCCAGCAGGAGTTGCTGCAGCGCCGCCAGCTGGAGGCCGAGCGCGAGGCGCTGGGTGCGTTGAGGCTGCAGATGGCCTGAGGGCCATCGCCGGGGGGGCTGCGGCCTCCCTTCTCGATTCTCGATGAGCGCCGTACAGTGTCCGTACGTTCTGGGTGGCTTTTGCCTTGACCAGCGCCAAGCCGCAGGGCCACCGGCCGGCCAAGACCAGCCGCATCGAGCTGCGGGCCACAGAAGACGACCGCGACCTACTGGATCGGGCCGCCGCTGCCCTCGGCACCGACCGCAGTTCCTTCCTGCTCTCTCAGGGGCGGCTGGCCGCCCAGCGGGTGCTGGCGGATCGGCAGCATTTTCTGCTTGATGCCGACGCCCAGCAGGAATGGGAGCGGATCAACAGCCGCCCCGCCCGCACCCTGTCTGGTCTGGCGCGCCTGCTGGAGCGGCCCTCGCCCTTTGCCGTGCCCGAGGTGGATCAGCCCCAGGCATGAGCCGCTACAACCCGCCGGAGCTGCTGGCGGCCCGTCACCAGCTCTCTGGCTTCCGCTGTCGTTCCGAGGAGCAGACCACCTGGCTGGTGGAGATGGGCAAGCAGGCCCATGGCACCGGCACCACCCGCGTGTTTGTCGTCACCGAGAGCGATCAGCCAGCCGTTGTGGCCACCTACGCCTGGTGCATGGCGAGCGTGGGCATCACGGAGCTGCCCGAGCGGCTGCGCCGTGGCGCCGGCCGCTACCCCCAGCCCGTCGCCCTGCTGGCCCGCCTGGGGGTCGACGAACGCCACGAAGGCCAGGGCCTCGGTGCGGCCCTGCTGCTGGATGTGATCAGCAGGGCCAGCAGCCTCAGCGACGCCATCGGCTGCCGCGGCTTGCTGGTCCATGCCGAATCCGAGCAGGCCCGGGGCTTCTACGAGCACCTGATCCCGGAGTTCGAGCGTTCACCCACCGATCCGCTGCACCTGTTGCTGCTGCTCAAGGACATCCGCCGCACGCTGAGCTCGCTTGCGCCTTGATCAGCTGCCCGACGGGGATAACACGCTCAAAACGGAGAGGGTGTCCTCTGAACCGCCTTTAAGAAAGCTTGCCAGCACTGGCTTCTGGGTGAGGGGACTCGGCAAATACACCACCATTTGCACCACCACTTTTCCGGGCTTGTAGGGGATGGGCTG
>JBIKKX010000007.1:0-117517 GCA_044360135.1 Cyanobium sp.
AGAGGGAGCGATTTCTGGCTCAGATGGAGGCGGTCGTTCCCTGGAAGGCACTGATCGATCTGATCGAGCCCTGCTACCCCAAGACCGGCTCCAAAGGCGGACGTCCTCCCTACCCGTTGGAGACCATGCTGAGGATCCACCTGATGCAGCAGTGGTACGACCTCAGCGACCCGGCGATGGAGGATGCGCTGATCGAGGTGCCGACCATGCGGCGCTTCGCAGGCATCGACCTGATCAGCGAGAGGATCCCTGATGAAACCACGATCCTCGCCTTCCGCCACCTGTTGGAGACGCACGATCTCGGCAAGCAGATCTACTGCTTCGCAGAAGACTGCGTCTATGAGACGGTGAAGGGTCACCTCAAGGATCAGGGCATGGCCATGAAGCAGGGGACGATCATTGACGCCACCCTGATCGCAGCCCCCAGCTCCACCTTTACGAGGGCTCAGCCCGAGTGTGCCGGAGGCACTAGAACAAGCAGGGCGAGAGAGATCCTGAGATGTACCAGACCCGTAAGGGCAAGCAGTGGTATCACCGCTGCGCGGAAGGCTTCGCCTACGGCATGAAGGTGCACATCGGTGTGGACAAGGACAACGGCCTTATCCACTCGATCGAAACGACCGCTGCCAACGTTCATGATCTGACCCCAGCTGCAGAGCTGCTCCATGGTGAGGGGACCGTGGTCTACGCCGAATCCGGCTACCAGGGGATCGCGAAACGAGAAGAGATGAAAGGGAAAGCCATCCGCTTCCGTGTGGCGATGCGGCCGGGGAAGCGGCGTGTTCTACCGGATACGCCTGAGGGCCGGCTGGATGATCTGATCGAGACCGCCCTAGCCGGAACGGCTTCTGCTTGCAGTAGGCTCAAATTCGTGCAAAAGGTGAGCACCCATTCCGCGTGATCTAGACGAAGTCGGCCGAAGGCCATAGCGGCAGTTCGCCTTTCAGAAGACCCACTTGCGTGGCATGCTTTTACCGAGGCCGCAGGCCGAGCGTGGCGGAGCCACTAGAACCGCTGCAAGGTCAATGTGCTGGCAGCCCTGGCGAACCTGTTCATGGCTCGCCATCTGCTGCTAGGCAAGACGTAACTAGGGGAAACGTGTGCCTACACGGGGAACCACTACCCGTAATTGAGCGAGATCTTACCAAAATAATGGCAATATCTGGCCGGACAGCGCTCGATCTGCCCTGAAACTGTTCACTGCAAGCAAATTGATGCTCAAGCCGCTCTACGCGGGCTTGTTGCTCAGAGCTTCCCTAATCGCCTTTCCTTTCGTCAAGCCTGCGCAACAGGCAGAGCGGCAAGCCGCGTAGCGCCTTGATCATGGCTTCGAGCCTCAGGATTGACACAGCTCCACGGGACGCTGCTTCCGTAGCTGGATTCCAAGCGACGCTTCGAACACGTCCCTGGCATGGACAGGCCCCCTCCAGCGCTCTGCAGCTCCCACGCCGCCTGCGGCTCGGGCCCGATCAGGCCTGGTTCAGGTGGCGCTCTGCCTCGGCTGCCAGCAGGCTGGCCCAGTGCTCCACCGCCTCGGCCTCGGCCGCCTCGACCATCACCCGCAGCAGCGGCTCCGTGCCGCTGGCCCGCACCAGCACCCGGCCGCTGCCGGCCATCGCCTGGTCAGCGTTCGCCACCGCCTGCCGCAGGGGCTCGCACTGCTGCCACTGGGTGCGGCGCTCGCGGTCGGGCACGATCACATTGACCAGCTTCTGGGGATAGGGGCGGAAGCTGGCCTCCATCCAGTCGGCCAGGCTCTGGCCGCGGCCATGGACCAGGGTGGCGACCTGCAGGGCCGTGAGCAGGCCATCGCCGCTCAGGCCATGGCGCGCCGAGAGGATATGGCCCGACTGCTCACCACCCAAGCCGGCACCCAGCGCCTCCATCGCCGCATGGACATGCTGATCGCCGACGGGCGTGCGCTCCAGCAGGCCGCCGCCATCGGTCCAGGCCCGCTCGAAGCCCAGGTTGGACATCACCGTGGCGACGATGCGGTTGTCGGGCAGGGCGCCGGCATCGCGC
This sequence comes from Cyanobium sp., assembly GCA_044360135.1. Taxonomy (GTDB): domain Bacteria; phylum Cyanobacteriota; class Cyanobacteriia; order PCC-6307; family Cyanobiaceae; genus Cyanobium. The sequence continues at coordinate 2,023 of JBIKKX010000007.1, forward strand.
AGGGCCGAACCCCACAGATAAAGGATCTGGTCGCCATCGACCAACCGGCCCTGGCCATCGACGGCCAGCACCCGGTCCGCATCGCCATCGAAGCCGAATCCCATCGTGGCGCCGCTCTCGACCACGGCCCGCCGCAGCGGCTCGAGATGGGTGCTGCCGCAGTCCTGGTTGATGCGACGGCCATCGGGGCTGCCATGCAGCACCAGCAGCTCAGCGCCCAGGGCCCGGAACACCCGCTCGCCGCAGGCGGTGGCCGATCCCCAGCAGAGGTCGAGCACCACCCGGCAGCCATCGAGCCGGGCCCCCGCCACGCTCGCCTCCAGGCCATCGGCGTAGAGCTCCAGCAGATCGGGCCGCTGCTGCGCCAGCCCATCGGCCGCCAGGGTGGCGGGACCGGCAGCACCGCTCAGGCCGGCCTCGATCGCCCCCTGGTCGGCGCGGCCCAGCTTGGCGCCGGAGGCCCCGAACACCTTGATGCCGTTGTCGTGCGGGGGGTTATGGCTGGCGGACACCATCAGCCCGCCGGCGGCGGCGTAGTGGCGGATCAGGGCCGGCACCGCCGGGGTGGGGCAGAGCCCGATCGACCAGACCTCCCGACCCGCGGCGGTGAGGCCGGCGGTGAGCGCCGCCACCAGCATCGGCCCGCTGCTGCGGGAATCGCTACCGATCAGCACCGGGCCCTCGGGGGGCAGCACCCGCCCGCACCAGTAGCCCACCTGCAGCGCCAGGGCCGGGGTGATGGCGCTGCCGACCCGCCCGCGGATGCCATCGGTGCCGAAGCTGGCCTGGCCGCCCTGGAGGGGTGCACCGATCGGGGCGGTGGCCGTGGCGTCGGCCATGGGCGGGGAGGAAGAGGGTGGGGGGAAGGCTACGCGGCGGTCGCCGGAGGCTCGGCAGCGGCCGCCGCCTGGCTCCAGCAGCGGCGCAGGCCGGTTCTCAGGCCCGCCCGGAGGCGGCGACCGGTGCCACCCTCAGGGGCCCGGCCCCCTCAGCGCCAGCGGCGGGGGCGCCACTGCCAGAGCAGCACCTCGACCAGGGCCCAGAGCAGCAATCCCCCCACACACCAGCCCGGCAGGGCCTGCAGCGGTGGCCAGGGTCGCAGCAGCCACACCAGCAGGGCCGCCACCGCCACCGCCGCCGCCCGGCGTCGCGGCGCCACACCGGGACGATCCGCTCCCCAGGAGCGCAGGGCGGCCCGGAGGCTGGCGATCGGAAGGAAACGGGACATCGGCGGTCCGCGCAGCAGGCCCTCACCAGAATGCAGCCATGCCGCCGCTCCCCCTTGACCCGCCTCTCGCTGCTGCTGGCGGCTTCCTGTCTGGGGACCGGGGTGGCCCTGCTCGGGGGCAGGGCCCTGCTGGCCCGGCAGCCCGCCCTCACCCCTGAGACGGGCAGCGCCAGCCTCGAACGGCTGCGGCGCTGGTCGCCCGATCCCGGCCGCCGCCGCGAGGCGGCCCTGCTGCTGCACAGTCGTTTCTCGGAGGATGGCGGCCTGCGCCGCCAGCTGCTGCGCGGCCAGGGATGGGGGAGCGATCCCCTGGCGGCGGTGGTGCTCAAGAACGCCGCCCTTGATGCGGCAGCGGCGGGGGATCAGGGGGCAGCCCAACCCCTCTGGCGCCAGCTGCTGCGGCGGTTCCCCGCCAACCCCGCCAGCGCCGACGCCCTCTATGCCCTGGGGCGGCGCCAGCCGGCCCTGCGCCAGGAGCTGCTGGCGCGTTTCCCGGCCCACCCCGCCGCCCTGGCCGCCGCCCTGGAGGCGGGGCCCGGAGCTGAGCAGCGGCTGGCGGGAACGGTCCACCTGGCCCGCTGGGGGCCCCGCTGGCCCGGGGCCGAGGAACGGCTGAAGCGGGCCTGCGGCTCCGACCTGCCGCCCGAGGCTGGCGACAAGCGGGCCGCCGTGGCGGCGGGGCTCGCCGAGGTCGGTGCCGCCAGGGCCGCCCTCGCCTGCCTCAAGGGCGCCGACGCCTGGCGGGCCTTTCCCACCAGCGCCCGCCTCAGCCTGGCCCGGGCCCTGCTCAAGGGCGATGGGAGCGACCAGCAGAAGGGCCTCACCCTGCTGAGCCAGCTGCTGCACAGCCAGGGGCTGGATCCGACCCTCGGCGAGGAGGCGGTGCGGCTGCTGGCCCAGCAGCAGGGTCCAGGGGCGGCGGCGGCCCTGGCGGCCCTGCCGCCGACCTGGCGCGACAGCCCGGCCGCCGCCGCCCAGCGGGTGCTCGCCGATCCCGGCGGCCAGGGCGGCCTGGCCCTGCTGCGCCGCTGGCCGCAGCACAGCGCCAGCTGGGAGCTGCAGTGGGAACTGAGCCGCCGGGCGCTGATGGCCGGCCAATGGCGGCAGGCCATCACCTTGCTGGAGGCGATTCCAGTCCGCGAGCTGCCCCTGGCCCTGGCGGCCCGACAGCGGTTCTGGCTGGGCTACGCCCAGGGGCAGCTGGGCGATGGCCGCCAGGCCAACGCCACCTGGCGGGAGCTGAGGCGGCAGCAGGGCGGTGGCTATTACGACTGGCGCGCGGCGGTGCGGCTCGGGGAGGCTCCGGAGGGCATCGCGCCCCTGGAAGCCCCCAAGGGCAGCGCCCAGCCGCTGGGCTGGGATCCCCTCGCCAGCGGCGACCCGCAGCTCGATCGGCTCTGGCGGCTCGATCAGCGCGAGGAGGCCTGGGAGAGCTGGCGGGAGCAACGGCGCAACCGTCCGCCGCGGCAGCCCGCCGAGCTGCTGGTGGAGGGTCGGCTGCGCCAGGGGGTCGGCGACGACTGGACGGGCCTGGCCCAGCTGGAGCAGGCCGACCTGCGGCTCAGGGCCGACCAGTGCGCCCTGCAGCCGATGCTGCAGCGCAGCCTCCACCCCGCCCGCTTCCAGACGGTGTTTCGGCCCTGGGCCGAGCGGCGGCAGGTGCCTCAGGCCCTGCTGCAGGGCCTGAGCAAGCAGGAATCGCGGTTCACCCCCACAGTCCATTCGGCCGCCGGGGCGGTGGGGCTGATGCAGCTGCTGCCCTCCACCGCCACCGAACTGGCCGGTCGCCCCATGGGGCCCTCCGAGCTGGAGGAGCCGGCCCTCAACGTCGAGCTGGGCAGCCTCTACCTGCGCCAGCTGCTCGGCCAATGGCAGGACAATCCCCTGGTGGCAACCGCGGGTTACAACGCCGGGCCCGGGGCTGTGGAGGGCTGGATCTCGCCGCGGCTGAGCACCGCACCGGAGCTCTGGGTCGAGGCGATTCCCTACCCGGAGACGCGCTTGTATGTGAAGAAGGTCTTGGGCAATGCCTGGAGCTACGCCACCCTCCGCCCCCAGGCGGGCCCGCCCCCGTGCTGAGGGCCCATCGGACGTAGGGGTGTGGGCCGCCCGGGGGATGGCGGCGGCGCGAGGCGGGGCCTCAGGGGTCCGCGCCGCTCCCAGGACTGGGGCCGCTCAGGGCTCGCTGCGTGGGACGGCTTCCCCGACCCGGCCGAGCAGGGGGGCCCGCCAGGGAGGGGTCTGACGGCCACCTGGGCGGGCCTGGGCCGGCCCGGCTGCTGCCTGGGATCCGGCGGTGGGGGATCGGGAAGCCCCTGGTGCACCAGGAGCCGGCTCGACCGGCGCTGGCTGCTGCGGTCGAGCCGGCTCGGCGGGACGGACCTGCTCCGGGGAGCGGGGCTGGGTCGACGCCGACCAGTTGAGACTGAACCGATGGCCCAGGCCGGCGCCGCCCAGCACCAGCAGCGCCAGCAGCACCGCCAGCAGGGGCGGGGCGGGAGCGATCCGGATCCGGGCCAGATCAAGCCGGGCCAGCAGCACCGCCGAAGCCAGGATCAGCACGTTCGAGAGCGCTTCGAGGTGAAGCAGGTAGAGGCCGCCGACCGTGACCAGCAGCAGGGTCGCCACCAGCGTGATCACCCGGCTGGTGGCCAGAAGCGAGGTGAACCGGCGCACCAGCAGATCCGGCATGCAGCAGAGCATCACCACCACCATGGCCTGGGCGCACTCCGCCGACCAGATCAGGGTGCGCAGGGGCGAGACCGACGGCTCGACGGCCTCGAGGGGCTGGGTCCAGTGGAGCCCCAGGTAGGTGCTCACCGCCAGCAGGATCAGCAGCATCGGCGCCCGGAACGGCAGCAGCAGCAGGCCAGGCAGGGCTTTCATCGCGGCACCGGCCCAGGATCCAGCAGCAGGGCGATGGCGTCGAGGGGGCAGCTGGGGATGCACTGCTCACAGACCAGGCAGCGGGCTGATTCGAAGCGCAGGCGTTGATCGTCCGGATCGAAGTTGAGGGCGCCGCTGGGGCAGACGCTGGCACAGATGCCGCAGTCGACACAGCGATCGGGATCGATGCGGATCTCACCGAGGGCGCGGTTGATGCCGAGGCCCTGGAGTTCGAGCCAGGATTCGGCCGCATCGAGCTCATCGATGTCGCCGGAGAGCTCCACCACCATGGTGCCCACCTGGTTGGGCGCCACCTGGGCGCGCAGGATCTTGGCGGCCACATCGAAATCGACGGCGAGCCGATAGGTGATCGGCTGGTGCACCGCCTCGCGGGGAAAGTGGAGGGTGAGGCGCCGTTTCACCGGGAGCGGCCCGTTGGCCGGACCCTAGCAACGGCCTCCGGAGCGGGCTGGGCCACAGGGCCGGGAGCAGGGCTGCCAGAGTGCCCCTGCTTGCTGGCCGACGCGACTGCAATGAGCGCCACCCCGGATCCACCCTCCAGTGGCGGCCTGCCCCAGGGCCGCCTCGAGCGCATCCTGCTGGCCCTGGTGGCCGCCCTGCTCGCCCTCCTGTTGGTGGGCCTGCGCGGTGGCCTGCACCCCGCCGCCCCCCTGGAGCGGCTGGCGCGCCAGTCGCCGGAGCTCGCCACCGCCCTCAACGATGGCCGCCCCACCCTGGTGGAGTTCTATGCCGACTGGTGCGAAGCCTGCCGGGCCATGGCGCCGGCGATGGAAACCCTGGAGCGCCAGCACCACGGCGCCCTCGACGTGGTGCTGCTGAACGTGGACAACCCCCGTTGGCAGCCGCAGCTGGAGCGCTACGCGGTCAACGGCATCCCCCAGCTGGAGTTCTTCAACGCCAACGGGGAGGCGGTGGGTCGCGCCATCGGCGCCCGGCGGCCCGAGGAGCTCCGGAGCCTCACCTCGGCACTGCTGGCGGACCAACCTCTGCCCGTGCTCGCCGGTGTGGGGGCCAGCAGCGTCCTGACGCCAGAGGCCGCCCCGGCCGAGGGGCCGATCTCCCCCCGCAGCCATGGCTGAGGGGCCCCGCCCCCAGCCCCCCGATCCACCACCGACGCTGCCCATGGATCCCCGCTTCCGGGTCGCCCTGATCGCCGCCACGCCCAACCCTCAGCTGTGTGTGTATGCCGGCATGCACCAGGACTACAGCGAGGGTTTCGTGGCGGCGGACCGCGACAACTGGCCCGATGAACGGCGGGCCGGCGAGATCTGCGTCAAGCGCCTGCTCGCCGGCGAGCGCGGCCATTACGGGCCGCTGGAGCACGCCCAGATCGTGCTCAATGTGGGCTGGTTCCCACATTCGGTGATGCAACAGGCCCGCACCCATCGAGTGGGCGTGAGCTTCGATGTGCAATCGATGCGCTACACCGGCGACCGCATCTGCAAGGCGGCAAACGGCGAGCTCGACCTCGAGGAGGTCTTCTACCTCAGGCCCGAGGGCGACTACAGCGATCGCCAGGGCAAACGCTACTGCTACACCGCCCCTCAGCGGGCCACCGACCTCGCCCTCTGCCAGGCAGCGGCGGAGCGTTACCGCGACCTGCTGGCGGCCGGTTTCGCCGAAGAACATGCCCGCGGCATCCTGCCCTTCGATTACCGCCAACACTTCATCGTCAGCTTCAGCCTGCGGGCCCTGCTCCATTTCCTCGACCTGCGGGCCAAGCTCGATGCCCAGCAGGAGATCCGTGAGCTCTGCGACCTGCTCTGGCCCCATCTGCAGAGCTGGGCGCCGGAATTTGCCAGCTGGTATGGGAAGAGCCGGCTCCATCGAGCACGGCTGGCCCCCTGACCTGACCCGATTCAGATCCTGGCGAGCGTGACCCGCTCGGGCTGGTGCTGGTATTTGCCGGCCCGATCCTGATAGGTGGTGTCGCAGGGATCACCCTCAAAGAAAAGCAGCTGGCAGATGCCTTCCTCGGCGTAGATGCGGCAGTCGGCTCCGGAGGAATTGCTGAACTCAAGGGTGAGGTGGCCCTCCCAGCTTGCCTCGGCCGGGGTGGTGTTGACGATGATCCCGAGACGGGCATAGGTGCTCTTGCCAAGGCAGATCACGGTGATGTTGGGCGGCACCCGCAACCGCTCAAGCGCCACGCCGAGTCCGTAGGAATGGGCCGGAAGGATGAAATAGGCGCCATCGTCGTCGCGATGCAGCGGTGCCGGTTCGAGATTGGCCGGATTGAACCGCTTCGGATTCATCACCGTGCCGGGCACATGGCGGAAGATCAGGAATTCCCGGGCCGACAAGCGCAGGTCATAGCCGTAGGAGGAGCAGCCAAAACTGAGCACCGGCTTGCTGGCGGTGTCTGGCTCCAGGTGGCGCACCAGGCTGGCCTGGAAGGGTTCGATCATGCCGGCTTCGGCCTGCTGCCTGATCCAGCGGTCGTTCTTGAGCATCGCTAGGGGGCGCGGCGCAACTGGGTGATCTGATCGGCCATGGCGATCAGGGCCGGAGGCATCGAGGGGCCCGTCAGGATGACATCCAGATGCAGCGGCCGCCGTTCCAGGGTGTCGGTGACATCGTTGGCCGTCAGATAGCCCAGCTCGATCGCCAGACCCAACTCATCCAGCACCAGCAGGTCGATGGCGCCGGACAGCAGCTGCTCACGGCTGTAGGCCCAGACCGCCCGCACCGCGTCGAGGGGATCGTCGCTGCTGGCGGCGGCGGCATGGGCGGTGGCGGGACGGTCGAGGCAATGGGGGGTGGCAGGCCGCAGCCATTGCAGGCGGCCGCAGAGCCAGAGGGAGCCCTCCACCCCCTGCTCGACGCCCCCCTTGAGGAACTGGCTGATCAGCACCCGGCTGCCGAGGCCAGCGCTGCGCAGGGCCTGGCTGAACACCGCCGCCACGCTGCCGCGGAAGGGGGCGGTGTGGATTTGCAGCAATCCCTCGGGCCGGGGCACCAGCCGCAGCGGCGCGGGGGGGCGCAGCGGGCTCGCCTCGCCCCCCCGAGTCGCCACTGCGCCGGGGGAGGAGTGGGCCAGATCGGCGAGGCTGAGGGTCATGGACGGCGGTGGTGCTGCGCTGAGGGGGAGGAGCCGAACGGCCGGCGCGGAACCGGCGCCGCCATCCCACGCGACCTACGGCCCAAGGGATGGGGCGGGCGATGACCGGATCGGCTCCGGACCCCCGCATCCTGAATGTAGCGGGACCGGCAAGCCGCGCACACCATCGGTAGTGGTACAGCCGGCTACGGGGCCAGGGGCGGCGCCGGCGGCAGGGGACCAGCGGCGATGGGTCACGCTGGGACGCGGACCATCCGCGGCCTCCGCCAGCCCATGTCGCCTCCGAGCCAATCCGTCCGATCCGAAGGGTCCCGCCGCGACGGTCGCGCCGCAGATGCCCTGCGGCCGGTGCAATTCACGTGGGACCCGATGGGCTTCGCCCTGGCCTCGGTGACGATCGCGGCGGGCCGCACCCAGGTGCTTTGCAGCGTCTGCCTGGAGGAGCAGGTGCCCCGCTGGCGACGGGGCTCGGGCGAGGGCTGGCTCAGCGCCGACTACCGGCTGCTGCCGGCCTCCACACCGGAGCGGCAGCCGCGGGAGCTGCTCAAGCTCTCAGGCCGCACCCAGGAAATCCAGCGCCTGATCGGCCGCAGCCTGCGGGCCTGCCTCGACCTGGGGGCCCTGGGCGAGCGCACCCTGCTGGTGGACTGCGATGTGCTCCAGGCCGACGCCGGCACCCGCACGGCGGCGGTGACGGGCTCCTGGCTGGCCCTGGCGGCGGGCCTGCAACGGCTGCAGAGCCGGGGGCTGCTCGCTGCCGCGCCGCTGCGGCGGCAGGTGGCGGCCGTGTCGGTGGGACTGGTGGGGGAGCGGGCCCTGCTCGACCTGGACTACAGCGAGGACAGCCGCGCCACGGTGGACCTGAACGTGGTGGCCGATGGGCGGGCCCAGCTGCTGGAGATCCAGGGCACGGCCGAAGGCGCCCCCTTCTCCCGACCGCAGCTTCAGGAGCTGCTGGATCTGGCCGAACCAGGAATCGCCCAGCTGCAGCAAGCCCAGCGCCAGGCCCTCGCCGAGCTCGGGGTGGGGATCGCTGACGAGGCCATGGCCGGGCTTGAGGCAGCCGGGTGGTGACCAATCCCACCAAGGCGGCGCCGCACGGTGTGATCTGCTACAGGGCAGGAGGGCCGCGATTCGTAGCGTCATGAACAATCACGCCCCCACCCCATGGTCGGAGCCACGCGCGGGTTCAGCCGCTATGCGAGCCCCCCCGCCGGGGTTCCCCCCGCCGGCGCGGCTAGCGGCACCGCGGCCAGCGGCACCGCGACTCTGCTGGAGGTGATCAGGAGCCTCGCTGGCAGCAGCGTCGAAACAATCGAACGCAGCAAAACCATCTTCTTCCCCGGTGATCCGGCCGAGCGTGTCTACCTGCTGCGGCGCGGGGCGGTGCGGCTATCGCGGGTGTACGAGTCGGGCGAGGAGATCACCGTGGCCCTGCTGCGGGAAAACAGCCTGTTCGGCGTGCTGTCGCTGCTGACCGGCCAACGCTCCGATCGCTTCTATCACGCCATCGCCTTCACCCGGGTCGAGATGATCACGGCCCCGGCGACCTCGGTGCGGCGGGCGATCGAACAGGACGCCAGCGTCGGTCTGCTGTTGCTCCAGGGCCTCTCCTCCCGCATCCTGCAGACCGAGACGATGATCGAAACCCTCACCCACCGCGACATGAGCTCGCGGCTGGTGAGCTTCCTGCTGGTGCTCTGCCGCGATTTCGGCGTGCCCAGCAATGAGGGGATCACCATCGATCTGCGCCTCTCCCACCAGGCCATCGCCGAAGCGATCGGGTCCACCCGGGTCACGATCACCCGGCTGCTCGGCGACCTCCGCAACGAGGGGCTGGTGCAGATCGACCGCAAAAAGATCACGGTCTTCGATCCGGTGGCGCTGGCCAAGCGGTTCAGCTGATCGGTGCCCCCGGCTCAGGACAGGGAGGCTCGGGGATACTGGGGAGCAGCTGGAGCTTGGTGTGTCGGGCTGGCTGCTGATCCTGGCGCTGCTGGTCCTCGGCGGCGTTCTCGCCACCCTCGGCGACCGGCTGGGTAGCCGGGTCGGGAAGGCCCGCCTGAGCCTCTTCAATCTCCGCCCCCGCGACACGGCGGTGGTGATCACCGCCCTCACCGGCGCCCTGATCAGCGCCATCTCCCTGGGCCTGATGCTGCTGGTGAGCGAGCGGCTGCGGGTGGGGCTGTTCGAGCTGGATCAGATCCAGGCCCGGCTGCGGGATAGCCGCAGCGCCCTGGCCCAGAGCCAGGCCTCCTTGAAGCAGAGCCAGGCGGCACTGGTGGAGAACCGGCGCGAGCTGACCCGCAGCCGCCTGGACGTGCAGGAGGCGGTGAAGGGCCGCAGTCTGGCCCTGCGCAGCCGCCAGGAGGCCGTCAACCAGCGGGAATCGGTGCAGCGGGAGCTGGCCGTGGCCAAGACCCGGGTCAGCAGCCTGCGCCAGGAGCTTCAGCCCCTGCAGCAACAGCGGTTGCGGCTGGAGGCGGAGCGGGATCGGCTGAGCCGCGAGGTGAAGGGCCGCGATGCCGAAATCCGCCGCAATGAGGAGGAGCTCACTCGGGTGCGGCAACGGATCGCCGCCGGTGCCCAGGAGCTGAAGCAGCTTGAAACCAATGTGATCGCCCTGCGGCGTGGCGATGTGGTGATCGCCAGCGGCCAGCCCCTGGCGACGGTTCGGGTCAAGATGCAACGCGCAGCCCAGGCCAAGGAGGTGATCGACGGGCTGCTGCAGCAGGCCAACCAGGTGGCATTCCAGCTGCTGCTGCCCGGCCAGCCGGCCAATCGCCAGATCCTGCTGGTGCCCCGCAGCGATGTCGAGCGGCTGACGACGATGCTCCAGCCCGGCAAGACCTGGGTGGTGACGATCCGCTCGGCGGCCAATGTGCTGCGGGGCGAGGGGCGGGTGGTGGCCTTCCCGGACCTGCGGCCCAACCGGCCGGTGGTGCGTCAGGGGGAGGTGCTGGCCCGCACTGCTCTGGATGCGGAGGAGCGCAGCAGCGAGGAGATCCGCAGCCGGCTGAATCTGCTGCTGGCCGCCGCCTTCGCCAGGGCGCAGCGCCAGGGGACGCTGGTGGAGGGTCTGCAGGTGGACGGAACCAGCTTCAACGCCCTCAGCCGCGCCCTGGCGGAACGGCCGCCGGGCCAGGCGGTGAATCTGGAGGCCGTGGCGATGGCCAATGCCGACACCCCCGATCCGATCATGGTGGAACTGCGCAGCAGCCCCGGCGGCGAGGACCGCAGGGGGCGCCGCTGACGCCGCCGCCCGCCGCCAATCAGCCCCCAAGCGCTGCCGGCCTCGGCGCCACCGGAGCCGGTCCAGCCGATGGACTGGGCCTGGGCCCTGGGGCCGCCGGTGCGGTGGCGGGGCTGGACCCCGGGCGCAGCAAGTGCGGCCTGGTGCGAACCGATCCGCAACGGCGGCGGATCCTGGAGGCGCTGGTGCTGACGCCCCCCCAGGCCCTGGAAACGCTGCGCCGCTGGCAGCGGCAGGGGCTGGCGCTGGTGGTGCTGGGTGACGGCACGGGCCATCGAACCTGGCAGCGGCAGCTGGAATCCTGGCTGCCGGTGGCGCTGGTGGCAGAACGGGGCACCACCCTGGAGGCGCGGGAGCGCTACTGGCGGATCGAACCGGCCCGGGGCTGGCGGCGGCTGTTGCCGCACGGTCTGCGCCAGCCCCCACGCGACTGGGATGATGTGGTCGCCCAGATTCTGGTGGAACGCTGGCTGGGCAAGTCCCTGCCGCGCCATCTGGCGGGCCCTGGAAGCGCCACCCTCAGAAGCGGGCCCGCACCGTGAAGGCGTAGTCGCCGCCGGCCTCGAGCTGGTAGTCAGCCTTGAGGAGGAAGCGCAGCAGGGCATCCTGGATCAGGGCACGCCCGAGGGAGGGCTCGACCAGCAACTCACCCCGGTCGAAGAGCCAGCGGAAGGTCCACTGGAAGCCACCGGCGCTCACCTCCCCTTCGAGCAGGCAGGGGCTGAAGCTCTGATGGAGCACCCGCAGCCTGGCGGTGGTGGTGGGCAACCGACTCATGGGGTCCCGGCTGGCGCGGCGGCCCGGAACCCGTTGAGGCGATTGCCGGCCCGCTCGATCCCCTGGCGGCGGATCAGGGCGATCCCCGCGACCACCTCATCGAGCACGGTGTCGAGAACGGGCCGCTCGGCGGGGCTGAACCGACCCAGCACATGGCCCACGGTGCGCTCCCGGCGCTCGACGGGATCGGAGCCGGGGGCACCGATGCCGATGCGCAACCGGGCGAAGTCCTGGCGGCCGAGGTGTTGGATGGTGCTGCGCAGGCCGTTGTGGCCACCGGCGCTGCCCTCGGCCCGCAGTCTCAGCCGCCCCAGGGGCAGATCCATGTCATCGACAATCACCAGCAGCTGGGACGCATCCAGGCGGTACCAGTCGAGGGCGGCCCGGATGGCGCGACCGCTGTCATTCATGAAGGTCTGGGGCATCAACAGCCGCAACCGGGAGGGGCCGCTGCCAACCTCCGCCAGCAAACCGTGGAGGCGGCTCTGGTTGTGGAAAGCGGCGGCCTCACCGGCGGCAAGGCGCTCCAGCGCCATGAAGCCAACGTTGTGGCGGGTGTCGGCATAGCGATCACCAGGATTGCCGAGACCGACGAGAAGCTGGAGATCCAAGTGGCCCCGGCCCCTCAGCCGTGCGGTTGGTCGGCGCTGAGCGCGTCAGCCGACTCGCCGGGAACGCTCAGAGGAGTGGAACTGGGGGTCACCACCACGGCAGGAGTCGGGGACAAAGACTCCTGGGCGGGAAGGACCTGGGCGGCCACGACCTCGGAACCATCGTCGGGGGTGATGGCGGTGCGGAATTCCTTCTCGAACTCCTGGGAGGCCGACTGGAAACCCCGCAAGGTGCGGCCCAGGGTCTTGCCAAGCTCGGGCAGACGCTTGGGGCCAAACACCAAGAGACCAATGGCGGCGATCACCGCCATCTCCGGTAGACCGATGCCGAAAATGTTCATGGAAGGAATCCGGCGACTGCGCGGGGATCAGCCGACACCGTTCCAGTTGACGTTGATGCCTTCAAGCAGCAGCGACTTGTTATAGAGCTGCAGGATCACCAGCAGAAAGACCAGAAACAGGAGCATGAACACACCCATCACTGGGGTGGTGCCCCAGCCGGGAACGACCTTGCCGTACTCGGAATTCAGGGGGCGAAGGATGTCTCCCAGGCGGGTGCGTTGGGCCATGGCGGCTCGGTCCTCTCAGACGGTAGATCGCTCTGGCTACTCTAAGGGAGTCGGCGGCGGCTCCGGGAGCCCTGTCGAAAGATGTGACGAAGGCCGTCCCGCCCGTCGAATCGGTCCCCATTCCCCACGCCAGGCCGGCTCTCCATGGAACCCAGCACCACATCCCCCGCCCTTTCCGTGGCCATCGCGGTGCTCGCCGTTCTGCTCGGCCTCACCGGCTTCGGCATCTACACCGCCTTCGGTCCGCCCTCCCGCAAGCTGACCGACCCCTTCGACGACCACGAAGACTGAAGCCCCTCAGGGCCTGGGCTCAGCCACAGCCCTGAGGCGCCAAAACCCCAGCTGCCAGGGCCCCAGCCGGGCATCGACCGGGTCGGCCTGATCCGGGAGTGAGTCCGACTTCAAGGCCCCGTTCGGCAGCTCGGCCCCAGGGAGCGCCCCCCCCAGGCCGTCGAGTCGCTCCACCAGGCTCCAGCCGCGGCCCGGATCAACCGTGCGCCGGCAGGGTCCTTCGTTCTGCACCGCCAGCAACCGATCGCCGCTGCCATCGGCCGCCTCCCGCAGGCTGACCAGGGCCAGGTCATCGGCCAGGGCGTCGACCTGCCCCCAGGCCGGCCCCTGACCAGGGGCCGCCACCGGATGGCACCAGAGGGGCTCCCGGAACCGCCGGGCCTGGGCCGGCACCGCCGCCTGCCGCCAGCCGTCGGGGCAGGGCAGCAGCGCCAGGCGGCAGCGCTGCCAGCCGTTGTCCGCCCCTGGATCGGGCCAGGTGGGGCCCCGCAGCAGCGACACCCCCAGCCGTTCGGGGCTGGCATCAACCCCCTGGGGACCATCGAGGAGCACGGCCATGCCGCCGCCGGCGGCCCCCTCCCCCACCGACGCCAGCCAGGCGAGGGCGGGGACCTCCCAGCGGGCGGCCTCCCGGGCGGTGCGCGGTGCGGCCGGTCGCTCCAGCACCCCGGCGGGGGTGTCGGCGGCCCAGCGAACCGCCGGCTGTGCCAGGGGCAGCTCGAAGCGCAGCAGCTCATGGCGCTGCCGCCAGGCGACGCTGACCACCAGCTCCAGCCAAGGGCTTCCCGCCAGCAGCCGCACGTCGAGGCGAAGGGCGCTGTTGCCGCAACGCCCCTGCCAGCAGGCCTGGGCCGCCAGGGGCCCCCGTTCCAGCCACCGGGGCGGACCGCTCCAGGTGAGCGCCAGGGGGTTCTGGCGGTAATCGGGGGCGATGTCCCAGGCATCCCAGAACTCGCCGCGGTCGGCAAAACGGCGCCAGGCCAGGGGCGCCGCCAACTGGGGACGGCCCCGCTGATCAAACAGCTGCTCGATACCCTCAGGGCCGACGATCGCGGTGAGCAGACCATTGGCCAGCCGCCAGCGGTCCTCCCCCGGCTCCGGGGCCGGCTCAAGCCGCACCGGAGCCGGGGGAGCCAGCGGCGGCGATCCGCCGGTTGGCACCGCGGCGGCGGCGGGCCCAGCCGGGGCGCCAGGGGCTGGCGGGACGTCAGCGGCGGCGGCGCTGCCCTGGCGGCGGAGTTCGAGGCCCGCGGCCCCAGCGATCGGGGGCAGCTGCAGCCAGGCAGCGCCGCCGTGGGCCCCCTGCTGGGGCAGCGGCAGCTCGGCGCCGGCCGGGCCCACCAGCGTCCAGCGACCAGGGGGAAGCCGCAGGGTGCGGGGCTGGGGCGCCAGGGGCTGCAGCTGCACCACCCGCCAGCACTCACGGCCATCGGCAAGGCGGGAGGCGCCGGCGGGGCGAGCGGCCAGGGCCAGGTCCCGCTGACGGCGGGCGCGGCGGCGGGCGGCGCGCCACTCGGGCTCGGCCTGGGCGAACACCTCGGGGATCGAGGTGCCGGGGAGGATGTCGTGGAACTGCTGAAACAGCAGCGGCCTCCAGTCGGGGGGATCGCCGGCGACCGCGGGGTCGCGGGGGGCCGGCGGGTCCAGCGGAGCGGCGGGAGCGGGAGCGGCGGCGGCTGACGACCCGGCAGCCGGAGCTCCGGCCACCAGGGCCCTGGCCAGCTCAGCCTCCCGCAGCAACCGCTCAAGGGTGCGGTTGTGCCGCTTCTGATCGGGGCGGCTGGTGGCACAGCCTCGGTGCAGCTCCAGATAGAGCTCATCGCGCCAGATCGGCAGCCGCGGCCGCAGGGGTTCCAGGTCGGCCAGGAACTGGCGCACCGTGCCGTGGCGCTGGGGGGCAACGGCTGGCTGGCCCTGCCAGAGGGCCAGCTGCTCCAACATCTCGGCGGTGGGCCCGCCGCCGTGATCCCCCACCCCCGGCAGCCAGAGCACGTCGTCGCAGCCGCTGGCGGCACGCCAGGCGAGGCGATGGCGCTCGATCGCCACGGGGTCGCCATCGCTGCCGATCGGGGCTGTCATCACGGCGATCACCTCGGCACCGCAGCGGCTGCGCCAGCGGAACAACCGGTGGGGGAAGGGATTGGTGGCGTTCCAGGCGAGCTTGTGGGTGCAGAACCAGCCCACGCCCGTGGCCGCGGCCACGGCCGGCAGACCGGCGCTGAAGCCGAAGCTGTCCGGCAGCCAGGCCAGGTTGTGCTCCCAGGTGGGGAAGGTGCGGCGGCAGTAGTGCTGCCCCTCCTGAAACTGACGCAGCAGTGAGGCGGTTCCGATCAGCACGGCGTCGGTCTCGACCCAAGGGCCACAGAGGGGTTCCCAACGACCGGCGGCGGCGGCGGCGGCGATGCGGGCGAACAGGACCGGGCGCTGCTGTTCGAGCCAGGCGTAGAGGGCGGGGGTGGAGTGGCCGAAGTGCAGATCGGCGAAGCGCTCCTGCAGGGCCAGCACGGAGCGGAAGGTGCGCTCGGCCGCTCGCCAGGTGTCGGCGACCGGCCAGAGCCAGGCCAGATCGAGATGGGCATGGCCCACCACCTGCACCCGCCCGGCGCCGGGTCCGGTCTGGGCCTGGCTGCCGCCCTGCCCGCCCCGCAGACTCTCCAGCTCCGCCAGCACCGGCGCCAGCAGGCCGAGGGGGTCGGCCGGATCGCGGGGCTCCAGCTCGACGCGGCTGAGGATCAGGGCCCCATCGTCGTGCAGCGGACTGCGCAGCTCCAGCTCCAGCGCCAGCGGCTCCCCCTGCCACCAGCGCGGCGGCAGCTCCCAACGGCAGGCGGTGTCGAAGAGATCGCCGCGGTGCACGCTCTGGCCATCAACCCGCAGCTCCGCGGCGTCGGCCCACCAGCGCAGCACCAGTCGGGCCCTGGCCAGATCCGGCGAGAGGTGCCGCCAGTCGTCGGGGCGGCTGAGCCTCAACGTCAGGGTGCGGCTGAGACCGCCGCGGGGCCAGATCAGCAGGCCACGGGCGTGCCAGTCGGGGCGATGGCGCTGGCCCCAGGGGTCAGCCAGGGCTGCGATCGGAACGCCATCGGGCCCAGGGCAGCGCCACAGCCCCAGCAGCTCCAGGGGAGGCCGGCCGGCGGAACGTGACTGAAACATTTCAATCCGGGGCTCCGGACCCTGCAACCGACCCTCCGGCATTGGGATAGCCTCACAAGCCCCATAGGATGATGGGGCCGCGGCAGGAAGAGTCCGCCGCCGTTCACGGCCTGACATTCAGGCCTGCGACCCGGGCCCGTCGCTCGCTGACACCAGCCCTGCCCTCTCCCCTGTCAACCGCCCGATCAACCGCCGGACAGCCCATGCTCGCCCTCAAGATCTCGGTCTATTCCGTTGTCTTCTTCTTCATCGGGATCTTCGTGTTCGGCTTCCTGGCCAGCGACCCGAGCCGCACCCCCAGCCGCAAGGACCTGGAAGACTGAGCCCCCTGCCCTCCCCGACCGCCTGGCGCTGCCCCCCCCCCCGCGCCGAGCTGGCTGAGCGGCAACGCGGGCCCAACGCCAGGCGGCCCCTGAACCGCTGATCCTGTGGGCACACTCCTGGCCTCAGGGTTGTCCCCCAAGCATTCACTCCCCCCCGATCGTGCGCTGCATCGATCGGGGGGGTTGTTGCTGGGCAGCTGAGAGCCCCCAGGGCCTCAGCCCACGGCGGCTGCAGCGCAGCGGCCGCCAGGCCCCCCCCGACCCGAGGCCGGCGCCGCCATGGCAGGATCACGCCCTCCTTGCCACTGCAGGCCGATCGTGGTGTTCCAGCGATGGCCTGCCGCCCATCAGCCGCGGATGCGCCGCGGCAGTCCGACCCCTCGTCTGATCCGCGGGGCCGGGGTCCTGCCCCTGGTGCTCAGCCTGGGAACGGCAGGCCTGGCGGCCCCCACACCGCCGCCCCCGGCCGCGGCCGCCGCTGGCGGTCGCGCCACCACGTCAGCGCAGCCGCCAACACCCAGCGCCGCGGCCCCCAGCCGCACCGGAGCTGCAGCGCTGGCGTCTGTGCCGGTGGAGCTGGAGCTGTCGGCCGACAGCCAGATCTACGACCGCCAGCTCAATCGCTTCGTCGCCACCGGGCGGGTGTCGGCCCAGATCGCCGGCGGCCGCATCCTGGCCGACCGGCTGGAGTTCGATCCCGGCAGCCGGGTGCTGGCCGCCTCGGGGCGGGTGCGCTTTCAGCGGGGCCAGCAGTACCTGCAGGCCAGCCGCCTGCGGTTCAGCCTGCCGGAGGGATGGGGGGAGATGGAGGACGTCTACGGCGTGCTCGACCTCGATGGCGCCGCCAGCGACCTGAACCTCAGCACCGCCCCCACCACCCCGCTGCCGCCGGCCGAACCGATCAGCTGCCCTCCGAATCTGCCGCCCCTGCCCGACTGGCATCCCTCCCCCTGGGCGGCGACGGTGTGGGGCGGCCAGATGTTCACGGCCAATTTCGGTGACACCTTTCTGTTCAGGGGCAAGTTCAGGCCGGAGTACCTGGGGGGCTTGGGCCTGCAACGGCGGCTGATCGATGGCGGGCCGTTCGCGCTCGAATTCGACGGCAACCTGCTCAACCATCGCTCGCGCTCGATGCCGGGCGGCGGCTTCAACCAGGATGAGCCCTTCGCCGATACCCCTGGCCAGAACTTCGGCGAGGGCACGGCCGGTCTGGGGGTGCGCTTCTGGTTGCGGCCCTGGCTGAGCGTCTACGCGGTGGAGGGGGTGAGCCTGCTGACGGAAGCGAGCAACTACGAAAAGACCTTCCGCGAGAACTACAGCACCTTTCTCAATTACCTCGCCTTTGAGGTTGAGGCCCTGGTCAGCCCCCAGCTCTCGGCGGTCGGCCGCATCCATCACCGCTCCGGCGCCTACGGCACCTACAGCGGTGTGAGCGAGGGCAGCAACGGCTACCTGTTGGGCCTGCGCTACCGCTTCGGCAGCTCCGCGGCGCCGCGGCTGCCGGTGAGCCTGCCACCGGCCCAGGGCTGCCCCGGGGCACCAGCGCCGGAGAGCCGCGAGCCCGACAGCCTCGCCAGCCAGCTCAATCGGGTGACCCTCGGCGCTCCACCCGGTGATCCCGCCCGGCCAGCGGCAGCGGCCGCCGCCGCCCCGGCACGGCGCCCCACCGACGACATCTGGAAGCGGGCCCGGGCCCAGGAGCAGGCGCGGAATGCCGCGATCGCGAAGCTCGACCAGCGGGTGCGGGATGTGCAGTTCCAGCAGAGCCTGAAGGCTGAACGTCGCTATGGCTTCCCCTCAACGCTGACCACCCCGGATGACGTCAACGACTACGGCGGCATCAAGCCCAGCCAGCTCAACAGCCTGACCACCTCCAGCAACAGCCAGCTGGTGCAGGGGACGATCAGCCGCTGGCGGATCCAGAGCGGCCGGCTGCGCTTCAGTGGCGACACCCTCAAGGCCGATCGCATGGCCTTCAGCAACGACCCATTCACGCCGGCCCAGACCTGGATGGATTCGGAAGATGTGGTCGCCACCCTGCTGCCGAACGGCGACACCCAGATCCGCGCCGGTCGCAACCATCTGATCGTGGAGGACAGCCTGGCGGTGCCGGTGACACGGAGCACGCGGATCAAGAAAGAGGAAAAGGTCGACAATCGCTGGGTATTGGGAATCGACAAAGAAGACCGCGACGGCTATTACGGGGGCTACAACGTCATCACCCAGATCGGCGAGAAAGGGGTGCTCACCGTGCAACCCCAGTTTCTGATCCAGCGCGCCATCGATGACAGCACCGACAGCTATCCCCTGCCGGGCCAGTCTGCCAACGCGCCCCCGCAGCGCCAACCCGCCACGACCTCCGATCTGTTCGGTCTGCTGGCCACCCTGCGCGGCGATGTTGCTGGCTTCGCTTCCGATGCCACGCTCGATGTCTCCACCTTCAACCCCGACAACATTGCCAATGGCACGCGCAGCTGGGCTGAGTTCAAACGCAACCTCTCGCTGCCAGTGCTCGGCCCGAGCACCTGGCGCCTGCTCGGCGCCTACCGCTACCGCACCTGGAACGGCACGCTCGGCGAACAGGACATCTACTCGGCCTATGGCACATCGCTCGAGGGCAAGGGCAATCTGCCTCCCCGGGGCAAGCTGACCAGCAATTATCTGTGGCGAACCGGTGTCGGCAATTTCCGCAGCAACGACTTCACCAGCAACAACCTGGCCGACTTCTGGCGGTTCAGCGGCATCGGTTCAGTGAACTTCAACTATCCCCTCTGGCGCGGCCAGGCGGCGCCCGCCACCGCCACGGCAGGCCTGGCCAACAGCGCCGTGCCGATCCAACCGGGACTGCGGCTGCAGGCCAACGTACTGGGGACCTTCGCCTACTACGGCAACGGCAACCAGCAGAACACGCTCAGCCTGAGCGGCGGGCCAATCCTGACCCTTGGCCATTTCATCAAGCCCTACTTCGACTACACCGAGCTCACCATCACCGGCGGCGGCACCCTGCGCCAGGGCGTCAGCCCCTTCAGCTTTGACCGGGCCGTGGACCTGGGCACCCTGGGCATCGGCCTGACCCAGCAGATCGCCGGTCCGCTGGTGTTCAGCGGCGGTGTGGGCTACAACGTTGATCCCAATTCACCGGACTTCGGAAAGGTGACCAACTCCTATCTCGAACTTCGCTGGCAGCGTCGCGCCTATGAAATCGGCTTCTTCTACAGCCCTTACGACGGTCTCGGCGGCGTGCGGCTGAAGCTCAACGACTTCAACTTCAACGGCCCGGGCCTGCCCTTCGTGCCCTACCAGGACCCCACCCTCACGCCCCAGCAGGAGAGCCTGCGGCGCCCGTTATGAGCGCGGCCCTCCGCGGCCGAGGCCAGCCCCGGCCCCCTCAGCCGCCGAAGCCAGCCAGGTAGGGGAGACGGGCGGCGGTGGCGCGCAGGGCGGCGTCGTGGGCGAGGAGCTGGCCGGTGCCATCCCACTGGCCGCTGACCAGCATGCGCTGGGGGCCCTCAGCCAGGCTGAGCGGGATCGAGCGGGGATCACCCTGGCCAGCGGCTGGGGTGATGGTGAGGCCCAGGGCCTCCACATCGAGGTCGAGGAGTGCCTCAGGCAAGGCTGCCAGCGCCGCCTGCAGGGCGACCAGATCGGCGGCCGGGGCAATCAGGCAGGGGATGCCGAGGGCCAGGCAGTTGCCGAAGAAGATCTCGGCGAAGCTCTCGCCGATCAGGGCCCGGATGCCCCAACGCATCAGGGCCTGGGGGGCATGCTCACGGCTGGAACCGCAGCCGAAGTTGCCATTCACCACCAGGATCGTGGCGCCCTGGTGTTCAGGGCGATCGAAGGGATGGGCGCCGGGCTGCTCCAGTCGGTCATCGGCGAAGGCGCCCTGGGCGAGGCCATCGAAGCTGACGCACTTGAGGAAACGGGCCGGGATGATCCGGTCGGTGTCGATGTCGTTACCGACCACCGCCACGCCGCGGCCCTGGACGCGGCGCACCGGGCCGCTCGGGAAGGGGGCAGGCACCGGGACGGACTGGGACATGGCAGGGGGGCTGGCGGTGACCAAAGGGGCAGCGGGAGTCACGGACGTGGGAGCGGCGGGCATCGAAGGGAGGGGTGCGAGGGCAAGGGGCAGCGGTGCTGCCGCTGGCCTGGCTCTGGCGGGGGTGGCGGCGAGCCCGCGGCTCAGAGGCGGCTGGCCGCCAGCAGCTCCCGCACATCGGCCACCTGGCCGCGGACGGCGGCGGCGGCGACCATCGCCGGGCTCATCAGCAGGGTGCGGCCGCTGGCGGAACCCTGGCGACCCTTGAAGTTGCGGTTGGAGGAGCTGGCGCTGATCTGGCGACCCTCAAGGCGATCCGGGTTCATCGCCAGGCACATCGAGCAGCCGGGCTCACGCCACTCAAAGCCCGCGTCCCGGAACACCGCATCGAGCCCCTCAGCTTCGGCCGCGGCCGCCACCTGCTCGCTGCCCGGCACCACAAACGCCTTGATGCCGGCGGCGACATGGCGTCCGCGGGCGACGGCGGCGGCGGCCCGCAGGTCGCTGAGGCGGCCGTTGGTGCAGCTGCCGATGAAGCAGACATCCACCGACAGACCGGCGATCGGGGCCCCCGGGGTGAGATCCATGTAGCGGTAGGCCTCTTCGGCCAGGGGGCGCTCCTCGACGGGGGTCTGTTCGAGGGTGGGCACGCACTCATCGACGCCGATGCCCTGGCCGGGGGTGATGCCCCAGGTGACGGTGGGGGCGATGGCGGCGGCATCGAAGCGCACCTCGTCATCGAAGACGGCATCGGGACCGCTGGCCAGGCTGCTCCACCAGGCCACCGCCCGCTCCCAGGCCTCGCCGGCCGGGGCGTGGGACCGGCCGCGCAGGTAGGCGAAGGTGGTGGCATCGGGATTGCAGTAGCCCACCCGGGCGCCGCCCTCGATCGCCATGTTGCAGACGGTCATGCGCTCCTCCATCGAGAGGGCGTCGATGGCCGGGCCGGCGAATTCATAGGCATGGCCCACGCCGCCCTTCACCCCCAGGCTGCGGATCACATGCAGCACCAGATCCTTGGCATAGACACCCGGCTGCAGGGCACCCTCCACCCAGATACGGCGCACCCGCAGCTTGTTCATCGACAGGCTCTGGCTAGCCAGCACATCGCGCACCTGGCTGGTGCCGATCCCGAAGGCGATCGCCCCGAAGGCGCCGTGGGTGGAGGTGTGGGAATCCCCGCAGGCCACGGTCATGCCCGGCTGGGTGAGGCCGAGCTCCGGCGCAATCACGTGCACGATCCCCTGGCGGCCGCTGCCGAGACCGTGCAGGGTGATGCCGTGCTCGGCGCAGTTGGCCTCCAGGGTGGCGAGCATCTCCTCCGCCAGGGGATCGGCGAAGGGTCGGGCCTGGGAGGTGGTGGGCACGATGTGGTCGACCGTGGCCACGGTGCGCTCCGGATGGCGCACCGTCAGGCCGAGATCGCGCAGGGCGGTGAAGGCCTGGGGGCTCGTGACCTCATGGATCAGGTGAAGGCCGATGAACAGCTGGGTGGAGCCCCCTGGCAAATCCGCCACCCGGTGCAGATCCCAGACCTTGTCGTAGAGGGTGGCAGCGCTCACGCGGCGGCGGAAGGTTAAGAGAAGAGACAAGCCTAGGGGCCCATCGCCCACTCCCCCACCGTCCGAGGGCCCAGGGAGGGTCGGCCGGGGGTCAGGGCCCCGCTGCGGGAGCGGCGGGGGGCAGCAGCCCCAGCAGCTCCAGCGCGGCCCGGCCCAGGCGTTGGCGGGCCTCGCCATCGGAGCGCTGGCGGATGTCGAGATTGAGGGCAAAGGGATGGGCGACGCCCTGGCGCTCCACCCAGCCCACCCACCAGCCCACCCCAGGGTTCGGCCCGTTCTGCCAGCCCGTCTTGGCGTGGAGCTCCCAGCCGGGGCCGCGCGCCACCAGGGTGATCTCCCGCACCGCCCGCTGGGCCTGGCGGGGGAAGGGCAGGGCCTGGCGGGCCAGCCGATCGAGAAAGAGGGTCTGTTCCACGGCGCTGATCGCCAGGGGGCCCCGCAGCCAGAAGCTGTCCACCACCGAACCGATCTGGCGGTTGCCATAGCCGAGCCGGTCCAGCGCCGCCTGCATCCTCCCCAGGCCGATGCGGCGGGCCAGCTCCTGGTAGATCGGCACATTCGAGACCACGATCGCCTCCCGCAGCCCCATGTCCTTCTCCCAGGCCGGGCTGAACGGTGGCGCATCGCTGCGGTAGGGCAGCACCGTGTCGACGCTGGCCACGGCACCGACCGACAGGCCGATCAGGCTGTTGGCGATCTTGAAGGTGGAGGCGGGGGTGAAGCGGCTCAGGGCCCGCTCCCGGTTGCTGCCGACCAGCTCGCCGCGACGGCGATCGAGCAGCACGAAGCTGCCCTCCAGGCTCGCCTGGCGGAACAGGGCGCCGAGGCGGGGGTCCTCCCGCCAGCGCAGGCCGGCGGGCAGGGGCAGCGGGGCGAGGGCGGCGGCGGCGGCGGCGGCAGGGGCCGCGAGCGCCGCCGGCGGCAGGATCGACCCGGCCGTCGCGGCCAGAACCAGCAGCGGCAGGCCCAGACCGCACCACTGGAGGGAACGGGGCATCCGCATCGAATCCGGGGCAGCTCCACCCAGCCTGGCCTGGCGGGCGGCCGGCCTCCGCCTCACACCCCGTTGACCACATTGCGGGGGGCGCCGGCCAGGATCGCCGCGGCATTGGCGGCCACGGCGGCGAGCAGCCGCTGGCGAGCGGCGCGGCTGGCCCAGGCGATGTGGGGGGTGATCACGCAGTTGGGGGCCCTGAGCAGGGGGTTGGCGGGGTCGGGGGGCTCCAGGCTGAGCACATCCAGGCCGGCGCCACCGAGATGGCCGCTGTGGAGGGCGGCGGCGAGATCGGCTTCCACGATCAGGGGGCCGCGGCCGGTGTTGAGCAGCAAGGCCCCGGGCTTCATCGCGGCGATCCGCTCGGCGTTGATCAGGCCGCGGGTCTCAGGGGTCAGGGGGCAGTGGAGGCTGACCACATCAGCGCGGGCCAGCAGGGTGGCCAGGTCCACCGTGGCCACGGGGCTGGCGGCAGCGGTGGCGGTGGCCGCGTCGCCGGCGCTGGCGGCGCTGCGCCGGTGGGCGATCACCTCCATGCCGAAGGCCCGGGCGATCGTCGCCACCGCCAGGCCGATCCGCCCCAGACCCACCACCCCGAAGCAGAGCCCCGCCAGCTCGGTGAGGTTGCCCTCCCAGAAGCAGAAATCGGGGCTGGCGCTCCAGGCCCCCTGCCGCACCCGCTCGCTGTGGTGGCCGGTGCGGTTGGTGAGCTCCAGCAGCAGGGCGAAGACGGCCTGGGCGACGGAGGGGGTGCCGTAGTCGGGCACGTTGCACAGGGGAATGGCGCGGGCGGCGGCGGCGGCCCCATCGACGGCGTCGTACCCGGTGGAGAGCATGCAGATGCCGCGCAGCTCCGGAGCGGCGGCCAGCTCAGCGGCGCCGAGGCGGGTCTTGTTGGTGAACACCAGATCGGCCGCCGCGATCCGCTCGGCCACCAGCTCCGGCGGGGTGCGGGGATGGACCGTGAGGGTTCCGAGCCGCTGCAGCGGTTCCCAGGAGAGATCACCGGGGTTGTTGGTGTGGCCATCGAGCACCACCAGGCGGGGCGGCGGGCTGGCGGCAACGGCCATGGGAGCGGAGCGGCTGGGGCCAGCGTGGCCGATCGGCGGCGTCGATGGCTGGCGGCCCCTCAGGGCGAGCCGCGATCGGCCAGGGCGAGGCGCAGGCGGTTGAGGGCTTCGCCGGTGGTGAGGGTGCGGATCCAGTCGCGGCCGCGGCTCTCGCCGAAGCACACCGGGGAGCTGGTGGTGCCGTCGGGACCGGCCAGGGCGATGTGCACCAGGCCCACGGGTTTGTCCGGGGTGCCGCCACCGGGCCCGGCGACGCCGGTCACGGCCAGGGCCCAGCTGCTGCCGGTGCGGCGCCGCACCCCCTCGGCCATCGCCACGGCCACCGGATCGCTGACGGCCCCCGATGCGGCCAGCAGGCTGGCGGGCACATCGAGCAGCGCCTGCTTGAGGGTGTTGGCATACGCGATCACGCCCCCGAGGAAAACATCAGAGGCACCGGGCACGGCGGTGATCGCGGCGCCCAAACCACCACCGGTGCAGGATTCAGCCACCGCCAGGGTCTCGCCCCGCTGCCGCAGGCGGGCCAGCACCACCGAGGCGAGGCTGTCGTCATCCGTGCCGAAGCAGAGGGAGCCGGTGCGGGCGCGCAGCTCGGCCTCAAGGGGGTCCAGCAGGGCGGCGGCGGCGGTGCCGTCGTCGGCGCGGGCGGTGAGGCGCAGCTTCACCTCACCGGCGCCGGCGTAGGGGGCCACGGTGGGATTCTCACCCTCCAGCAGGTCGGCCACCTGCTCGGCCAGGGTCGATTCGGCCACCCCCCAGAAGCGCAGCAGGCGGCTGGCGAACACGCCGCTGGCCAGGCCCGCCTGCCGCAGCCAGGGATCGGCCGTCGCCTCCCACATGGCATGCAGTTCGCTGGGCACTCCGGGGAAGGTGAGCACGGTGAAGCCCGGTTGGATCGGGACACCGGGATCGGCGGGTGTGGGGGTCCAGATGATGCCCGGCGCGGTGCCGGTGGGGTTGGGCAGCACGGCGGCGCCCTCGGGCAGGAAGGCCTGGCGGCGGTTGCTGGCCGCCGCCACCCGGCCGCGGGACTCGATACGGGTCCGGATCCCCTCCCAGATCCCGGGGTGTTCCACCAGGGGTGCGCCGAAGGCGGCGGCGATCGCCTCGGTGGTGAGGTCATCCGGGGTGGGCCCCAGGCCGCCGGTGGTGACCAGCACGCGGCAGCGGCCGGCGGCAGCACGCACCGCGGTGATCAACCGCTCGCGGTTGTCACCCACCACCTCCTGGCGGAAATGGGGGATGCCGAGACCGGCCAGGCGCTCGGCGATCCAGCGGGCATTGCCATTGAGGATGTTGCCGAGCAGCAGCTCGGTGCCGATGCAGAGCACCTCCACCGCTCGGGCCTCGGCCGGGGGCCGCCCAGCCGGCTGGGCGGCCTGGGCCTCGGCCGGATCGGGAGCGGGGGGCTGCATGGGGGGAGGGGGCAGGGGAGCGGCGGTGGCGGCGGAGGGTCAAGCGCCCACCAGCCGGCTCAGCGGAGCTCCGCCTGGCGGGAGCGACGGCTGAGCACCACGGTGGCGATCAACACGGCGGTGGCCAGGGTGAGCCAGAGGAAGCGGTTTTCGGTGTTGGCCACCACCAGGGCCAGGGCCCCGAGCCACTGGGTGAAGGCATAGATCAGCACCACGGTGCGGCGGTGGCTGAGGCCGGAGCGCAGCAGGCGATGGTGGAGGTGGCGGCGGTCGGGATAGAAGGGGGAGCGGCCCTCCCGCAGGCGGCCCATGATCACCGCCGACATGTCGGCCAGAGGCAACGAGAGGATCAGCAGCGGCAGGAGCAGGCTGACGCCGGTGAGGCCCTTGGCTGGCCCCACGATGCTGATCGCGGCCAGGGCAAAGCCGAGGAAGTAGGAGCCGCCGTCGCCCATGAAGATGCGGGCGGGGTTGAAGTTGTGGCGGAGGAAGCCGAGGCAGGCGCCGGCCAGGGCGGCGGCGAGCAGGCCGGCGGCGGGCTGGGAGAGGCTGAAGCTCACCGAGAGCAGGGCCACGGCGGCGATGCCGCTGACGCCGGCCGCCAGACCATCGAGGCCATCGAGCCAGTTGATGGCGTTGGTGATGCCCACCAGCCAGAGCACGGTGGCCAGCAGGCTGAGGAGGGGCGGCAGGGTGAGAAAACCGGCGCCCTCCAACGGCAACTCGATGCTGCCGATCCGCACGCCCTGCTCCCAGACAGCCGCCGCCACCAGCAGCTGGCCGAGCAGACGGGGCAGGGGCGGCAGGGCGAAGAGGTCGTCAGCCAGGCCGATCACGAAATAGCAAAGGGCACCAGCCAGGGAGGTCCAGATCAGGCGGTCCTTGTCGGGGGCGAGATCGGCGAAGCCACCGGCCAGCCAGGTGACGCAGAGGGCGAGGCTGAAGCCCATCACGATCCCCACGCCGCCGAGACGGACCATCGGCGCGGTGTGCTGCTTGCGGGGATCGGGGGGGTCGACGAGGCCCCAGCGCAGGCCGAGCCGACGAACCAGGGGCACCACCAAGGCCGTGACCGCTCCAGCGACCAACAGGGTGAGGAGCGCCGCCGCGTTGGGGCTGTAGGCGAGGGTCACGGCAGCGGACCTGGAAGCGGCTGGCCTGATGCGTTCACGTTAGGGAAAGGGTGACGGCCTCAGGCGTGCTGCAGGGAACGTTCGCGGCCATAGAGGGGGAAGCGGCTGCAGAGATCGGCCACCCGCTCGCGGCAGCGCTGCTCGATGGCGCCGTCCTCGGGATTGAGGAGGCGATCGGCGATCACATCGGCCACCTCCACGAAGGCGGCCTCATCGAAACCCCGGGTGGTGCAGGCGGCGGTGCCGAGACGCAGGCCGCTGGTCACGAAGGGCGACTGGGGATCGAAGGGCACGGTGTTCTTGTTGGCGGTGATGTTCACATCGCTCACCAGCAGGTCGGCCACCTTGCCAGTCATGCCGATGCTGCGCAGATCGAGCAGCACCAGATGGTTGTCGGTGCCGCCGCTGACCACGGCGATGCCGCGCTCGATCAGGCGGGCGGCCAGGGCGCGGGCGTTGCGGATCACCTGCTCGCTGTAGGCCCGGAAGGAGGGCTGCAGGGCTTCACCAAAGGCCACGGCCTTGGCGGCGATCACATGTTCGAGCGGGCCGCCCTGGGTGCCCGGGAAGACCGCCTTGTCGAACTGTTTGCCGAAATCGGCGTCGCCGCAGAGGATCAGGCCGCCACGGGGGCCGCGCAGGGTCTTGTGGGTGGTGGTGGTGACCACATGGCAGTGGGGGATCGGGCTGGGGTGCAATCCGGCCGCCACCAGACCGGCGATATGGGCCATGTCGGCCAGCAGGTAGGCGCCGACCTCATCGGCGATGGCCCGGAAGGCGGCGAAGTCGATGCTGCGGGGGTAAGCGGAATAACCGCAGACGATCAGCCTGGGGCGATGCTCCAGGGCCAGCTGGCGAATGGACTCGAAATTGAGCTGCTGGGTTTCGGGGTCGACGCCGTAGTGGACGGCCTTGAACCACTTGCCGCTCACATTCACCGGCGAGCCGTGGGTGAGGTGGCCGCCGTGGCTGAGATCCATGCCCAGGATCGTGTCGCCGGGCTGGAGTAGGGCCAGGAACACGGCGAAGTTGGCCTGGGCGCCGCTGTGGGGCTGCACGTTGGCCCAGGCGGCGCCGAACAGCTGCCGGGCGCGCTCGATCGCCAGCTCCTCAATGCCATCGACGAATTCACAGCCGCCGTAGTAACGCTTGGCGGGCAGGCCTTCGGCGTATTTGTTGGTGAGCACCGAGCCCTGGGCCTCCATCACGGCGCGGGAGGCGAAGTTCTCAGAGGCGATCAGCTCCAGGTGGGTCTCCTGGCGGTTCTGCTCCTGGCCGATCAGGGCGGCGATGGCCGGGTCGGCCTGGGCCAGGGGTGCATCGATCGCGGCCGGAGAAAGCGAGGAGACGGCCATGGGAGCGGCGATGGGAAAGCTGGGGTGGGGGAGGGCGGCAGACCGCCGATGGGATGGCCGGGGGCATCGGGCTGCGGCCCGTTCGGCAAGCTCCGGTCCGATCGTACGGAAACGACCGGGCTGCGGAGCCGCCGGAGCGGGCCCTGTGCCGGCCTGCGCACCGGATCGGGGCGCAGGATCGCCGCGCCGCGCCCCAACGCCCAACAAAAAAGCCACCCCGGAGGGTGGCCTGAGGGACGCGCTTGGAGAGATTCGAACTCCCGACCCTCTGATCCGTAGTCAGATGCTCTAATCCGCTGAGCTACAAGCGCCTGCCAACTCATCAGAGCCCATGGGGGGCCCATCCGTCAACTGAGCCGAGCCGGTTAGCGTCGATGGCAGAGCCGAGGAGGGCCGCGCCCCGATGCCGATCCGCTGGTACGGCCCCGCCGATCCCGCCGACCCCACCTACCGCCACTTCGCGCGGATCGTCAACCTGACGCTGCACGCGATGCTGTTCGCGGCCCTGAACAGCGGCCTCTGGTTCGTGCAGGGGATCCGCCACCCCTGGACCCATCTGGCCTGGCTCACCCTCGGCTGGGGGGCCCTGCTGCTGGTGCATGCCAGCGTGGTGGTGTTGCAGCGGCCCCAACCCCAACCATGAGCCTCTCCGCCCAGGACCTCGACGACCTGACCAGGGCCATCGCCGATCGGCTCTATGTGCAGGTGGCGAGCTGGCATCTGTATCTGGGCGATGCGGGCCTGGCCGACACCCTGGCCTGCGAGTGCGCGGCCCGTCTCGACCAGGGCGCCTCGGTGTGCGCCCGCCAGGCGCTGGAAGCGGTGCAGGTGCCGATCGGCGGCGGCGGCACGCGGCTGCCCCTGGCGCGGCTGGTGCCCCCCGGCCAGCTGCGGGATCTGGAAGATTTGCTGCAGCCCTTCACCTGAGATCGCGGGAACGTTCCGGTTGGCAGCAATCCGGCCAGTGGGGGCCTCCGCTGCCGATAGGGTGACCACCACCGCCGAGCCGCCGTGCTGGTCATCGAGGTCACCAATGCGCGGGACGTGGTACGGCAGCGCATCGGCCCCCTGGGCAGCCGCCTGATCGGCAAGGTGGTGGATGCGGAGGCCCAGGTGGAGAAGGCGTTGATCCAGGAGCTGGAGAATGCCTTCCGCGAGTTCGGCATCGAGGCGCGCATCTTCTCCGTGGATGGCCCGCAGATGATCGGTCGCTCCCACCTGGAGATCCCCGTGCAGGTGCGGGAGGAGCGGCAGGTGCGGCTGGGCTGAGACGGGCGCCGCGGCGATGCAGCAGATCGATTCAGGGTCCGGGCGAGCGCTCCAGCCCCAGCCCGCGGGCCAGCGGCGCCAGGAGAGCCCTGCTCTGGGGACCGGTTCGGTGGCGGTGGCCCTGGGGGCGAATCTGGGCGATCCGCTGGCCACGCTGCTGGCGGTGCGGCCCCTGCTGGCGGCGGAGCTGCTGGGCTGGTGGCGGGAGCTGGGGCGCCCCCGAGGGCCGGGGGTGGCTCGGGATCGGGGCGATGGTGCCGGCGGATCCGCCGGTGGCGACGGCGAAGGTGATGGGGGGTGGGCCAGGGATGGGGCGTGGGGGATCGCCGCAGCGCGGCTGCGCTGGTCGCCGTTGTTTCGCACCGCGCCGGTGGGGGGCCCGGCAGGACAGCCCGACTACCTCAATGCCGTGGTGGTGATCGATGGCGGCCCCCCGCCGGCTGCCGCCGACCGGCCGGGGCTTGCCGGAACGCCACCAGGCCCAGGGCAGAGCGCGGCCACCAAGGCCATCGCCCCTGCCGGGGCCACGGTCGAGCCGGGCGCGGAAGCGGCCCTGGCGCTGCTGCGGCGGCTGCAGCGGTTGGAGCAGCGCTTCGGGCGGGTGCGGGCCGAGCCCTGGGGGCCCCGCAGCCTCGATCTCGATCTGCTCTGGTGCGGCCCGCTGCACCTGGAGCGTCCCGAGCTGCAGCTCCCCCATCCGCGCCTGCGCGAACGGGCCTTTGTGCTGACACCCCTGGCGGCGATCGATCCGGAGCTGGTGGTGCCCGGCTCAGGGATCTGGCCGCCGCCGGCTGGGGAAGGGGCGGTCAACGAGTCCGCCGCCGCGGACCATCCGGCTGCCACCGCTGGAATGCTGCTGGCGGCGTTGCCGGCGGCGGCGCTGGAACCACCGCCGCAGCGGCGGCTCGGGCGCCGGGGCTGGCCGGAATGAGGGGGCCAGGCTGGAGCTGGCGGCTGAGCAGCGGCGGATGGCGAATCGGGGCCGGTGGACGCGATTCAGGAGCAGGAATCCAAGAGGATTCGGCGGCAGTCAGGCCATGAATGGCCCGAGACCCTAGAGAACATCTGAACACCCCCCTGGCCACGGCCGGAGCAATCACAAGCGTCAGTGAGGCCCTGCACGGATCAGGATGCCTTCCAAGCCGCGTGGGCGAACCTCCTCGCCTGCCTGTTCGGCTGGCGCGAACCGGGGCTCAACTGCACCCTCTGGAGCTGGTGGCAAGACGCCCCGCAGCACCGCTTGCCCCACCTGCAACTGCTGGCGGCCCTCTGAGCCGAGGCCCCAGAGCGCTTTCCCCTGGAGCAGCACGCCTTCGTGGGCGAGTTGCTGTTCGTCGCCGCCGCCGTGGACCACACCAGCAGCGACTGGCTTGCGGCAGGCCTGGAGGCGGCGGGGCGCCGGTCTCTTCGCCCTCGCTCCTTCAGTGAGCCATGCCCGGACGAGGTGGCCCTAGCTGCGGAGGCCCAGCGCTTGCATGATCGCCTGCCTCCCGGCCATCCCGCCAGGCGGCTTGATGCCACCCTGCGCGATCAGGCGCGCGCGGCCATCGCCAGCGCTAAGGACGCCGACAGCGCGCTGGTGGAGGGGTAGGGAAGACCCCCTTCTGGAGCGTGGCGGGGGTCTGCGTGACAAGGGTGGCATTGATCTCCTGAGTGCCGCCAACTGGCACCCCCCGCCACCGTCTTGGATGCCGTGCCGCCATCCCCACCCCCAGCCCAGCCGCCGCCCAACGACGCCCCGGAGCGGCCAGACCCGCCAAAATCGATAGAACTGACCTCCCGCTGGCTGGGCCTCGATCGACTGGGTGTGCTCCAGGTGCTCGGCGGCATCGCCCTCGGCCTGATCGCTCTCTTTTTCTCCTATGACCACATCACCGTCTTCGGCGGCACCATCGCGCTCCAGCAGCAATGGGGAATCGGTTTCATCGCTGCCTCGCTGGCGACAGTTGTTGTCGATGCTCAACTGGCGTCGGGATCCCGATTACGAGCGGCGCAAGATGCGGCACGAATGGCGGATGAAGCAGCTCGAGAACGAAACGAAGCAGATCGAGAACGAGATCTTGCGAGTGAGGAGCGACAGCGAGCGGATCGGGAGAGAAATCTTGCAGATCGAGAACGAAACGAAGCAGATCGAGAACGAGATCTTGCGAGTGAGGAGCGACAGCGAGCGGATCGGGAGAGAAATCTTGCAGATCGAGAGCGAAACCGAGCAGCTGAGGCAAGAGAACGCCTTGCTGAGGCAGCAGAACGCCAAAGGCAGGCAACTGCTCGCCTCGATCGATGCGCTTTGCTTTCCGCCCGAGTCCAACTCGATCCCAATGCCAGCAACCGAGCCCGCCTCCAGGCCTACCTCACCCTGATGGGTGAGCGGCCGCTGGCCAGAGAGGGTGGAGCTTGAAGACGAGGGGCGATACCCCCCTCAGCGGTTGACGACGGGAGCTGTCCAGAACCACCAGCTCACCCCGCACCCCCACAGGCCCTTCCCGGCGCCGCCATCGTTGGGCCCTGATCATGGCTCTGTGATGCCCTCCACCCTCACCGCCACCTACCTGGGCGCCAACGGCTGGCTGCTGGAGTTCGCGGGGCTGCGCGTGTTGGTGGATCCCTGGTTCACCGGCCCCCTGAGCTTCGGGCCGATCGACTGGCTGCTCAAGGGCGAGCTGGCTTCGCCCCAGCCGGTGCCGGAGGCCATCGATCTGCTGCTGCTCAGCCAGGGACTGCCGGACCACTGCCATCCCCCCAGCCTGGCGCTGCTGCCTGCGGAGTTGCGGGTGATCGCCTCCCCCACGGCGGCCCGCAAGGCGCAGCAGCTGGGCTTCCACCGGGTCATCGCCCTGGCGGCGGGCAGCAGCCACAGCCATGGCCCCCTGACGATCACCGCCACCGCCGGCGCGGCCGTGCCGCAGCTCGAGAACGGCTGGCTGCTCGACCATCCCGCCGGCAGCCTCTATCTCGAACCCCACGGTTTTCCCAGCGCCGCTCTCCCCAGCCGCCGCCTCACCGCCGTGATCACGCCGGTGCTGGATGTCAGCCTGCCCCTGGCGGGTGCCTTCGTGCGGGGTCGCACGGCCCTGCCCCAGCTGCTGGAACGCTTTCAACCCGCTGCCGTGCTGGCCAGCACCACCGGCGGTGACGTGCGCTTCAGCGGTCTGCTGGCCTCGGCCCTGCAGGTGCAGGGAAGCCCGGAGGAAGCGGCCGCCTTGGTGGCGGCCCGCGCCGGCGGCTGCCGCTTCATCGATCCGCAACCGGGAACGCCCTACCGCCTGGAGGGCTGAAGCCTGATGGCCCAGCGAAGGATTCCCGGGGTGCCAGGGGCGTGCGGCGGAGGGCCGGCCAGGTTCCGCAACAGACGGTGGATTCGCCGCTGGCGGAGATCGGAACCGGCTGGTCGGCGATCCCACCCCACCAGCCGCCCAGACCCTGACATCCTGGAGATCCCTTAACCCCCCACCCCGCCATGGCTTCCTGGCTGGTCACCGGCGCCAACCGCGGCATCGGCCTGGCCCTCTGCCGCCTGCTCCAGGCCCGCGGCGACACCGTGGTCGCCGTCTGCCGCAGCAGCTCGGCGGAGCTGGAGGCGCTGGGGGTGCGGATCGAGGCCGGCATCGAGCTCGGCAGCGCCGTGGCGATCGAGCGGCTGGTGGCTCGCCTGGCGGACCTCCCCCTGGCCGGGGCGATCCTCAACGCCGGCATCCTCGAGGCCGATGGCCTCCGCGACTTCAGCGCCGAGGGCCTGCGCCGGCAGTTTGAGATCAACGCCCTGGCGCCCCTGCTGCTGGCCCGCGCCCTGCTCCCCAACCTGCCAGCCGGCGCCAAGCTGGGGCTGATCACCAGCCGGATGGGCTCGATCGACGACAACGGTTCCGGCAGCTATTACGGCTACCGGATGAGCAAGGCCGCCCTCAACATGGCCGGCCGCTCCCTGGCGGTGGATCTGCGGCCCCGGGGCATCGCCGTGGCCCTGCTCCACCCCGGCATGGTGGCCACCCGCATGGTGGGCTTCTCCGGCATCCCCCCGGAACAGGCCGCCAGCGGCCTGCTGGAGCGCCTCGATGCCCTCTCCATGGACAACAGCGGTCGCTTCTGGCACGCCAACGGCGAGGAGCTGCCCTGGTGAGCCCCCCCCCAACCCCAGTCCCGAACGAGCCCCAGACGCCAGCCCCCCGGCCCCTGCCCGACACCGGCGCCGTCAGCGGCCTGCTGGAGGCCCTGGCCTTCTTCCGCGATCCCGGCTTCGCCCAGCGGCGCTTCGCCCAGCACGGCAACGTCTTCCTGACCCGTCTGCTCGGCCAGCCCCTGGTGTTCATCCGCGGCCCCCGGGCGATCGGCGACCTCCTCGCCCAGCCTGAGGCCAGCGAGGGCTGGTGGCCCGCCAGCGTGCGCCAGCTGCTCGGCAGCCGCT
Source organism: Cyanobium sp. (assembly GCA_044360135.1). Lineage (GTDB taxonomy): Bacteria > Cyanobacteriota > Cyanobacteriia > PCC-6307 > Cyanobiaceae > Cyanobium. The sequence goes on from JBIKKX010000007.1 coordinate 35,438, forward strand.
CCCTGGCCAACCGCAACGGTCCCGACCACCGCGCCCGCCGCCGGGTGGTGGGCCAGCTCTTCTCAGCCGCCGCCCTGCGCCGCTACAGCCCGGCGATCGTGGCCCTGGTCGACGAGCTCAGCGCCGAACTGGCCGCCGCCACCAGCCCCGTGCCCCTGGTCGATCGCCTGCGCCGCTTTGCCTTCAGCGTGATCGCCACGGTGGTGCTCGGCCTGGAGGGCGACGACCGCGACGCCCTGTTCCGCGACTTCGAGATCTGGACCCGGGCCCTCTTCTCCGTTCCCCTCGCCCTGCCCGGCAGTCCCTTCGCCCGGGCCCTGCAGGCCCGCCGCCGCCTGCTGGTGCGCCTCGGGGACGTGCTGCGCCGCAGTCGGGAGCGGGCGGCGGCCGGCGAACCCCTGGCGGGCGGCCTCGATCTGCTCAGCGGCGGCCTCGATGAAGCCGGCCTCCCCCTCGACGATGCCGATCTGGTGGAACAGCTGCTGCTGCTGCTCTTCGCCGGCTACGAAACCACCGCCTCCTCGCTCAGCTGCCTGCTGGCGGCGGTGTTGCAGCATCCGGAGCTGGAGGCCTGGTGGCGGCCGGAGCTGGAGGCCCTGCCCTGGCCGCCACCCGCCGAGCAGGCCGCCAACGCCTACGACCCAGCGGCCGCCCCGCGGCTGGCGGCCCTGGTGGCCGAGGTGATGCGGCTCAATCCGCCGGTGGGGGGCTTCTTCCGCCGCACCACCCGGGAGCTGGTGCTCGATGGGGTGGCGGTGCCGGCCGGGCGGGTGGTGCAGGTGGCCCTGGCGGCCTCGAATCGTTATCGGCAGGGGGGCGGCCTCCCTGCGGAGGCAGCGGGGCCCCCCGGAGAGCCCTCCACCCCGAACCATCCAGGCCATGCGGCCAGCCTCAACCGCGACGCCGCCGGGAGCGTTGCGGCGACCCACCCCCCCGACGACCTCGACGCCTTCCGCCCCCAGCGCCACCTGGAGGGCGATACGGGCCTCACCCTGCTGCCCTTCGGCGGTGGCGAACGGGTCTGCCTGGGCAAGGCCCTGGCCGAACTCGAGATCCGCCTGTTGGCGGTGGGCCTGCTGGGCCGCCTGAGCCTGCGGCTGGCGCCCGACCAGGACCTCAGCCTGCAGCTGGTGCCCAGCCCCTCACCCCGGGGCGGCCTGCTGGTGATGCCGGTGGCCTGAACCAACCACCCGCCACAACACCGACCGACCAGGAGCCCATACGCCAACCTGGCGCCACCTCCGCCCCATGCCGCGATGGCGCCCCTGCCGCCCCCCGAGCCCTCGCGCCTGCTCGAAACCACCGCCAGCCTCGATGCCCGCAAGCTGCGCTTTGAGCTCAACCGGATGGTGCTGCCGATCGGCCTGGAGGCCAACTTCGGCGTGATCCGCCACCCCGGCGCCTCCCTGGCGGTGCCCGTGCTGGACGACGGCCGGGTGGTGGTGCTGCGCCAGTACCGCTTTGCGGTGGCCACCCGGCTGCTGGAGTTTCCGGCCGGCACCCTCGATCCCGGCGAGGGCCCCCTGGCCACCATGGAGCGGGAGCTGCAGGAGGAGGCCGGCTACCGCGCCAGCCGCTGGGATTCCCTCGGCGCGATGCTGCCCTGCCCCGGCTATTCCGATGAGGTGATCCACCTCTTCCTGGCCCGGGGCCTCACCCCCCTGGACAACCCCCCGGCCGGCGACGACGACGAAGACATGGAGGTGCTGCTGCTGAGCCCCGCCGAGCTCGATGCCGCCATTGCCAGCGGTGACGAATACCTCGATGGCAAAAGCGTGACCGCCTGGTTCCGGGCCCGCCAGCTGCTGGGGCTGTGAGCTCGGGCCGGAAGTTCACTCAAATTTTGTCACATCGAACAGCCAGCTTCTTGATCCAGAAAGTGGAGAGCTGCCGGCCTATTGACTCACGCAGGGCACCACGACTCTCATCAACTTTCGATTGCGGCGAAGCCGCTTTGCACGGGCAAATGCTGCGACAGTCCCAAGCAGTGGAATGGGGGCAGGAACAGCAGTATCACCTGTGGCATACGCATAGGAATAGGTCGCGCCAGCCTCGAGGGGACTGGTCGAGCCAAGATCTAGCTGATCATTGATATCAAGCGTGTTTTGAACTACGCCATAAACCTCACCCGACCCAGCCAGACTGTAGCCATAAGCGAAGACGGGTCCATAGCTGGCTTGATAGACATTCTCACCGAGCTGGTTATACACCTCGGCTGCGAACGCGGAAGCAAGACCGGCATTGCCCCACCAGGGCATCCGCCCAAGAGGCGCCGCCCCAAAAAGATCAGGGTCAGCATTGTAGGAGGCAGAGACGAAGGAGACCTCATAATCAATTCCACTGATATTGATAGCCAAAGCATGAGCCGCAAGCGGGGTGGCGAGAGGCAGCAGAGAAGCCCCTACGAAAGCGAGCACTTGGACGCGAGTCGAGACTGTCATCGATTCAAGAGTTTTAATAGAGGAACTGAGCAGGATTGGACAAGCTTAGAGATGCCAGGGTAGCCCCTTTTACAAAGCCAATGGCTTCGGGAAGAGCTCCTGATACCAGGGGATTGAATGGATTGAGATCGATGCGAACCCCACTGGCTCCAGCATAAAGTGCTGAAACGAGGCTGTACATTGAATTAGTGCCCCAGAGCTGGATCCTATCGCCAGCCGAGAAATCCCGAATGATGGCCATGTCGGACGTGCCGCGGTTGGCAGGCCGGCCGTCATCGTAGTAAGGGCCACTGGCGTCACCCAGCACGAAAATATCATCTCCAGCCAGGCCGGTGAGTTCGTCGCGGGAGCCCCTTCCGCGCAGGCTGGAGCCTGAGGGCACCCCGTTGAGGCGCTCAGCATCAGCGGTGCCGCTGATGATGTCGTTGCTATCCGTGGACAGGCCAACGGTCGGTTCCTTGATCGTGAGGTTGAGGGTGTTGCCCACCTGCAGGCTGCGTGCCGAATCGCTGAAAAACCTGATCTCCAGGGTTTCGTCAGGATCGACCACCGCATCAGCCGCGACGGTTCGGGAGAAGGATGACCGTCCATCGCCGCCGATCAGCACATCACCACTGAGGCCCGCGCTACTGAAGTCGGACGGTGTGATGCCGGTGCCACTGGCCTGCCAATAAAGCCGACTGCCTACTGGCACGTTGGTGGTGAACACACCGATGGAAACGGCATTGCCCTCGAACACGGAGGGGGCTGAAGCCGTGAAGCTGAAGGTCTGGGCGGGCAGATCGTCGTTGAGGATCTGGCTGGCGGCGCTGGCGGTTGCTGGCGTGATCCGGCCATTGCTGGCGGAGCTGAGCAGCACGCGAAAGCTCTCGTCAGACTCGAGCGTGCCGTCTGCAAACACCGGGGTGGTGATGGTGAGATTGTCTTGCCCTGCGGTGAACAAGGCGGTGCCACTGGGCCATTGATTGAGGGCGAAATCAGCGCTGGTGGCGGGATTGCTGCCGCTGCCCTCCACAACCCAGGCCACGCGACTGCTGCCGCTGAGATCGCCGGAGCGGCTGATCTGGAAGGCAAAGGAGGTGGAGCCGATGGAACCCTCGCTCTGGGATGGCGTGAGCGCGGTGATCGCCAGCTCGGGCATCAGCGGCACGGGGTTGGCCGCCACGGTAAAGGTTTCGGCGAAGCCCTTGACATCGGAGTAGGAGACCACTAGCCGAAGCTGTTTACCTTCATCGGTTGGCACGATGCTGTAGCTGCTGCTGTTCGTACCAACCACTGTCCAGTCTCTGCCATTAGGAGAGGTCTGCCAGCGGTACACAAACGCACCATCCCCATCGGGGTCGGAAGTCGCCAGGGTGGCGATGAGGTTCTGGCCTATCGCCGAGGAGCCGCTGATGGTGAAGCTGGCCGCACCGCGATTGGAGGGATTGAGCAGAAATCCAGCCAGGAGCGGATCGTGGTCGGAGCTACGGAAGGGGTCGGCGTTGTAGAAGCTGTTGATCTGTGAGGCAGATTTGAATTCGGTGTTGTAGTCCAACACCACCGCTTCATCGCTGTTGATCGCCCACTTACAGGCGCTTCCCAGCTGGGCAGCGAGGCTGGAGCTAGCCAGCATATGATCCAACGATCCCCACTGGCCATTGAACTGATACGAATATGAATCAGGCCCGTACAGGCTTTCGTACCCCCGAGCCGCCAGAGTGGTAATCGGATCTTCCTTCAGGTAGCTGTTCAGGTCGCCCAAGATCAACACATCCGGATCATTGAGGCCGGTGGGCGAGGAGGCCAGCCAGTCGGCCAGTTCCGCGGCAGCGCGGGTGCGGCTGCCGTTGGAGAGCCCTTGGCCGTCGCCAGCGTCGGCATCGCCGCTGCCGCCGGCGCTGCTGCCCTTCGACTTGAGATGGGTGACGACGGTGGTCAGTTGTTCGCCGGTCCCCATCCCGCCGTCCAACCGCTCGAAGCTCACTGCCAGGGCGGGCCGCTGAATGCGGTTGCTGCCTTGGTCGAAGCTGCCACTCTGGAGGGCAGCGACGCTGGTGCCGGTCGCCTGGCGGACACGGTCGTTGCGGTAGAAGAATCCAACCGTGATCTCGTCGCCACCGAAGCGGCCATCGGGCTGCAGCAAGCTCGCCGCAGGCCTGATGAAGCTGTAGACATTGGCGCCGACAGCCTGATTGATGCTATCCACAAGCTGCTGAGCGGCGCCACTGGGGCCATAGCCATCGTTTTCAAGTTCGTTATAGGCAATGATGTCGGCATCCAGGCCCAGGATTGCTGCCACTGTTTTGGCCCGCTGCCGTTCCAATTCCACCAGCGTGTCGGCACCTCGAGCCGTGGGGAAGCCGCCGGCAGCATTGGCAATACCGCTACCGTTGCCATTGAAGTAGTTGAGCAGGTTGAAGCCGGCAATCTTCAGTGTTCCCCGCACAGGTGGCGCCTTGGAACTGCGCGGGTTGGTAGCCAGGACGTTAGCGCCACTGGTGCTCTGCACCCGGTAACCGTCGAAGCGCTGATCGAGCACGCCGCTGATGCTGGCGATCGTGTCTCCACCCCGCAGCGGATTGAGGGCGCTCAGCGGCTCACCACCGCGGCCGTAGATCACCGGGTCGGGGTTCTGCCGGGTGCTGCCGTCATCCAGCTGAATGGTGCGCTTGCTCAGGTCGTCCAGATAGGCCCCATAGGCTGCCGCGTCCGGGGCGTTGAACTGGGTGAACTGGCTCATCCGGCCACCGGACGAGAGCCCCACCTGGCCATAGCGGCCAAGGCCGAAGGTGTTGGTGACTGTCAACGGACCACTCGCCGCCAGCACGGTCACGGCCATCCCCTCCACCGCCTCAAAGGCGAGCTCGTCCGCGACGGGCAGAAACAGGGTGGCCGCCGTCGGCAAAGGGGCGTTGCCCTTTCGCTCCAAGGTGGTGAGGGCGGTGACCTGGGTGAGGCTGCTGGCTACAGGGGCACCGCTGATGCCCGTGGCACTGCTGAGGTATTCCGCCACGGTGCCGCTCAGTCGCACGCGCTCACCGACGCCGCCGCCGAACAGACCAGCGGGGTCGTACACGAAGATCCCCTCCGAGGAGCGCGGATCTTGGTCGGCATCGCCGTCCTCCTCTTGCAGGAAGAAACCCGACAAGCCGCCACTGCCCGGGAAGCTTGCCACCACGATCCCCTCCACCGTGACCGTCTGCCCCTGCAAGGGGCTTGAGGCCTCCGTGCCCTGGATCGTGTGGATGGGTGTGATCTGCACCGCCCGATCGTTGTCGCTCACCGACACCAACAGATCGGGCACGACCAGGCCGTTGTAGGCCCTATCAGCGCTGCTCAGCAGGAGGCTGACACTGCTGCTGTGATCGCCCTCCACCAGGACATCATCCACAGCCCGCACCGTGATGGCCCGGCTGAGGCTGTCGTTGAGCACCAGTGTGAGGCTGTCGGTGAAGCTGACCCCATCGCTGCTGAGCTGGACCTGCCCATCGCCGCTCAAGCTGAGCGTCACAGGGGAGCTGGGGTTGGTAGCCAAGGAGATCGTGACGCTGTCGCCAGTTCGATCGCCTTCGGCGACGGCGGTGCCGCCGTCGCTGGCCAGCACCTGCAAGGCGGGCAGCGGTGTGGTGGCAATCGTCAGATCGTCGATCGCCAGCCCGTGGTCGCTGCCGGCGTGGTCGGGATCCGACCAGCGGAGCCAGAGGTCGGCGCCGGCGGACAGGTTCAGCCCATCGATCACGCCAGAGAGGAGGCGGCTGTTGGCGGCGAGGTTGCCATCAAGGGCGGCCGCGCTGCCTCCGGTGATCGGTGAGGTGAAGGCCAGGGCAGGCACCGCGCTCCAACTGCCACCGCTGAGATCGCTGCCGCCGACTCGCCACTCCAGGCTGAGACTCTGGGCGGAGGCCCCGCTGTTGCGCCACTGTTCGCCGCGGAAGCTGAGGTAGACGCGATCGACGCGAGAACCTGTGTCGTTGAACAGGCGCAGGCCCCAGCTGAAGCTGCCAGCGGCGGCATTGCCGGAGCCGATCGAGCCCAGGGCGCGGTCGCTGGTAGCGCTGGCGCCGAAGCTGTAAAGGTTGCCGGTGGTTGTGCTGCCCTCGCTGGCGGCCAGCGAGGTGCCGCTGCCCGTGCGACGAACCGACCAGCCGAGCAGCAAGCCATCGCTCCAGCTAGTACTTCCTGTGCTGAGCAGGCGGTCGAAGCTCTGCTGGTAGCCGCTGGCCAACGAGAGGCTGCCGGCAGGAATCACCGGGGTGCCGAGACTGAGCTGAAGGCTCCGGAACTTTTGCAGCGGCTTGCCATAACCGGCGTTGCTTTCCAGGTCCTTGGAGATCACGCCGTTGCCGTACCAGACCGTGTCGCCGTCGTCCACCAGCAGCTGCAGGGTGCTGGTGGTGGTGAGGCTGACGGGCACGTCCACGATCGCCTCAGCGCTGCCATCCCCCCCCAACAGGGCGTTGATGTCGGCGCTGAGCAGCAGCGGCGCATCCGTGGCGACGCCACTCCAGCGGTAGAGACGAAAATCGGCAGGCACTACGCCGTTGGCGGCACCACTGGGCCCGGCAATGATCAGGTAGTCGCCGGCGGCGTTGCGGTCGATGCTGCGGATGCCCCTCCCCCCCAGATCGAGCAGGATCGGCGTGCCAAAGCGGGCCGTGCCGGCGGAGCCACCGCCGGGCCTGATCAGCTCCTCGATGTTCAGCAACGGCACGATCAACGCCTGCTGGCGGTTGCTGGTTGGCTGGGTGGGGGCGCGGAAGCCGAGGAAGGCGGTGGTGCCGTCCGGACCCATCGAGAGCCCTTCGATGTTGAAACCGCCCGGCTGCTCCGGGGGCACCCCGGCGGCGGCGCTGGCGGCGAGGCCGAGGCTGCCGCCTTGGGCCTGATCCCAGGCCACCAGATCGTCTTCCAGGTAGGCGTAGAAACCGAGCGGCGTCAGGCCGATGCCGGCGCCACTGCCGCTGAGAGCCGTGGCGAACAGGCGCTCGCGGTTGGGGCGGTCATCGCCGCTGCCGTTATTGCTGTGGGAACCCAGCCAGAAGAGAGTGGAGCCATCTCGGGTGGAGGCCTCCAGATCCACCTCGGAGCCGCCGATGAGCCCGAGACTGGCATCCATCGCGAAGCTCGCCGCGGCCAGACCCGACTGCTGACGGTTGACCAGCCGCAGCACCTGGTCCTCGTCGTCAGCCACCATCATCCAGTCGGCATCGATGGCGATGGCGCTGGAGGCATCGCTGGCGCCGCCGTGAAAGCGGGTGACGGCCGGGCTCGCGGCGGCGGCAGAGGCGCCATAGATGAAGCTGCTGCTGGCGCTGCTGCCGCCGTCGCTGACCGTGATAGTGATCGTGGTGAGGCCCACGCCCGCGGGGGCAATGGTCAGCTGGCGGTCAGCACCACTGCCGCTGAGCTGGAGGCCGGAGGGGCCCACCACCGAGGTGTTGCTGCTCTGCACCGACAGCAGCAAGCTGGCGGAAGCGGTGTCGGGGTCGGCTAGCTGAATGGCGATTCCGAGGGTGCGGGCTGGATCCGTAGGGTCGTTGATGACCTCCCCGAGGAAGCCGCCCGCACCGCTCGCAGGCAGGTCGATCCAGGGTTGGGGCGCCAGAAGCTGGAGGGTTGGCGGCAGCCCCGGTCGATCGTTGTCGCTGATGGCGACAGATCGGTCGGGCACCGCCAGTCCGTGGTAAGCCGGATCGGCGCTGCTGAGGGAGAAGCGCAGCAGGCCGCTATGAGGGCCCTCCACCACGAGGTCGTCGACGGCGGCGATCGTGAGGGTTTGCGGGATCGACCAGTTGGCGGGGGTGAAGCGCAGGTTGTCGACAGCGGCCGTGAGCTGGGCGCCGGTGTCGACCGCCACCACCACATCGGCCAGGGGCTGGCTGCGCAGCGCCAAGCTGACGCTGTCGCCGCCGCCCGCCTCCTCCACAGCCGAGGCACCGCCGGACTCGATCACCAGCACACCGGGCTGTCCGGCGTTGTAATGGCCAGGGTTGCCGAGGCTGCCGCCGCTTGTCCTGCGGCTGTTCTGGGCATCGCCCGCGGTTGACAGACCCCAGGCGGGTTGAATCTGCAGAGCGGCGAGGGCGGAGGCGGGGGCCCAACCGCTGGCATTGAGAGCGCGGATGGTGCCACTGAAGCTCTGGTCGTCGTAGGTGAGCCGATCCACCAACGCGCCAGCGTTGTCGTAGAGGTTGATTTCATCGGCACGGCCCAGGTTGTTGGTGAGGCCGCCGATCACCTTCACCCAAGGCGACAGGCTCCAGGCGCTGCGGAAGTCACTGGCGTTGGCTTCGGTGAGGATCACCGATTCACCGGGTGCCACGACGCCAAAGGCACTGAGAATCTGGGAACCAGGCTGGCGGCTGTTGTCATCGAAGCTCCAGCCGCTCAAATCAACCGGCTGGGCGCTGAGATTGGTAAATTCGATGAATTCACCACCATGACCATCGTAGAGATATTCACTGATCTGGATTGCGCCTGATCCCTCATCGTCGTCGCTGATCGTCAGCGTCAGGGTGGAAGGACTACCGCCGGCGTAGGCGGAGCTGGGGCCCAGGCTGATCAGCGCGGTCTCCTCGCCTTCGATCAGGGTGTCTGCCAGGGGTGTGAGCAGCAGCTCCACGGCCGCAGTCCCGGCGGGAATCGTGAGCAGGTTGCCGCTGAGACTGGCGTCGGCCGTGAGGGGCGTGAGGCTGTAGTCGCTGTTGCGCACGGCCGTGCCCGCCAGGTTGAGGGTCACGACCAGGGCTGCGCTGGTGGAACCGCTGCGGCGAATCAGCAAACGGGCGTTGTCGTTGGCCGCCGTGGCTTCGTTGGCGCTGGCATCCGCACTCTCGAGGATGACGGTAGGAACGGGCGCGACGGCGCTGATCTGCAGATCATCGATGGCAAGGCCGTGATCGTTGCCGGTATCGTTGGTTTCAGTCCAGCGGAACCAGAGAGTGGCATCGGGCTGCCAGGCGAGGCCGCTGAGCGTGCCGCCCCGGTCACTCACCTTGCCAGCAGCGTTGCCATCTACGGCAGCCGCTGTGGCGGAGGCCAGCGGAGACGACCAGTTGAAGCTGCCGCCTGGAGTGGTCCAGGTGGTGACGGAAGCGAAAGAACTACCAAAGCCGTAGCTCAGGGTCATCGACTGAGGGGTGGCGTTGCCGCCGTTGCGCCACTGCTCTCCGGCAAACCTCAGGCTGAGGGAATCCAGGACAGCACCAGAGCTGTTGGTGAGGGCAAGGGCGATCCAGCCGGCCACTGCCCCACTGGCCGGGCTTCCAAAATAGCTACCGCTACTGCCTAGCCCACCAAGGGACCGGTCACCACTGCCACTACTACCATAACCGTAGAAACTACCGGTGCTTCCAGATCCCGCTTCGGCGGTAAAGCTGGTTATGGCAACCGGTGCGGTCGCTGGCTGGCGGAAGAGAAACCAACCCGCCAGCGTTACATCATTGGTCCAGACGGAGCTGCCCGCAACGGCAGAAAGGGTATTGAAATTCTGACTGTAGAGGTCATCAAAGCTGACGGGCACAATTCAGCCGACCTGAGTTTCGCGCATCCTGGACCAGGTAACCGGAATTTTTGTTAAGAACAGTCGAACAAATGGTTAAGAGTTCGATCGGACATTTGGCTTGCATGGCCGCGGAGCAAGCCGTTGCCCTGCCGATCGGGTCCACCTCCAAGGGCCTGTCTCGTTGTCAGCGTGAAAGCCCAAAGATCGCCATAGCCTATGTGAATGAAGACACTGCATGACCCTCAATGTCGAATCACCCACTATCCGATTAACTGGAGACCAAACAGCAGGCATTGAGTCTGGACTGAGAGCCTGGGGCCTGAGGCTCGACGTCGAGGCGCTGGGCGTCCAGGTCTCCTTCCCAGCAGGGGCGTCCGCGGAAGGAGCGGATCTCACCCTGCTGCTGCAGCCGCACAAGGTGTGCGCAGGCCCAACTCCACCGCCTCCGGCTTGCTGCCTGCTCCTGAGGCCTACATCGCCTCCCGCATCAGGGCGTCGTCGATGAGACGTTTGGGTGCGGTTTGTACAGAAGCTCCAGCTCCCGAGCCAGGCGGCGACCGTCGCCAATGCGTGGAGCGGAAGCGTTGCCTACACATCCGGCTCCAGGGAACAGGACAAGCGAGGGGACGGCACGGGCCCGCGTTGGTGATGTCCCGACACCATCCCCCGCGGACCCCATACGCCAAGCTGGCGCCACCTCCGCCCCGTGCCGCGATGGCGCCCCTGCCGCCCCCCGAGCCCTCGCGCCTGCTCGAAACCACCGCCAGCCTCGATGCCCGCAAGCTGCGCTTTGAGCTCAACCGCCTGGTGCTGCCGATCGGCCTGGAGGCCAGCTTCGGCGTGATCCGCCACCCCGGCGCCTCCCTGGCGGTGCCCGTGCTCGACGACGGCCGGGTGGTGGTGCTGCGCCAGTACCGCTTTGCAGTAGCCGCCCGGCTGCTGGAGTTTCCGGCCGGCACCCTCGATCCCGGCGAGGGCCCCCTGGCCACCATGGAGCGGGAGCTGCAGGAGGAGGCCGGCTACCGCGCCAGCCGCTGGGATTCCCTCGGCGCGATGCTGCCCTGCCCCGGCTATTCCGATGAGGTGATCCACCTCTTCCTGGCCCGGGGCCTCACCCCCCTGGACAACCCCCCGGCCGGCGACGACGACGAAGACATGGAGGTGCTGCTGCTGAGCCCCGCCGAGCTCGATGCCGCCATCGCCAGCGGCGACGAATACCTCGATGGCAAAAGCGTGACCGCCTGGTTCCGGGCCCGCCAGCTGCTGGGGCTGTGAGCTCGGGCCGGCCGGCCCGGCCCCGCCAGCGGCCCCTGGCGGTGCCGGGGCCAGGGCTGTGGTTCGATCACCTCCACGCGCTGATGCCATGACCCCACCCCGCTGCCTCTTCTGGCACCGCCGCGATCTGCGCCTGGCCGACAACCTCGGCCTGGCCGCCGCCGCCGCCCGCAGCCCGGCCCTCACCGGCGTCGTGGTGCTCGACCCGGCCGAGCTGGCGGTGGCGGCCCAGGCCCCGGCGCGGCTGTGGTTCCTGGCCGCCAGCCTGCAAGAGCTGGCCGGCCGCTGGCGGGCCGCCGGCAGCCGCCTATTGCTGCTGCAGGGCGACCCGGCAGACCTGCTGCCCCGCCTGGCCGCCGCCTGCGGCGCCGCGGCGGTGGTCTGGAACCGGGGTGTGGAACCGGCCGAACGGGCCCTGGAGGAGCGGCTGGCGGCGGCCCTGGCCGCCGATGGCGTGGCCGCCCACGCCGACTGGGACCAGCTGCTGATCCCACCGGAGCGTCTGCGGACCGGCGGCGGCGATCCTTACCGCGTCTATGGCCCCTTCCTGCGCAACTGGCGCGGCCAGGTGGAGCGCCGGGCCGCCGCCGGCGAGCTCGACCCCCGGCCAGCGCCGCGTCAGCTGCGGGATCTCGATCCAGCCACCCTGCCGCGGCCAGAGCTCTGGGAGTCCCTCCCCCATCTCGAGATCGGGCCCCAGGCGGTACGCCTGCAGCAGCTGGAGCAGGCCCTGCTGGCGATCGCCAACGGCGGCGGCACCAGCCGACCGGAGCTGGCACCCTTCCAGGGCCGCGACCTCTGCCCCTGCCGCCCCGGCGAAACCGCCGCCCGCGCCCGGCTGGAGAGCTTCGCCGATGGTGCCGCCCTGGCCAGCTACGAAGAAGGCCGCAACCTCCCCGCCGAAGCCGGCACCTCCGCCCTCTCGGCCGCCCTGCGTTTCGGCACCCTCAGCCCGCGCCAGGCCTGGGCCGCCGCCGCCGTCGCCCGCCTCGCCGCCCGCAGCGACGAGGCCCTGGCCTCGATCAGCGTCTGGGAGCAGGAACTCTGCTGGCGCGAGTTCTACCAGCAGGCCCTCTTCCACTTCCCCGAACTGGCCGATGGCCCCTATCGGCCCCAGTGGCGCCACTTCCCCTGGGAGAACGACCCCGAACGGCTGGCCGCCTGGCAGGAGGGCCGCACCGGCGTGCCGATCGTCGATGCGGCGATGCGCCAGCTGGTGGCGAGCGGCTGGATGCACAACCGCTGCCGCATGATCGTGGCCTCCTTCCTGGTGAAGGATCTGATCAGCGACTGGCGGCTGGGGGAGCGTTTCTTCATGCAGCACCTCGTCGATGGCGACCTGGCCGCCAACAACGGCGGCTGGCAGTGGAGCGCCAGCAGCGGCATGGACCCCAAGCCCCTGCGCATCTTCAACCCCGCCACCCAGGCCACCAAGTTCGACCCCGACGCCGCCTACATCCGCACCTGGCTGCCGGAGCTGGCCCATGTCTCCAGCGCCGACCTGATCAGCGGCCGGATCGCCCCCCTGGAGCGGCGCGGTTATCCGGAACCGATCGTGGACCACAAGATCCAGCAGGCCCGCTTCAAGGCGATCTACGCCGGCCTGCCACGGGGCTGAGCGGGCCCCGTGGCAGGCTTCAGCGGCTGCCGATCGCCACTGGTTCGGTGGCCTGGCCCCCAGCCGCGCCGGACACACCGAGCAGCCCGCGCAGGGCAGCGATCACCACTCCCTGCTGCTCGCTGCTCAACTCCGGAAAGATCGGCAGGCTCAGCACCTCGGCGCAGAGCTGTTCGGTGACCGGCAGGCTGCCCGGGCCATAGCCGAGGGAGGCGTAGGCCGGCTGGCGGTGGATCGGGATCGGGTAATAGATGATCGTGCTCACCCCCGCCTGCTCCAGGGCCTGCTTCAGCCAGTCGCGGCAGCAGGATTCCGGCAGGCCGTAGCTGGCGCTGTCGGAGGACGCCTGGCACGATCCGGCGCAGGCGGCGGCCCCCTCAGGGCAGGGGACGATGCGCACCACGAACTGGTTCCAGCTGTGGCCCTCCGGTCCGGCCTCCGGCAGCTGCAGCCAGGGCAAGTCCCCCAGCTCAGCGAGGTAGCGGGCGGCGATCGACTGGCGGCGCTCCACCCAGCCGCTCAGATGGGGCAGCTTCACCCCCAGTACGGCCGCCTGCAGGGCGTCGAGCCGGCTGTTGTGTCCCAGGGAGGTATGCAGGTAGCGGCGGGGCATGCCGTGCACCGCCAGCTCCCGCACCCGCTGGGCCAGCTCCGGATCGCGGCAGGTCACGGCACCACCATCACCGGCGCCGCCGAGGTTCTTGGTGGGGAAAAAGCTGAAGCAGCCGGCATCACCCCAGCTGCCCACGGGCCGCCCAGCCCAGCTGGCGCCGCTGGCCTGGGCGCAGTCCTCGATCACCAGCAGATCGTGGGCGGCGGCGATGGCGTTGATCCGCTCCATGTCGACCGGCCGGCCGAACAGATGGACCGGCAGCAGGGCGCGGCTGGCGGGGGTGATCGCCGCCTCGATCCGCTCCGGATCGATCAGGTAGCTGCCCTCCTCCACATCCACGAACACCGGCGTGGCCCCCACGGCACTGATCGCCTCAGCGGTGGCGAAGAAGCTGAAGGAGCTGGTGATCACCTCGTCGCCGGGGCCGATCCCCAGGCCCTGCAGGGCCAGGATCAGGGCATCGGTGCCGCTGTTGCAGCCGATGGCGTGGGGAACCTCGCAGGCCAGCGCGAAGGCTTGCTCGAAGGCACCGACCTTGGCGCCGCCGATGTACTGGCCGCTGCGCAGCACCGCGAGAACCGCTTCCTCGAGGCCGTTGCCGAGCTGCTCCAGCTGGGCGCTGAGGCTGAAGGGTGGGATTGGCATGGCGGCAACCTTAAGCCCGTCTGCAGATTGGCGGCGGCCCCGGGGCCATCCGCTGCGCTGGCCCCCGGATGCACCGCTCAACGGGCCCAGGCGGGTTCGGCGCCCGGGTGCCATTTGATGTTGCAGCCGATCGAGGGCTGCTGCGGTTCCGGCACCGGCTGGTCCGCCAGCACGGCGGCCAGGGCGGCCCGCAGGTCGCGGCCGTCGCTGGGCAGACCGTTGCCCGGGCGGCTGGGATCGAGCTGGCCCCGGTAGGCCAGGTGGTGCTGACGATCAAACAGGAAGAGATCGGGGGTGCAGGCCGCCTGAAAGGCCCGCGCCAGCGTCTGCTCGCTGTCGTGCAGGTAGGGGAAGCTCCAGCCGTGGGTCGCCGCCTGGGTCACCATCCCCTCGATGCCGTCCTGGGGATGGGTGCGGGTGCTGTTGCTGGCGATCGCCATCAGCGCCGCCCGGCCGGCCAGGTCATGGCCGAGCCGGCTGATCTCCGCCTCGCAGTGCTTCACGAAGGGGCAATGGCAGGAGAGGAACAGCACCAGCACGGGCCGCCCCTCCAGCGCCTCGGGACCGGGCAGGGGCGCCACCAGCTCACGCACCACCCCCCGCTCGATTTCCTGGCGCAGCAGATCGATGGGCAGGGGGGTTCCCAGGGGAAGCATGGTCGAGGGGGTGAGGGCCATGGCGGGACGGGGCGGCTTGGCGCGGATCGCGCCGCACAAACGAGGCAACAGGCAGGATCATGGCCAACCGTGCCCGCCGTGGAGTCGCTGTTGCCGCCGCCGCCCCTGCCCCTGCCCTGGCGCCCGGAGCGGCCGGTCCCGCCCCCGACCCCAGCCCCGCTGCCAGCGCTCCAGGCCGCGACCCTGCTGGCAGCGGCCCTGGTGGTGGGCGGCTGCATCAACGGCGAGACCCACAGCAGCGGGCTGATTCGTCCGCTGCTGCGCCACACCCCCGGCGATGGGCTGGCGGTGGTCAACGGACCCCAGGGGCGGGGCATCCACATCTGGCTCGATCCCGACACCAGCGTCGCGGGGATCTGCCAGCCCCGCTGGAACCCCGATCCGGCCCGACTGCGGCGCAGCCCCGACGGCACCCTGACCAGTGGCGGCCGGGCGCGACGGCAGGAGTTCTACGCGGCCCTGCGGCGGGGGCCGGTGCGGCTGGCCCTGCGCCGCCAGGTGGAGATCCTCTGCCGCCAGCGGGCCCCCGCCAGCCAGTTCCGCTGGCGGGAGCCGCCCCGCAGCGACGCCGCCTTCCTACCGGTGCTGCAACCGCTCTGGGAGGAGGAGCACCTGCTCAGCAATCCCAGGGCCGTGCGCCGCAGCGAGAAGCAGCTGCTGGGGCTCCCCCTGAGTCCCGACGACTGGGACGACCGCCTGCCGCCGCGGCCCCCCGACGGGCCCTGACGGTTGGCGGTCCCGGTGGTCAGGCCGCCCCGGCCCCCAGCGCCACCGCCGCGGCGTAGTCCGGTGGCACCCGCACCTCCCAGAGCCCCCCGGCACCAGGCCGCGGCTGGGGCTCGGCCCTCAGCCGATCCAGCCCGGCAAACCCCTCGCCGCTGGCCTTGAGCCTGGCCTCCAGACGGCACCAGGCCCGCAGGAACCCATCGGCCTGGCGGTCCTCGGGCAGGGCCTCCAGGGCCGCCAGCTCCGCCGCCGCCAGGGTCCGCCGGGCGATGGGGTGCCAGTCGAGATCGGGGCGTCGCCGCTCCACATCCACCCCCACCGGCCGCTCCGGGTGCAGGGCCAGCAGCACCAGGGCGCCGGAGTGGGCCAGGTTGAACCGGGGAGCCGTGGGCCCGGCATCGGCCAGTTCGGGCTTGCCATGGGGGCCGTAGCGGAAGCGCAGCGCCGCCGGATCCCGCCCCAGCCAGGCCCCCAGGGCCAGCCGCAGGGCGGCGCGCCCGAGCAGGTGGCGCTGGCGATCCTCCAAACGCTGGAAGCGTTGCACCCGGGCCCGCTCCTGCGGATCCAGCAGCCCCTCGAAGTGGGCGCAGGCGGAGTGCAGGCGACGATCGCGCCGGTCGAGCAGCAGCAGGGTCGGGGGTGTGGTCTGCCCAGCGCCCGGATCCGGGGCCGGCGTCTGCGTCGGCAACGGATCCGGAGGGCACCAGGCCAGGGGCCGCAGCCAGGTCCCGCAGCGTCCCATCAGCCCTCCCCAGCTCAGCGACGCCCCATCTTCAGCCTGCCCCGAACCCAGCGTTCATGAGCCGGCCGAGCACCCCGGCGAGCAGCCAGCCAGCACCGCTGCGGCTGGGTGTCCGCCCCCAGCCCCCTACCCCCACAGCAACGGCTCCGCCTGGCGCCAGTAGCGGGAGAAGCGGCGCAGCTCCGGGGCCCCAGGCCCCTCAAAGGGCAGTGCCACGAACGGTTCGGGCTCCAGCAACCGCAGCGGCAGGACCTGGGCCAGCCGGGCCGCGATCCGCTGCAGGCGCGGATCCACCGGTCGGCTGCTGACGATGCCATCGGCCCCCAGGGCCGCCGCGGCCGCCAGCAGCTCCGCCGCCACGTCGCCCTGCCGCACCGCCACGGGCAACGCCTCCAGGCATTCCCGCAGGAAGCGGATCCGGCCGGCAGCCGGCGGCAACTCCGCCCAGGGCGGGTCCGCCGCTGAAGCCCTGGCGCCGCTGCCAGCCATCGCGCCCCCAGCGGCGGGGTTCCGGAGCGGGGCCCGCCCGGCGATCCAGTCAGCGTCGAGCACCGCCAGGGCCGGCGCCCCGGGATGGGCCAGCAGGGCTGGATTGGCAGGGCCGAGGGCCTCCTCGTGCACCCACACCAGCGGGCGCTGCAGGGGAGTGGCGGTCGCCGCGGCGGCGGCCAGGACCGCGGCGTCCGGTCCGCCGCGGCGAACCGGATCAAGGCCGGGACCGTCTCCGCGCGACGCGCGGGCCCCGGCGGGCGGAGAGGGCCGATACCCTGGAACCAGGGGCCGGAACAGCTGCTCCTGCAGCGCCTCATAGCTGGCCTCAAACGGGCAGCCGCCGGGGGCGCCGGCCCCGCCCCGAGCGGCGGCGGAACAGGCGGCGCAATGGCGGCCGCCGCTGAAGCGCTCCAGGTTGGCGCGGTTGAAGAAGTAGGGCTTATGGCTGAAGCTGCTGGCCAGCCACTGCCAGCTGAGGTTGTTGCTGGCCGGATCGCCATCGAGCAGGTGCTGCAGAAACCAACGGGCTCCGGCCTGCCAGCGCACCCGCCGCCAATGCACCACGTAACTGCCCAGCCACATGCGGGCGTGGTTGTGGAGCCAGCCCGTCGCCATCAGCTCCGTGGCGAAGGCATCGATGCAGGCCAGGCCGGTGCTGGCGGCAGCCAGATCGGACGGCAGCGCCGTGGCGTACGTCGAGGCGGCATGACCGGTCTTGAGCGGTTCGCGATCGATCCAGATGCCATCGCCGAGCTGGCGCCAGAGACGCTGCCAGTAGTCGCGCCAGCCCAGCTCGCTGATCAGCTTCTCGCCAGCGCGGCGCTGGGCCGGGCTCCAGCGGGGCGCAGCGGCCCCAGCAGCGGCGAACAGGTCAGGTTGCACCACCGTCTCCGGCCCCGCCATGGCCTCCAGCCGGGCGAACACCTCCTGCCTCACCTCCGTCAGGCTGAGCACCCCATGGCGGATGTACGGCGAGAGGCGGGTGACCGCCCCATCGAGATGGTTGCGGCTGGCGCCATAGCGGGCCGGATCGATGGCGGCCAGGCGCTGCTCCGCCGCCCGGCGACCGCCCCGGGCGGCGGGGGTTGGGGTCTGGTCCACGGGGGTGGCAAAGGGCGAGGGGGACGGCGGACGGCCGCTGCCCCATCCTGAGGCCCACGCCCCAGGCGCCGCCGTGGGCTCCTGGAGACCGCCAGGGGCAGGCTGCAGGGGGCGGAGCCAGGGAACAACGCAACGACGACCTCGTGATGGACAACCGATCAACAGACCGGGTTCATCTCCAGGGCATCGTCCCCATCGCCACTGGACAGCCAGTGTTGTCCAGTGGCGATGGCGGCAGCCTCCGCTGACCCGGGGACTGGAGCTGTCCAGTCCGTCGATTGCGGCCATGCGGCCCAGCCGTGGCCATCACCGCCGCCTGCCAGCAACTGCGCCATCTGCCGGAACTCACCCAATCAGAGGCGCCAGCCAACCTGGCGGCGCGGCCCTTGTGCCGGCGCCACCTCGACTGAACCGCGGATCCGCCCGCCCACCACCTGCTGCTGGGTGCGCCGCCGCAGTCGGACGCGGCGAGGGCAGTGGCCATGGCCTGGCAGGGTCGGAGGATGGCCCGGCGCCACCCAGCAGCCTTGTCCGCCATGGCCACCCCGGCCCCGCCCCCCTGGCTCCGGTTGGAGCGCCGCGTGCGCTTCGGCGACACCGACGCCGCCGGCGTGATGCACTTCCATCAGCTCCTGCGCTGGTGCCATGAGGCCTGGGAAGAGAGCCTGGAGCGCTACGGAATCACAGCGGCGGCCGTGTTCCCCGGGGCGATGCCGGCCGCGGCCCCACGACCTGCCCCGGAAGCGCCAGCACGGGCTGAGGGGAACCGGGACGGGAACGGCAACCAGACCAGCCTCGGCGCAGCGGACCCGGGGCCTGCGGCACCGCCCCCCTGCCCCGGGGCAGCCCCCGCGGCGGTGGCGTTGCCGATCGTCCACTGCAGCGCCGACTACCGGCAACCGCTGTACTGCGGCGACCGACTGCTGATCCTGCTGGAGCCCCAGCGCCTTGACCCGAGGGCCTTCACGGTGACCTATCGCTTCCAACGCGACGGCACCGAGGTGGCCCGTGGCCTGATCCACCACCTGGCGATCAGCAGCGACAGCCGGAAGCGCTGCGACCTGCCGGAACCGATCCAGCGCTGGCTGGAAGCCTCAGCCCTGGGGGGAGGCATCCAACCGCTGTAAGGCCCTCCCAAGTCGCTGCAGGGCCGCAACGGGCGCCTGGACACCAACGCCCCAAGGGCCCGAGGCCCCGGGGCCGAGAAGGCCCGCTCGAACCCGGTGAGCGCCAGCCCGCCGGGAGGCGGAACCGCCCTGATCCGCTCAGAGCCCCAGCAGGCGGAACAGGGAGGCTGCATTGATCACCGGTCCGATCGGCGTGAGGGCGTCAGAGACGCCGTCACTGGCCTTGGCCCAGCCATGGCGATCGACCACGATCACATCCCCCTGCTGCAGCGGCGGGTTCTGGGCCGAACCGAGCGGGGCGGCAGGACTGAAGCGGATGACGGCCTGCTTGATGGTGCCGGAGGGCTGGAGCCGCAGCAGCCGCACCCTCTCCTCGCTGGCCCGGCGCGTCAGGCCACCGGCGGCGAGCAGGGCCCCGGAGAGGGGGCTGTTGGCCTTGACGCTCTGAAGGCCAGGCCGTTGAACCTCACCGACCACGTTCACCGCGATCGTGTCGGGGGCGAAGGTGGAGGAGGCCACGGCGAGCAGCTCGCTCTGGCTCAGGTCCTCGGCCCTGGGCACCACGATGGTGTCGCCGTCATAAAGCAGGGGGTTGGTGATCGGCCCGCCGCCGCTGAGCACCGGGAGAAAGTTGAACTGGAGGTTGCGGACCGGGCTTCCCGGCCCCCCCGTGACCCGCTGCACGGTGAGGCGACGCAGGTCGCCGTAGGCGGTGAGCCCCCCCGCCTTCTGGATCGCCTCAAGCAGGGTCGGCCAGCCACTGGTCTGAATCGTGGCGCCGGGGCTGGGGCTGACACCGCTGCTGCTGAGCTGGTTGGCGCCACCTTTGCCGATGCTGTACAGACCAGGCCGCTGCACCTCGCCGCTGATCGCCACCCGCACCGGGCGCGCCTCGACCAGGTCGAGATAGACGATCGGACGGCGCAAAATGGTGGCATAGCCGGCCGTGATCCGCTTGCGGGCCTGGTCGAGGCTGAGGCCCCAGACCGGAACGCTGCCCAGGCGAGGCAGGCTGAGGGTGCCGTCGCTGAGCACCTCGGCGACGGTCTCGTAACCCTCCATCCGAAACACCGACATCTTCAGCCGGTCCCCCGGTCCGAGGCGATAGCGGATCGGTCCGGCCAGGCCTGGATCCACCTGGAAGGTCTCGACCGGAGAGCCCCCAGATCCCCGGGCGGGGCTGGGCGAGGTCTGCGCCAGGGCAGGCCCTCCCGGGAGACACAGCAGCGGCAACAGCACCAGGGCCAGCGCGCCGGGGGCTCGGAGGCCAGAAGCCTGGTCAGGGCGGTGCAGGGGTGCCTCGCGGGCTGCCATGGCGGGAGTACCCAGGTGGGTTCTGCAAAGTGTCCCACGAACGGCAGGGTCGTCATCCGCCCCCGGAGGCCGGGGGCGGGGCCGGTCCGGGACGGCAGAGCTCAAGGGCGCGGCGACGGCCTTCGGCCGCCAGCCGCGCGCGCAGGCTGGGATCATCGATCAGCCGCCCGATCGCCGCCAGCCACTGGTGCTGGGCATCAGGCAGCAGCAGCCCATCAAGGCCATCGCGGATGAAGCCGCGGTAAGGAGGGCGATCGGAGTACAGCCCGGCCGCCCCGCAACGGGCGGCATCGATGAACTTGACCTCCGCCCTGGCGGCGTTGAACGGGCTCGGCAGCAGGGGGGTGAGCAGCAGATCGAGGCGGCCGCAGCCGGTGTCCGCCAGGTAGTTGCTCCAGCTCATCGGATGCAGAATCCTGGTCCGGGGCAGGTCGCGGAACTGGCGGTTGATGCTGAGATCGCCGAACAGATCCACATGGGCCTGGGGGTAACGCTCCAGCACCTGAGCGAGCAGGGGCCGCAGCCAGGCGAACTCCCCCTGATGGACGCTGGTACCCAGGTAGGCCAGCTGCAGGCGGGGTTGCTCAAGTAGCAGATCCGGATGGGGACAGAGGGGCAGGCGCACGGCCCCGAGGGCGGCATATTTCTGTTCCAGAAACGCGCTGGTGACCCAGATCCGCGGGAAAAGGGTGGGAATCCGCCGCCGCTGCCCCGTGATCCGATCCCGCAGCCGCCGGCGGTAGGTGGCTGGCAGCTCCGCCTGGGCGGCCGGATCGAGCAGGTCGTCGTCCATCAGGTAGGCGAGGCGGGCCCCGGCCCTGGCGACACGGACCAGCACCCCGATCCAGGCGCGGGGCAGATAGCGCACCACCACCACCAACTGAGCGTGAAGCAGCCGTGCGAGATCGTCAGCCGTGGGAGGCCGGGCCGAATCGATTTCCTCGATCCTGGTGGCCATGGCGGCCAACGGTCCCCGCAGGAAGTGGTCGATGCTGGAGCCCGCCCCCTGATGGAGCAGCACCACAGCGTCACCCTGCCGCAGGGGCGGGAAGCCGGGCAGTTCGGCAACAGGCATTCCGGTTCTCACGACTGGAGCAGCTGAGACGATGATGCGTCAATGGAGCAGCTGTGGCGCCGGGCCTCGATTGGAACGATCAACAGCAGACCTCATCGCCCAGGACTTTGAGTCTCAGCGTTGTTTCGAACTCAATCAGTACTGCGCCTACTTTCTCTCCCCCAACCAATTCCTGCCGATCGCCAGCTGGGTGGGCGCGCTGCGGGCACGCACCTATCGGCATATCTCGCCCCATGGCCCCGTACAGGTCGATCTCGATGGCCGAGACGCCCACTACTGGCATCTGCTGATCGTGGATCGAGAGCGGCAGAGTCTGGCGGGATCGCTGCGGATGTGCCTCTCGCGCTGGCATGAACCATGGTCCGATGGGAGTCGCTCCTACCTGGAGCACTGCTATCCGGGTCTGGATGGCCTGTTCCGCCAGCAGGGGATGGCCTACGCCGAAATCGGCCGCACCCTGGTGGCCTCTCCTTACCAGCGCTCCAGCCCGGTGCTGCTGATGCTGCTGCGGGCCATGGTGAGCATCCCCCTGGCCACGGGCCACAGCGCCCTGCTCGGGATGGTCTCCTACAACCACCTCCAGCACAGCGAAGCCCTGCACCGCCGCTTCCTGGCCGACCTGCTGCAGCCCCCCTTCGTCGCCAACGGCCCGGTGCCGCCCCCCCGCCATCCGGTGCCCTCCCTGCCGATTGGTCGACGCCAGGACGGGGCCGCCCCTGCAGCCCAGACGCTCGGCCAACTGGAACGGAAACTGGAGGAGGAATTCCAAGAACCATTCCGGGCACCGTTGCTGTTGAAGAAATACATGATCTTCGGCAATGCTCAGGTGGCTGGACTCTCCCTGGCCAAGGATTTCAATCAGATCTGCGAAATCCTGATGCGCTGCGATCTCACCGGACTGCTCCCAAAGCAACGCAGCGAGCTGGTGGTCAATACCCTCAGGCCCGTGTGGTGAAAGGGAGCAGGTTGCGCCGTCGCAGGGGAGACGATCAGATCCCGGGAATCGACTCCATGGCAGCCTGGTTGCTGGCATAGAGCTCACGAATGTGGGCGCTCAGGGCGTGCTGACTGGGAAAGTCCCTGGGATCGATCGCGGCCCCCTGCTGGCAAAGGATCGTGGCCGGAGGGCCGAACAACCGCCGACCGATCAGGGCCAGCGGTTTGTAGCGGCAGGCCTGCTCCGCGCGGGGAAAGCCGCGGTAGGTGATGAACCAGGGGATGATCAGGGCTCCGGAGCGGCGGCTGATCACCGAGAGACTGCCGGAGACCCGCGCGGTGATCGGGGTGATCAGGGAACCGCTGGGGAAGAGAAACAAGCGTCCACGCTTCTCCATGACGGTCAGGAGCTGGCGTAGGCCCTCCAGGCGGGAGCGCTGGCAGAGGTGATCGAGATTGACATGCCCGTAGTGGCGGGCACTGGTGGCGAAAAAGGGGAACAGCCAGCGCAGGTGCTTGGCCGCCGTTGTCATGCTGCAGGTGCAGAAATAACCCTGAACAAGCAGAACATCCAAAGGATGACCATGGTTGGCGATATGAATCTGAGGGCGATCATGCGCACGATCCATTGGCATTGAGCGGCGCTCCATCAACACCCTAACCCCCAAACCGCTCAGACAATCCCTGGCGCCCTGCTCCAACAACCGCCACGCCGCCTGACGGGCGCCGACAGCGAGGGCAAGCAGCTGAATGTAATAAAGCAAGAAGCCCTTGAGTAGCGCCAGCAAGCGAACGGCGAAGACGGCCAGGCCAGGGCGGGGTCCGGTGGCATGGATGGCCAGGCTCGGCGCGATTGAAAAGACGCTTTCAAAAGGAAAGCGGCCATCAAAATTCCCACTGACCTGACTTGTCTCAATCATATAACGATAGAACTTTCGATACAGCCCGCGATCCGAAGCCTGGGGATCACACCAGAAATCAGCAAGGTCTTGCTGATCGGTAAGCCCGGGCATATTATAAAACGTTCGCCCCATCACCTTGGTTGGTATTCCATGGTAGAGAGCCTGAAGTCCCACCGTGCTGTTAATCGTCAAAACCGCCTTGGCACGCTTGAGAATCGGTCCGAGGGCACCATCATGGAAATAGAGCACACGCTCGCTGACGCGATGGCGCCGCGCCAGCCTGTCGATCAGAGCGCCGTAGTGGTTGTAGCCCCGATCGCGGGGATGGTGCTTGAACGCCAGCCGATCAGAGGCCGGGGCGTGAGTAGCGAAAGACGCGATCATGTCAGCAATGAACGGTTCCATCCCTGCGTAATCCGAACCGAGGCTGACCTGAGAATCACTGGACACCTGCAAGGGTACCAACACATAGGGTGAACCATTCAGCAAGCGGCGATGGATGGGCAGTTCCGTGAGTCGGTAGAGGTGCTTGCGCAGCAGCCCATGGATCTGAGCGAGCAGATAGGAGGGCTTGGGCTGCAGCTTGTGGGGGCCCTTGATAATGGGATAGGCCGTAAACGCATGCTGGATGAAGGTGGGCATCTTCCAAGCCTTACGCCAGCGAAGACCAGCATCCCTGGGGGCAGTGGGAATCGCTTCAACCTCCGGGAGAGAAGCATAGAAACCAACAGGCTTATTAAGATTGGAGCGCGCATTGACGCGTTCCAGCTCCAGACTGACGTAATTGGGACGCACATAGCCCAACTCGAAAACCCAGGCGTCGAGGCGATAGGGCAGCAGCTTCTCGCGATTCAACTGCTGCACCACCTCGATCGCCAGGCGGTGGGGATCAATGAAATCCCCATACATGAAAATGTGCCGGATGCCGCGCTCAAGGATCAACGACCTCAGGAATGAAGGGAAGGCCTCCATCGGACCTGAATAGGGGACTCTTTGATGGGATTTGAAGCCGAACTCGTGAAGCGGAAAACTGACCTTTGTCACCGCAACCCCACGGTGCTCAAAGTGATCGGCAAGCCGAGCAAAAAAGGTTCCGATGGGGCCTATCAGCAACAGCACAGGCCCCTCGATGGCGACATGTTCCACGAGGAGACCACCCAGACCGAATCGAGGCTGGAACCTTACAGCGGTCCAGGCCTGGCAGTGTTCGAACCGATACGCTCCTTCCACCGTCCCCAATGGCGGAACACGGACCGCCACCATCCCAGCCGCTGGGGTGGCTCCAGAGACCAGGCGGCCAGCTCCTCGAGCGCCTGCTCCGGCTCAATGAACAGGCCGCTGCGACGGCTGACATAAAGCGGATAGGCGATCAGAGCCCCATAGACCAGCTCATCGAGCTGCAAGCAGCGCCCACGCCGCGGGCAGACCAGGCGATCGTGGCTGAGCCCCCAGCCGGCATAAAAGGGGAGCCCCCAGGTGTGCACCTCCACGCCCCGAAGCAGGGCCTCAAAACCGGCCAGAGATGTAAGCACATGCACCGCATCGACCTGGCGATAAAGCTGATCCATGGCCCCCTCCACCAGCAACTCGTCGCACCACTGCTGCAGATCGGCCGCCGCCGACCCCTCCTGCCGCAGCCCTGCCACCACGTCGGGATGGGGTTTATACACAATCCAGGCCTCCGGCTCCGCCGCCCGCACCGCCTTCAGAAGCTCCAGGTTCGTTTTCAGGCCCGGGGCGCCATGGCGAATGGACGCATCGCTCTCCACCTGGCCGGGCACGAGCACGACCCGAACGGCCCCGGCCGGGCGGGACCAGGGCGGGGCCGGCAGGTTGTACTTGGTGAGGGCAGCCTCCAGCAGGCGCTGCCGCAATGCCGCCGCCCGCCGTCGCTCCGGCTCACAGAAGCGATGCCCGGCCAGCAGGCGCTCCAGATCAGAGGGAGCGGAGGCGTCGTAGTAGATGCCGCTCCGATCCACCACCCAGGAGATCGGCGCGATCAGATTGGCCCCGAGACCAACGGAACGCAGGAAGCCATCCTCGATCCGCAGCAGCTCCACCGGCGGACTGCGTCGCAGCCGCAGAGCCACCCCCTGGCCCGGATCCCGCCCCCAGATGGCCAGGCAGCGGGCCGTCTGCCCAGGCCGGACGTGGCGACGGCGGAAACGGATCCTGGCCCCAGGCAGATACCGCCGCAGGATCGGCTGCTTCCAGGGCTTGAAGCCAAAGGCCTCAACCCGATCCGGCTGGCCGTGCCGGCGGCGGCGCTGGAGGCCGATGGCACGGATCAGGGTCTCCGGGCTGCAGGGCACGAGGCGGTGGGGGTCGAGATAGTGGGGGTAGTCGATCAGCGCCGCGTGCAGCAGCTGCTCGAGGCTCGGCTGATGGCCACGGCGCCGCTGGGGGGGAGGCCGATCGTCATGGGTCAGGCCCCAGCCGGCATAGAAAGGCATGCCGAAACAGTGCACAGGGCGCCCCCAGAGCAGCGCTTCAAAGCCCAGCTGTGAGGTCACCACATACACCGCCTCCGCTGCGGCCAGCAGGGCGGTGGGGTGGCCACCATCGGCCGAGAAGCGCAGGCGCTCGGCGCTGAAGCCAGCCGTGGCCAGGCAACCGCGCTTGCGACCCGCCGCGACATCGGGATGGGTCTTGATCAGGATCGTGGAGTCGGGATGGTTGGCCAGGGCGGCGGTGAGCATGGCCTGGAAGCTGTCGGCATCGGCCTGGCCATGGCGGATCGAAAGATCGCCGAAGGTCTGATCCACCACCAGCACGTAGCGTTCCTGCGGCACCTCTGCCTCCCGGGTGCCGTTGTATTTGCTGACCCGCTCCTGGCACCACAGCAGACGCAGGGCCTGGGCGCGAGCCGTCTGCTGCGGGGTGAGCGGCCGTGAAATCAGCAGCTCGAGGCGGCTGGGGCGATCGGCGTCGTAATAGATGCCGAGATCATCGACCACCAGGGAGAGCGGCGGACCATCAGGTCCGAGACCGAGGGAGCGCAGGAACCCATCCTCACAACGCCAGAGCGGCAGCCCGCGGTCATGGGCGATGGCCTCAGCACTGCGGGAGGAGGGCTTCAGGCCCCAGGCCAGAACCGCATCAAGTCTGGCGCGACGGCAGTTGCGGGCTCCGAGCACCAGCGTCGCCGGCGCGAGCAACGGTGCCAGGGTGGCGATCCGGGCCATTCCTCGGCCGGGACTACCAAGGCAAAGGCCCTGGCCAACGACTGTGCTCACGACAAATCGATCTGGAGCCTCCATAGTTGTATATACACTGCGACCCGCCGCTGGAGGCCGAGCCCATGGCACTGGTGGTGCGTCGGGAGCTGCGGGTGCCGATCGAAGCGACTGCGGCAGACCAGAGTCGCCTGGCCACCTATCTGGCGCTGGTCGACCGCCCTCTCAGCGCGCTGCTGGCGAGGGAGCGACTGATTCGGGAGGGGCCAGGACTGTTTCACTACCGCTCCAGACCATTCCGGGTGCTGCATCTTGAGTTCGTGCCGAGCCTGTCGCTGGCGGCCCAATGGCGTGATGGGCAGCTGGCGATCGAGAGCTGCGCTTGCCAGGTGGCGGGGTTGGGCCCCTGGGGCCGATCCCTGGGGTTCAGCCTCCAGGCGAGCCTGACAGCGGCCGAAGGGGAGCTGCGGGGATGGACGGATGTCGGACTGCACACGCGCCTGGTGGAGAATGGAGGGGCAAGACAACTCGCCAACCGGGCTCTGGAAGCGGTGCTGGACCGGATCGAGGCACGACTGAGGCGCGGCCTGCACAGGGACGTGGTGATCTGGCTGGAACGAGGGGGGGATGGGACGGAGCAAGCGGGCTAAATTTAGGAACCTATCCATGCGGTGCTGTTGGATACGACCAGCAGAGCGGCCAAGCGAGGGATGTCCCAGGGGGAGAGGCGCCTAAACCGGGATGGCCTGAATCGCCTCAGTGGCTGGCAGGTGCAATGGCGGGTGGTGGATGCCCTGGTCTATCGCGAACTGCGTACCCGTGTCAGCGATGTGCGCGGTGGTTTTCTGGGGGTGCTGATTCAGCCGCTTGGCCTGATTGCGATCTGGACGACCTTCTTGACGGCGATCAATGTGCAACGAGGCGGCAGCCTGAACACGGTCCTCTTCCTAACCTCCGGCATTGTACTTTTCACCATATTCAGCCAGATCAGCAACCGCAGCATCAATGCGATGGATGCCAATGAAGCGCTCTTGTTTTACAAACCCGTCAAGCCGATAGACACGGTGATCGCGCGCACAATCTGCGAGACAGGGCTCTACACCTGCTGCCTAATCACAATTTGCCTAGGCACATGGATCGCACTCGATCAGATTTTCATGGCCGACCTTGGCATCTTCTTTCTGACGATCCTACTGGCCGCGATGATTGGCTTCTCGTCGGGCCTGATTTTTATGATTGCCTGCCACTTATCACCCAGCTTCAAGCAGGTAGCCGTCTGGATACCAAGAATTCTCTGGTTTTTATCCGGTGTTCCATTTCGCTACTGGGCCTTTCCGGCCTGGACCCGTCCATTCTTTACCTGGAATCCCCTGACCCACATCATTGAACTCAATCGAAAGTCGATGAGCGATGATTACTTCACCCCGGATGCCAATCTAAACTACGCCCTTATCTGCACAGTGCTACTGACCACATTTGCCCTTTGGGTTTACAGCAACAACGAACGCAAGCTGCTGACTTACTAAACGATTTCACCCCTAATGCCATGATTGAGGTTCGCAACCTTACCAAGAGCTTCTACTACCAGGGCAAGAAGACAACCATCTTCCGTGACCTGAACTTCAGAATTGAGACCGGTGAGTCAATCGCGATTCTCGGCGCCAATGGAGCCGGCAAAAGCACCTTGCTGCGGATCCTGGGCGGCATCGATCTTCCGGACAGTGGCACGATCGAAACCGATCGCAGCATTTCCTGGCCGGTTGGCTTGGCAGGAGGGTTTCAAGGCAGCCTGACCGGAAGGGAAAATGTAACTTTTGTGAGCCGGATTTACTCCGATAAAAAAAGAGTGGACGAGAAAGTGCGCTATGTAGAAGAATTTGCCGAGCTCGGAGTCTATTTTGACCGCCCCTTCAAGACCTATTCAAGTGGCATGCGCTCACGGGTGACCTTTGGTCTTTCGATGGCCTTTGATTTTGATGTATACCTCATCGATGAAGTTACGGCGGCCGGAGATCAGAGATTTCGAGAAAAGAGCAAGCAGATTCTGATGCAGCGCCGACAGCAGGCCGATTTTTTAATGGTCGATCACGATCTCTGGGGACTGAAGCTGCACTGCGACAAGGCGTTCCTCTTGGATGGTGGTAAACTTGAAATCTACAATGATCTCGACGAAGCCGTTAGCCTACACACCCAGCGCCTGCTGGCCGCTCCAGCACAGCGAGGCATGGAGGAAGCGGCCCCGATGCCGTGAAGCCTGGTAAAGGCCCTCCATTGGCGATCAGCCTTCAACCAAGAGCCAGAACCCGCCCCGCATCTCCCATCTCCCCCCAAGACAATGCTTGATGTTGATAATTTTAATCCGATGAATCGCTTCCTGCTGAGGAAAGATCAGCAGGAACAGACTGCGGACCATCTGGATCCGACCCAAAGCGATCCCAAAGTCATCCCGATCAAACCGCCCAGATTAAAGCCAAGAAATCTACGCAACATATCAGTCACTCAACTTTTAATCCTACCCATAGCAGTTGCAGGCTTATACTTTTACTGGGTAGCCAGAGATCGCTATGTCACCCGCTCCGATTTTGTGATCCGCAAAGCGGAGGACAATGACGCCAACGTGTCTGCTTCTGGCCTGGGCAGCCTGCTGGGACGGGGCAACCAGCTCTCACTCGAGGATGCCCGCTTCCTTAAGACCTATCTTCAATCGCCGCAAGTTCTTACTGATCTGAACCGAAGCTTTGATCTTGATGATGCCTTTGCACGTCGCGGCCTCGATCCGTTTGCCGGCATCAACCCCAAGCTTTCGGCCGAAAAAAAGCTGAAGTTCTTTAAGAAGCAGGTGGCCGTCTCCCTCGACGAGCTCTCGGGAGCCATTGTCCTTAAGACTGTTGGCCTGGATCCCACGTCTTCTTATCAGCTTAATCGCTACATGCTCGCCAAAAGTGAACAGTTTGTCAATCGCCTCAATCAAGATATCAGTCTTAAACAACAAGGTTTTGCTGAAACCGAGTTGCTGCGAGCGCGCGACAAACTAAATCAGGCCAAGAATCGCCTGCTGGCTTATCAGGAAGCGAACACTGTCATCGATCCGAAGGGCGAGGCGGAATTGGCAGGACAGACGATTAGCAAGTTGCAAGAAAAGCTCGTCGAGCTACGGGTCGAGCTTTCGACGCTAAAGCGCCAATTTAAAGACCCAGCCGAACAAGAAGTGACTGTCGTAGCTGATCAAGTAAGGGAATTGGAAATGGAGATTGAGAAAGAGCGACGCTCCCTCGTATCACGAAAGGGCCGCAATCTTGGCCAAAAGACATCCGATATCGTCAAGCTTGAATCCGAGGTTGGTTTCGCCACAGACTCCTACAAAATGGCCTTGGCATCCGTCGAAAAAGCTCGTGTTGAAAGCAAGCGCCAACAGAAGTTCATGGCTCTCCTCTCAGCACCACAGAAACCGGAAGACCCGGAAAATGATTGGCGTAGTAAAGGATTCTTCACTGTGCTGGCAGCCTCGGCTGTGGGCTTCAGTCTGACGAAGTTCGTTTTGGGTATGCAAGCAAGTCATCGCCAGTGAAACAGCTGAGATCCTGGTTCAACCTGCGCTATCGCAACGATTGGATGTGGAGTGATGGCTGTCAACGCCCGACACTCGTTTTGCGCGATCCGATCCGGCCGGGATGGTACATGCTGAGTGCGCGCCTGCACTGTGAGCAGAGCCGCAGCTATGGATTGCTTAACCGGATTCAAGGACGAATTCTGCTCAACGGACGACTGAGAAAGCGCATTATTCGAATAAGAAAAGGTTCTGGGTTTGCCACTTTTGAAATCCTGGGTCTCAATGGTCATGCTGATCTGTCAACCTTGCGCTTGGTTCCTCAACCGCTCTGGCGCGTCAAACGGCTGCTGCGAAGAAAACTGGAAAAGCTTCATCCTGCCTATCAGAAATCCACCTGGAAACAGCGATCATTAGCGCAACAATGGCGGGACTACAATCACTTGCTTGGCCGTCGTAGTTTGCCTTTGGTTGGCTATGACGAATGGATTGCCAAAGTTGAACAATCACTGCTGCTAGACCCGCAGAATCAGGCTGGCAGCTCTGCCATGGAGAAAGCCAATGATCAGCTGTTAACACCGATGGCGATCTGGATGTGGGGCGATCGCAGCAATGATCAATGCTGTGAACGTTCTCTTCAAAGCCTAGAGCGACAGAGACCAGGTGGATTCCATATTCTTCCTGCTGATCAACAGTTGCTGGATGAAGATCAGCACACCTGGGTTGTGCTGCTGCAAGTGGGAGATGAATTGGCGCCCCAGGCTCTGAGCCGCATGGCTACCGTTGTTCAGAAGCACAGTGGTGTTGGCCTGATCTACGCTGATGAAGATAGGATCAGCATCAATGGCCGGAGGCATACACCCCAATTCAAGCCAGCCTGGAATCCCGACCTTCTCTATAGCGATCCTGATTATTCTCATAGTTGGTTGATCCGAGCTGATCTCTGTATCCAGGCTTGCCAAGCCTTGCATGACGATGGACAACCAGTTGGTCTCTACTCTGTTGTGCTGGAAGCAACGGCACGCTGCAGTCCTGATCAGATTCTGCATATACCCGAAGTGTTGTATCATCGGCTCGATCGCCCTGAGCAGCAACGGGCATCAGCAGAAACAGCAACAGCACTGCGATCCTTCTTTTCCCGACGCGGCCAAGCACTCCAGGTTGATGTGCATCCCTTCGGAGGCCATCGACTGCATTGGTCCCTACCCGATCCGGCACCACTGGTCAGCGTGATCATTCCCACCCGTAATCGGGAAGACTTACTTCGCTGTTGCTTGAACTCATTGCAGCAACATGCCGCGGGGAATCCGCCAACGGAACTGATCCTGATTGACAATGGCAGTCACGAACCAAGAACCTTGGCTTATCTTGAGTCGTTGGAACATCAGCCCAATATCAGAGTTCTGCGTCGGCCAGGCTTGTTTAACTACGCCGCGCTCAACAATGAAGCTGTTTCCCTAGCCCGGGGTGAACTTGTAGCGCTTCTGAACAATGACGTGGAAGCCATTCATCCAGGTTGGCTCAGTGAGATGGCCGCCCAGGCTCTTCGTCCGGAGATCGGCGCGGTGGGCGCCAAACTACTATTCGATGACGGCACGATTCAACATGGCGGCATTCTTCTCGGTATCGGTGGCGTGGCCGGCCATGCCCACAAGTATGTGGGTGCTGATCAGGATGGCTATCAATTACGACTGCGCCTTGTTCACAATGTCAGTGCCGTCACGGGGGCTGCACTCGTGATCAGACGACGGGTTTTTGAAGAGGTGCAAGGATTTGACGCCGATAATCTCGCCGTCAACTACAATGATGTTGACTTGTGCCTGCGCCTAATGATGGCGGGCTATCGCAATCTATTTTGTCCTGATGCCGTATTAATTCACCATGAATCCAAAAGTCGCGGCACACCCACCGAAGCCACTGCTTACGCGCAATGGCAAGCAGAAAGGAAGGTCATGATCGAGCGCTGGGGCGAGTTACTCTCCAGTGATCCTTATTACAGCCCCCATTTAAGTCTTCTGGAAGAAGATCTTTCACTCTCTCTCAAACCAGCTCCTACGCAAGCCAGGCGATGCCTACCCCAACAGTCCTAATCGATGGCGCTTGATCTGACAGGTCAGCCTTTGATTGACCGCGAAAACTTTGACGACCTAAAGGCGGCCGGGCGGTTTGGGCGCTGGTCGAACGAAGCGGCCATGCTGCATCGGGAGGGTTACTGCATCGTCCACCTCGATGATCCGGCCTTTCTGAGCATGACGGACACCGTGGTTGAGGACCTGAGGCCCTGTCTTGCCGAGCAGCTCGATCTCTGGCTGGCTGGCGAGGGTGGTCCGCCGCGGCTTCAGGATGGATGGATGCAACATGCTTCGATTCGCGCCTTGGCGCTGGAGCCAATCATTCTTGATCTTCTCCGCCATCTCTACGGACGTGAGCCCTTTGCCTTTCAGACCCTCAACTTCGCGGTCGGCAGCCAACAACATTTTCACAGTGATGCAGTTCATTTTAATAGTTATCCCCATGGCTTCATGTGCGGTGTCTGGATTGCGCTCCAGGATGTGGATGTTGACAGCGGACCGCTCCATTATTTTCCTGGGAGCCACAGGCTGCCCTATCTCAGCGCCCGATCTCTGGGATTGAGCAAAAACGAGGTGGCAGCAAAGGAGCATCCCCAGAACTTCTTTGAACCGCACTGGCAGCAGGCGGTAAACACACAGGGCTTTTCCAGTCAGCGCTTTTTGCCTAAGCGTGGTGACATTCTGATCTGGCATGCCAACTTGCTTCACGGTGGTGAAATGGTGAAAGACCGCAATAGCCGTCGCTGGAGCCAGGTGGTTCATTACTTCTTCGCTGACTGTCTTTATACAACGCCGATGCACTATTTTCCCTTTGATCAAGGTGGAATCTTCCTGCGAAATCCCTTGGATATCGCAACAGGAAAAAACCGTTACAGCGCCGGCGCCTGGGACGCGATGGGATTGACCGCAGCAAGGCACCGCACCAAGCACCGGAAGCGCAGACTAGGCCTTCTTAAGCGACTAAGGGGCCAAGGACAAAGCGTTTCCGATTAGTTGAGTCAAGTATAAACCAGAAGTCGTGCTACAATCAGTTGGAACTGACAGCAGCCATCCATAAGCAAGTCAAGTCCTCGCTACCCATTCGCTGAGAAACGCGCACGTCCTCTAGCCTTGATGCCCAACCATGAGCACGACAACCCAATTCAAATGCAGCTGGGCCCATTTTGAGCTCACCAGCAATTGCAATCTTGCTTGTGTGTACTGTGCTGTCTCCCAGCCATGGTACCAAGGCACCAACCTCAACGCAGACAAGGCCATTGCTGTCAGCCACTGGCTGCTGAAGAACAACGTCCACAACATCAATATTAACGGCCATGGCGAGACAACGATCGTCAAGGGATGGACCACCATCATTGAGCCCCTGTTGGCCAGCTCAGCACGCTGTCACATCATCACCAACGCTGCCAAAGCATTTGGTCGCGACGAACTAGAAACCCTCTGCAAACTGAACAGCATTACAATCTCCTGCGACACATTTGATGCTGATCTCTATGCATCGCTGCGGCGCAAGTCCCAGCTTCGCAATGTTCTCCATGCCATCGTTAGGATCCGAGAAACTGCCAAACAACTGCGACGGAAACCTCCAAAGTTCATTCTAAGCTGCGTTTTGGGTGCCGAAAATAGCCATTCCTTAGAGGATTTTATTCTTAAGGCTCGCTGCATGGACATCAAAGCCATTCAATTATGCAGTTTAACCGAATATCCGTTCCCACCGGAAACTGATTTCAAGCTCAATCCACTGAGCACTCTTTCCAGGCAAGAGCTGAGTAAACTAGCCGATGTCTTGGCGGCCAATGCCAGCACAGAAGATGGCTTCTTAAATGTGCACCCAGGTATCACCACCGAGATTAATCAATCCCTCGCATCTTGATCGGCCATGTCTAGCACCACTAAGGCCTGCCTTGATCCCTGGTCATTTCTTATGATCAAGGCAAATGGCGATGTCTGTCTTTGCTGCTGGACAAATCCGATTGGCAACATCAATGATGCGGAGCTAGACAGCATTGTTTCCAATATCAATGCTCAGCATTTGCGAAGCTCCTTGCTAACCGGGAATTTAAGCGAGAATTGTAGAAGATGCACAGCTCGCACCAATACGACCACCGAAAAACTGAATGCTGATGTCGAAACTTATTTGAACGACCATAGCCATCGCTACACAGTCAGCCAGGGCGAATTGGTTGAAGTTAGTCCGAATAATGAACGTAGGCTCGGCAGCAAGATTCGCTCGCGAATTGGAAAACTTACGAGCTCTTTGCGCACAGGAAGACCGCTTCGGGGATAGGTCAGTTTCCCCCCTTCTGCATCATCCCTGGAAGAAAGCTGAGCGGCATCTGCAGAGGGGCTTGACGAATGATTGATGGCTGATGGGGTAGGCTGTGGGACCCTGAGGCATTCACGCTCTGGTGCCATGAAAAAAGCGGCGCGACGACTCAAGCAGCTGATCGGTTTACAACGCGAGTCGTCAGCACGGTTCAAGGGCGGCATTGAAGTGATTCAGCCTGGATGCCTGTCGGGGTGGGTGATTGCACCTGGTCTCGCGCTGCATGAAGTGCGACTTCTGGTCGGCAACCATCTGATTGCCCGTGCCGACATCAACCAGCCGCGGCCAGATGTGTGCAATGCCTATGGCTGGAACGGCAAACCTGGATTCAAGCTTCATCTCTCTGGCGAACTACCTCCGATCGACTGGCAACACCGACCGAGGTTGATCGCCCTGTCTCCTGACGGCAGCCAACAGCTCGAACTCCAATGGATGCATGATGCTAAGCAGACCTCTGAGCTCCTGCTGATCCTGCTGAAGAGTGAACTGCTCGGTCTTCTCGGGCACTGTGATGGCATGCAACAAGGAAGAATCGTGGGCTGGGCAGGCCGATCGGGTCAACTGCAGCCAGCCAAGATCTGGCTGCAAACAGCTGGAAAGGAACCGCAAGCGGTGTCATGCAAGCAACGGCGCGAGGGGATGCAAGCCATGAACCTACCTGAACACTGCGGTTTCAGCGTCCATCCCAATACCTTGCCAGAGGATTGGGCAGGTCAAGAAGTCTGGTGCAGCTTTGATCACAACGGCCGTTTTAGACTGCCGCAATTGCAAACCATCGTGCTACCTGGCGGCCATCATGCTAAGCAGGCGGACCTGACCATCCACACCATCAACCCAGGGCTGAGCGATCTACCTGTCAGTCAGCCAACGTCGGATCTGAGCACGCCTGAGGAACTTAGGCAACATTGGGAAACACTAGAACTTTTCCGGCGCTATCTCGACAGCGTGGAGGAACAGATCAACGCCCAGGAACGAGCCGAATCTCTTCCATCCAGCAAAGGTTGGCGGAGAGGCTTCTGGTCACGCCTGCTGGGGTCAGGGGAATAAGGATACCAAGCGCTCCCTGATGATTGCCATGCATTTTAAGTCGAATGCCCAGCAACATCGAAACACTTACTGGCGACCCATCCGTTCCAGCAGCATCCCGGCGCGCTTCAGATTGTCGGCATAGGCTCGGAGCAAGGCCTCGGTCTGAAGGCTTGGATTGGAGCCGCTGATCTCCATGGTCGGCATGACCTCCACATTCACGGCACGACCGCTGGGCGGGACACTGGCTGGATTGGGAAACAGATGGGCCAGGATGCGCTGGGCACGCATTAATTCCTGTTGTTGCGTCTCCACGAGTTGCCTGCTGGCACTGGCCTGAACAAAATAATGCTCCAATTCCTCCTGTGATTGCTGCAATTCCTCCTTTGTTGCCTGGAGCTCCCGCCCCAGCTGCTCGGAGGACTGGCGCGCCAACTCAAGATCCGCCTCCCACTGCGTGCGCATGAGCTCCAGGGACTCACCCAGAGAAGCGATTTGCTGCTGATGGGAGGCCAGGGCAGCGTTCAATTCCTGATGATTTGTATGCTGACTTTCAAGGCTGTGATTGCGCCGTTGCTCGAGCTCCAAGGACTCACGCAGAGAAGCGATCTCCTGTTGATGGGAAGCTAGCGCAGCGCTCAAGTCGTGATGATAGGCAAGCTGACTCTCAAGGCTGTGATTGCGCCGTTGTTCTAGCTCCAAGGACTCACGCAGAGAAGCGATCTTCTGCTGATGGGAAGCCAAGGCAGCGTTCAATTCCTGATGATTTGCACACTGACTTTCAAGGCTGTGATTGCGCCGTTGTTCTAGCTCCAAGGACTCACGTAGAGAAGCGATCTCCTGTTGATGGGAAGCCAAGGCAGTGTTCAATTCCTGATGATTTGCACACTGACTTTCAAGGCTGTGATTGCGCCGTTGTTCGAGCTCCAAGGACTCACATAGAGAGGCGATCTCCTGTTGATGGGAAGCCAAGGCAGCGTTCAATTCCTGATGATGGGACCTCTGACGATCCAGGCAGTCGTTGCGCAGTTGTTCGAGCTCTAAGGATCTGGCCTCAAGGAGCAGGTCCTTCTCACGTCCAGCGAGGTAGAAACTCTCCAGCTCGTCCTGGGTGTGCTGACAGCGCAGCTCAGTCTTTTGATAGTCCTGGTGGGCGTCACGCAGCTGGGCTTCCAAGGTTGCGCGTTGTACCTCCAGCCGTTCCTGAAGCCCATCCCGCTCCTGTTGATGACTTGCCAGGGCTGCCTGATGCACGTGACGAAGACTTTCCAGCTCCACCGTCTGGCATTCCAGCTGCTCGCGCAGGGCAGCCATGTCGTGCGTGTAGGCACTTTGCACCGCCAGGCGATCCTTCTTCTCGGCGATCAGCCGCTGCTGGGCGTGCGGCCACTGCCGCGAAAGGCGCAAGGTGGTAATCAACGATGTCAGGAGCTGATCCGCCGACTGGCTGTGCTGCTGCAACTGCTGCCGATACTGCAGATCCGGTTCACAGCCCAACAAAACAGCCCTCAGCTCCAGATCCTTGTAGGCATCGAGTAGCTCTGGGCTAGCATCAAGCAGCCGCAGCATCGTGGCGGCAACCAGAGGGTCCATGGGGGCGGGCTGGGGAGCCTCCGCCGGAACGGACCGATCTGCCGCGGCAAGCCAGTGACGCAAGCCCCGCCCCCCGAGCCGGGTGAGCTGCGAACAGGACATCAGGGGCTGACCTGTCTGCTCTGTCCAAGCCAGCAGGCGTCGATAGCCCTCGAGCAGTCGTGGCGGCGTCAGCACCGTCGCCAGATCGCCGAGCTCGGCACGGTCCGAGGCGGCGGCGATCAGCTGATCAGGACGGTCGTATAGGAGCAGGCAGTCTGAGCCTGGCGAGGCCGACTCGGCTTCGGTTTCCAGCCAGGGCTGCAGACCCGCCTCGTTGATCGCGGCAAGGGCACCGGCAGGCAACTGGAACGGTGTCAGCCAAAACCGGATCATTGCCATGGTTGCATCATCAAGCGGCCAGCAATCAGGCCATCCTATTACCTCAAGACTTGAGCCTAGCATCGAGCCAGCGCTGGGGATGAGCTCAGGAGCCGGCCAACCATCAAGCCTGGGCTCAGCTTTTCCGATGATGGCTATGCTTGTGTGTCAATCTATGGTTCACAGCCTTGCCATGGGGTCTGATGGCGCCTCGATGATCGACAACAACACGACATCCGGCCAGACCCTCAGCGTCTGGGTGGGCTGCCCTGATCAAGGTCATGGCTGGACGGCTTCCGATCCCCTGCTGATTGTGGAAGCGGATGCGGAGAAGGCCGAGCTGCTGCAATCGCAGCTACAACCCAACCAAGATGTGAGCATTGTTGTTGAGGTTCTGGCGGCAAACCGTGGCCATACGGTGCTGTGGCATCGCTTCAATGACGCCCGCCTCAATGGCCCAATGGAGGCCACATTTTGGCTGCACCGTTATCCCAACCTCCGCCATATTGGCAGCGAGCAACGCAGCTCCAGCTGCCTCGCTGATCTTCTCAACGACTGGATCGCCTCCCGCCAGAGCCAGACAGAGCCGGCGCTGCATCTGCACCTGAAACAAGGGGTTCCGATCGACATCCTGGAAGGTCTGGCGTCGTGGATCGGGCGGCTGGAGCGTGTGGACCTGGCCCTGCCAGCTGCAGCATCCAGCTGGGCGCCGCAGCTGGATGCTTGGCTTGGCGAGAGGGGCTTCGCGCCCGTGGCGGAGCGACCCGGAACCTGGCGGCGGGACCCCCTCAGCACGGCCGTCCTGCTGCTGCACCAACGGGATCAGCAGATCCTCGAGCTCAGCAGCCACCAATCCGAGCTGGAGCGTCAACGCGATGCGGCCCTTCTGCGGGAGGCGGAGCTGATCGCCCAGCGTGATGCCCAGGAGGCAAGGGCTGTACAGCTGCAGGAGGGGATGGAATCGCTGATCGCTGAGATCGTGCAGATCCGATCTCTGATCGATCAGGCTGTCGATCATGATCCGGCGGCGGCGGAGATCACGATTCCGCCACCAGTGCAATCGGACGAACGCCTGCCACTACCCCAACCCCCTGATCCATCCCACGGGCCCATCGATCCGATCCATCCCCCTGCACGGAGCTCCGGTTCCTCTGCCCCGACCCTGTCGCCCAAGGCCATCGCCTCTAGGGCGCCGGGCATCGCCCCCTGACCAACCGCCTACGATTTCAGAGCGATGAGCTTCCTCGCCGGCCTCAATGACGCCCAGCGCCGGGCGGTGGATCACCACAACGGCCCGCTTCTGGTTGTGGCCGGGGCCGGCAGCGGCAAGACCCGGGCCCTCACCCATCGGATCGCCCATCTGGTGGGGCACCACGGCGTCGACCCAGATCAGATTCTGGCCGTCACCTTCACCAACAAGGCCGCCCGCGAGATGAAGGAGCGGCTCGAGCTGCTGCTGGCCCAACGCCTCGCCCAGAGCCAGTTCGGCCAGCCCTGGAGCACCCTGGTGGCGGCGGAACAGCGCCAGCTGCGCAGCCGCATCTATCGGGAGGTGATCAAGGATCTCTGGATCGGGACCTTCCATGCCCTATTCGCGCGGCTGCTGCGCTTCGACATCGACAAATTCCGCGACCCCGAGGGTCTGAGCTGGACACGCCAATTCTCGATTTACGATGAGAATGACGCTCAGACTCTTGTCAAGGAAATCGTAACGCAGGATCTTGGTCTTGATCCCAAGCGCTTTGAACCCAAGAAGGTGCGCTGGGCGATCAGCCAGGCCAAGAATCAGGGCTGGCTGCCCGAGCAGCTCGAAACCAACGCCGATGGCCCAAGGGAGCGTCGGATTGCGGAGGCCTACCGTCGCTATCGTCGCGCCTTGGCAGCCAACAACGCTCTCGACTTCGATGACTTGCTGTTGCTGCCTGTGCAATTGCTGCGCCAGAACGACGAGATCCGTCGCTACTGGCATCGTCGTTTCCGCCATGTGCTCGTCGACGAGTATCAGGACACCAACCGCACCCAGTACGACCTGATCAAACTTCTGGTGGCCGACGGCAGCGATCCCAGTCGCTTCGACGACTGGCAGAGTCGCTCCGTTTTCGTGGTTGGTGATGCCGATCAGAGCATCTACAGCTTCCGTGCCGCCGACTTCAAGATTCTGATGGGCTTTCAGGAGGATTTCGGCGATGGCCAGAGCGATGCGGCCACCCGCACGATGGTGAAGTTGGAGGAGAACTACCGCTCCACCGCCACCATTCTCGAGGCGGCCAATGCCCTGATCGCCCACAACAGCGAGCGCATTGACAAAGTGCTGCGCCCCACCCGCGGCGAGGGCGAACCGATCCACCTGACCCGCTGCGACGATGAGATCGCCGAGGCGGAGGCTGCGGTCCACCGCATGCGCATGCTGGAGGCCGCCCATCCGGAGCTGCGCTGGGGCGACATGGCCGTCCTCTATCGCACCAATGCCCAGAGCCGGGCGCTGGAGGAATCGCTGGTGCGCTGGGGCATCCCCTACCTGGTGGTGGGTGGCCTGCGGTTCTACGACCGGCGCGAGATCAAGGACATCGTGGCCTACCTGCGCCTGCTAGTGAATCCGGCCGACACGGTCAGCCTGCTGCGGGTGCTGAACGTGCCCCGCCGCGGCATCGGCAAGACCACGATCGAGCGGTTGACCGATGCCGCCGGCCAGTTGGGGGTGCCGCTCTGGGAGGTGGTCAGCGACCCTGAAGCGGTGCGTTCCCTGGGGGGCCGCTCGGCCAAGGGGCTGCTGCAGTTCGGCGAACTGATCCACGATCTGCAGCGTCGCGCCCAGGACATCCCCCCCTCGGAGCTGGTGCAGCGGGTGATGGAGCAGAGCGGATACCTGGCTGAACTGATTGCCGAGGCCAGCGACGAGGCGGAGGACCGTCGCCGCAACCTGCAGGAGCTGGTCAACGCCAGCCTGCAATTCCAAGAGGAGAACGACGAAGCCAGCCTTGACGACTTCCTGGCCTCCGCCGCCCTGGCCAGCGACGCCGATGCCAAGGACACCAACCAGGACCGGGTGACCCTGATGACCCTCCATGCCAGCAAGGGGCTGGAATTCCCGGTGGTGTTCCTGGTGGGGATGGAGCAGGGGCTGTTCCCCAGCTATCGCTCCCTCGATGACCCTGCCGCCCTGGAGGAGGAGCGGCGCCTCTGTTATGTGGGGGTCACCCGCGCCAAGGAGCGACTGTTCCTCTCCCATGCCAGCGAACGGCGCCTCTGGGGAGGCATGCGTGAACCTGCGGTGCCATCGCAATTCCTCGCCGAGATCCCCACCGAGCTGCTCCAGGGCGACCTGCCCCGCAGCGGTGGCGCCTCGATCCGGCGCGAGCAGCGGCTGGAGCGCCTCACCCGCGTCGACCGTGAGGAGAGCCGGCGGGTGGCAGCCGGAGGCGCCGCCTCCCTACCCTCCAACGGCGTGCGCCGACGGGCGCCGAGCCGCAACTGGGCCGTGGGCGACCGGCTGCGCCACACCAGCTTCGGCGAGGGGATCATCACCCACCTGTTCGGATCGGGGAGCAAGGTGTCAGTGGCGGTGAAGTTTGAGGGAATGGGCCCGAAGATCCTCGATCCCAGCCTGGCGCCGATCGAACCCCTGGATCCCTGAGCCACCGCTTCCCGCTCCTGGACGCCGACAGATCTCCTCCTACGTCGTGTAATCGGCATTAATCCGCACGTACTGATCGGAGAGATCGCACCCCCAGGCGGTGGCAGCCCCCGGGCCGTCCCCCACCACCAGGCGGATCGCCACGGTGTCACCGCGGTTCGGATCGGTGTCGAGGTAGGCGCCGGCGACCCGCTCGCGCATGTAGCGGCTGGCCGCCGCTCGATCGAAGGGAAGCGGTTGGCCGTGCTCCATCAGTTGGTGCTCCCCCAGCCAGAGGGCCACCGCCCCGGGCTCGAAACCCACCCCGGCCCGACCCGCCGCCGC
Source organism: Cyanobium sp. (assembly GCA_044360135.1). Taxonomy (GTDB): domain Bacteria; phylum Cyanobacteriota; class Cyanobacteriia; order PCC-6307; family Cyanobiaceae; genus Cyanobium. The sequence continues at coordinate 76,663 of JBIKKX010000007.1, forward strand.
CACGATCCGCCCCCAGTTGGGGTCACGGCCATGGATGGCGCACTTGACCAGTGAGGAGCTGCAGACCGTGCGCGCGATCGCCCGGGCCCCCGCCTCCTCAGCCGCCCCCTCCACCCGCACCGCGATCAGGCAGGTGGCCCCCTCGCCATCGCGGGCGATCGCCCGGGCCAGGTGCTGGGCGACAGCCGTGACCCCCTCCTCCAGGGCCGGCCAGTGGAGCTCCGCCAGGGGGGCGCCGGCGGCGAAGGCCAGGAAGGTGTCGTTGGTGCTGGTGTCGCCGTCCACCGTGATCGCGTTGAACGAGCGCTGCACCGCCCGGCTCACCATTCCCTGCCACACCGGGGCCGGAACCCCCGCATCGCAGCTGAGATAGCCCAGCATCGTGGCCATGTCGGGGTGAATCATGCCGGAGCCCTTGGCCATTCCCCCGACCCGCACGCATCGCCCCCCCAGGTCAGCCTCCAGGGCGATCTGCTTGTCGATCAGATCGGTGGTGAGGATGGCGCGAGCCGCCGCATCCCCCCCCTCGGGCCCCAGCGCTCCCACCAGCGGATCGAGCGCCGCCACCAGGGTGTCGATCGGGATCGGTACGCCGATCACACCCGTGGAGCAGATCAGCACCTGCTCGGGGGCCAGCCCCAGCCGCTCGGCCAGGGCCGCGGTGGCGGTGAGGCTGTCGGCCAGTCCCCGCTCGCCGGTGCAAGCGTTGGCCTGACCCGAGTTGGTGAGCACCGCCCGGGCCCGGCCGCCGCTGTCCCGCAGCCGTTCGGCGCAGAGATCCACGCAGGCGGCCCGCACCAGGGAGGTGGTGAAGGTGCCGGCGCAGACGGCCCCCTCAGGGGCCAGCAGCAGCGACAGGTCGGGCTTGCCGGAGGGCTTGAGGCCGGCGGTGAGGCCCGCGGCCAGGAAGCCGGCGGGGGCGGTGACGCCGCCGGGGATCGGGTGCCAGGGAGGGGTCACGGGCGGAGGCGGCGGAATGGAGTCGGATCCTCTGAGCATCGGACAGCGGCGGGTCTCCGCCACGGCCCGCCGGCTCAGACTGGGCCAGCCCTGCCCCAGCCCCCCATGCCCCCGCCGCCGGCCGTCCCCACCGAGACGTCGCCCGAGGCCCGCCTCGACGCCGAAGCGGTGGCCACCTGCCAGCGGTTGGCCGGCCTGCTGTTCCCCTGGGACATCACCCGCGCCCTGGAGCTGGCCCTGCTCAAGACCTTCTGCCTGCCCTCGATCTCGGGGTTGCTGAGCAGCACCGGAGAGTTCGAGCAGCGCCCCCGCAAGCGCTACGACGACACCGGCCTGATGGTGGCCGAACTGCTGCGCCACGGCCCCGACAGCGCAGTGGGTACGGCGGTGCTGGCCCGGCTGAACCGCATCCACGGCCACTACGCGATCAGCAACGACGACTTCCTCTATGTGCTGTCCAGTTTTGTGGCCGAGCCGATTCGCTGGCTGCAGAACTACGGCTGGCGCCCCCTGAGCAGCGGCGAGCAGCAGGCCCTGTTCCTCTTCTGGCAGCGGGTGGGCGCCCGCATGGGCATCCGCGAGCTGCCGCAGAGCCTGGACGCGCTGCTGGCGCTGAACAGCGCTGTGGAGAACCAACGCTTCCGCGCCGCCCCCAGCAACCAGCGTGTGGCCGAGGCCACCCTGACGATGCTGGTCAACGACTGGCCTGGCCCCCTGAGGCCAGCCCTGCGCCGGTTGCTGAGGGGTCTGCTTCCGCCCGAGGTGACCCGAAGCCTGTGCTGGCCTGCCGCGCCCGGCTGGCTGCGCCAGCTGCTGCGGGCGACCCTGCGCGGCCGCAGTGTCCTGGCCAATGGCTGGCAGCGGCTGCGGCCGCCTCGGCAGAGCCGCTTCTTCTCCGAAGCGCCCACCCCCAGCTACGGAGCCAGCTTCCGCCTGGAGCAGCTGGGGCCGCCGGCCCAGCTGGCGCGGCTCAACAGCCCCCGCTGGAGCGGCCCCCAGCGGCGCATCGGTCTCACCGGCGGCATCGCCAGCGGCAAGAGCAGCGTCGCCGCCCTGCTGGCCGGCCAGGGGCTGCCGGTGCTCGACGCCGATGTCCATGCCCGCGAAGCCCTGGCCCCCGGCAGCGCCGGCGCCCGGGCGGTCGTGGCGCGCTACGGCGAGCGGGTGGTGGTTGGAGCGGATGGCGCCAGGACCAGCCAGGCGGGGGAGACGGGGCAGGGGGGGAGCGCGGACGCCGACCCGTCGGTGGTGCTGGACCGGGCCGCCCTGGGCCGGATCGTCTTCGGCGAGCCCACCGAGCGCCGGTGGTTGGAGGCGCTGGTGCATCCGATCGTGCGGCAGCGCTTCGCCGCCGAGCTGGAGCGGCTGGCCGCTGCGCCGGTGGTGGTGCTGGTGATCCCGCTGCTGTTCGAGACCGGGTTGGAGACGCTCTGCAGCGAGGTGTGGCTGGTGGATTGCGACGCCGACGAGCAGCTGCGGCGGCTGATCGAGCGGGATCGGCTGAGCGAGACGGAGGCCCGGGCGCGGATCGCGGCCCAATGGCCCCTGGAACGCAAACGGCCCCTGGCTGATCGGTTGATCGACAACCGGGGAGCTCCCGATCGACTGGCCAATCAGGTGGCCGCAGCCCTCAGCGCTGGGGCCGCACCCCCAACCGCTGCGGCGCCGCCGGCCTGAGAGCCAGCGGAGTAGTGGCCAGTCCGGGGCGGCAGGCCAGAGGGTCCGCGACCACCCCAAGGACAGTCCAAGGGCGTCCCCGGAACGGCTGGAGGAGCGGGCGGGCGAAGCGGAGCTCAGCCCTTCAGCTTCTGGTTCAGGATCTGGTTGGCCAGCTTCGGATCGGCCTTGCCGCCGGTCTTCTTCATCAACTGGCCCACGAAGAAACCCTGCAGCTTGGTCTTGCCGCCGCGGAAGGCCTCCACCTCCTCCGGGTGGGCCGCCAGCAGCTCCTCGACGATCGCGGTGATCGCCGCTGGATCGCTGATCATGCCCAGGCCTCGGGCCTCAATGATCGCTTTCGGTGACCCTCCCCGCTCCAACAGCTCCGGCAGGATCTCCTTGGCGATCTTGCCGCTGATCACACCACCCTCGATCAGCTGCACCATCTCGGCCAGCTGCTCAGGGCGCAAGGGAAGCTCCCTGTAGCTGAGGCGGTTGGCATTGACATGGGCGGCGATGTCACCGCTGATCCAGTTGGCGGCTGCCTTGGCGTCGGCACCGGCCGCCACCACGGCCTCAAAGTATTCAGCCATCGGGCGCTCATCGGTGAGAACCCGTGCGTCGTAGATCGAGAGGCCCAGCTGCTCGGCATAGCGGTGCCGCTTGGCCGCCGGCAGCTCGGGGAGCTCCTCGAGCCAGGCCTGGCGCTGGGCTTCGCTCACTTCGATCGGTCCGAGATCGGGATCTGGGAAGTAGCGGTAGTCACTGGCTCCCTCCTTGCTGCGCATGCTTTTGGTGACCTGTTTGCCCTCGTCCCAGAGACGGGTTTCCTGCAGCACGGGCTCGCCAGCCTCATAGGCCTTGATCTGGCGCTGGATCTCGTAGTCGCAAGCCTTCTGGATGGCCGAAAAGGAATTCATGTTCTTGATCTCGACCTTCGTGCCGAACGGGGCATCGGGGCCGCGCCGCACCGAGATGTTGACATCACAGCGCAGCGATCCCTCCTGCATGTTGCCGTCGCTCACCCCCAGGTAGCGCATGATCCGGCGCAGTTCCGCCGCATACTCGGCCGCCTCGCGACCGGTGCGCAGGTCGGGCTTGCTGACGATCTCGGCAAGGGCGACACCAGCGCGGTTGTAGTCAACGAGAGAATGGGTTGAGCCGGCCAGGCGATCGCTGCCGGCATGAACCAACTTGCCGGCATCCTCCTCCATGTGCAAGCGCTCGATACCGATCGTCTTGAGGTAGGTCTCCTTGCCCTTTTCAGCCACCTCCACCTCAATCCAGCCATCTTCCGCGATCGGCTCGTCGTACTGAGAGATCTGGTAGTTCTTGGGAAGATCGGGATAAAAATACTGTTTGCGGTCAAACTTGCAGTGCTCGGCCACCTTCAGGTTCAGGGCCAGCGATGCCTTCACCGCATACTCCAACACCCGCGCATTCAGAACCGGCAGCGTGCCGGGCAGACCGAACACCACCGGATCAACGTGGGTGTTCGGGTCATCGCCGAAGGCGGTGGAGGCGCAGCTGAAGATCTTGCTGTCGGTTCCCAGCTGAACATGGGTTTCCAGGCCGATCACCGCTTCCCATTCCGGCAGCCCTCCGGCCGGGCCAGCGGCGGCGGGGGCGGGGGCGGTGCTGGGGGCGCTGGCCATGGGGTCGGTGCGGAGCGGGCGGGTCAGGGGCGTGGGGACGGGGCGTGAAGACAGGCGCGCGTGGGGAACTGCCCCCCACGGAGATGGCACCCCGGCGCTGGATTGGCGGATCCTAGGCAGTGCCGTCGGCGGGACCCGCGCCGTAGCAGCCCCCGTCGCTTCACTCCTCCAGCAGGCTGCGCAGCATCCAGGCCGTCTTCTCATGGATCTGGAGCCGCTGGGTGAGCAGGTCGGCGCTGGGCTGATCGCTGGCCTGATCGGCCTGGCTGAACACCGCCCTCAGGGTCCGCGCCACCGCCTCATGGCCCTCCATCAGTTCCCGCACCATCACCATGGCGCTGGGCTGGCCCTGGCTCTCAGGGATCGAGCTCAGGCTGGCGATGGCGGTGCCACCGAAGGGGGCGGGAAAGCCAAGGGCGCGGATCCTTTCGGCGATGGCATCGAGGGCGGTCCAGAGCTCCGTGTACTGCTCCATGAACATCAGGTGCAGGGTGTTGAACATCGGGCCGGTCACGTTCCAGTGAAAGCCGTGGGTCTTGGCGTAAAGCACGGTGGTGTCGGCCAGGACACAGCCCAATCCCTGGGCGATCTGTTGGCGTTGGTCTGCCGGGATGCCGATATCCATGGGAAGCGCTGGGCTGCGGGGTGGTCTGGGGCGAAACGGAGCGCCCCGTCAGTCTTGTTGTAGCCACCGGCGGGGTCGCCAGACGCTGGGAGACCAGCCCCCAGACCCGGTCCAGCGCTGGCAAAATGAAGGGAGTGGCACCTGCCTCTGGTCGGCCCGCTGCTTTGGCCAGCCAGCTCTGGAGGTGAGCGGTGACCCCATCCAGCAACCCCGGCCATGATCTGCCGCTGCTGATCCTGGGGGGTGGCCTGATTGGCCTGGCCATCGCCCATGAGCTGGCCCGTCGCGGTCGGGCCGTGACGGTGCTGAGCCGCCGTCGCAGCGAAGCCGCCGGTTTCGTGGCGGCCGGCATGCTCGCCCCCCACGCGGAAGGGCTTGTCGGTCCGCTGCTGGAGCTAGGCCAGGCCAGCCTGGCGCGGATACCGACCTGGGTGGAGCGGATCGAGACCGACAGCGGGCTCTCCTGCGGGCTGCTCCCCTCCGGCATCGTGGTGCCGTTCACCAACCCAGACGAACGCGACGCTTACCCCACGGCCGCCTGGGGCGTCCCCCTGGACCGCCGCGGCCTGGAGCAGGAGGTGGCTGGCCTGGCGCCGTGTTGGCAGGCCGGGCTGCTGTTCCCCCAGGACGGCCAGATCGACAACCGTCGCCGCCTGATGCGGGCCCTGGAACGGGCCTGTGTGCACCGAGGGGTGCGTTTCGAGGAGGGATGCGAGGTGCTGGAGTTGGTCACGGCCAAACGGGACACGGCGGGGGAGCCGGCCTGCGCAGGCACTGCCCCTGCGGAGCCAGAGCCGCAGACGGGGCCTGCCCCCCCGGTCGATGCCCCGCAGCAAGATGGGCGGCTGGTGGGGGTGCTGCTGCGGCGGGCGGATGGGGAGGAGGTTCCCTTGCCCTGTAGCGAAGCGGTGCTCTGCTGCGGCGCCTGGAGTGCCGCCCTGTTGCCGGACCTGCCGCTGGTGCCGGTGAAGGGCCAGATGCTGTCGTTGCAAGGGCCGATCGGGGCGCTGCGGCGGGTGCTGTTCGGACCGGGCACCTATCTGGTGCCCAGGGAGGACGGCCTGGTGGTGGTGGGGGCAACCAGCGAACCGGAGGCGGCCTTCGGCGAGGGGCTGACCCCCAACGGCCAGAGACAACTGCAGGCAGGGCTCAGTGCCCTGCTGCCCGAAGCGTCCGGTTGGCCGCCGATGGAGCGCTGGTGGGGATTCCGGCCCTGCACCCCTGACCAGGCCCCGCTGCTGGGAGCCGGTCCCCACGAGGGCCTGTGGCTGGCCACGGGACACCACCGCAATGGCGTCCTGCTGGCGGCCATCACGGCAGAACTTCTTGGCACCATCCTGGCTCCGGCGGCCGCGGCGGTGGGGACAGGGCTGGATTCCAGCGATCGCGTCCCCCACTGGCTACGGGCCTTTGGTTGGGGGCGGTTCAGCCCAGGGGGCTGTGCCTGATCAACCGCCCATGGACCCTGGCTTGGATCCGGCCGGGGTTGGTTGGCGACCGACGGCTGAGGAGTTTGCTGGACTTGGCCTGATCAACAGCATCCCGAGCCACAACGTTGAGGGTGTTTTCATCCTTCTCATGCTCGGCCGCCTGCGTGGCGGCCTTGTTGTGTCCATGCAGATTCGCACTGGTGCTGATGATTCGAGCTTCCCTAGAGCAGGATCGTTGACCCCATGCTCAGCCTCAGCCATCGACAATCTCGGCCTGCACAGGATTACTCAGCGTGCCGATCGCCTCGATCGTGACGTTGACCCGATCGCCCGGCTTCAGCCAACGGGGCGGGTCTGCAGCCATGCCGACTCCCTCCGGGGTACCGGTCAGGATCACCATTCCTGGTAGCAAGGTGCTGCTCCCGCTCAGGAAGGCGATCAGCTCCGCCACCCGGAAGATCATGTCGCTTGTGTGGCCGTCCTGCACACGCACGCCGTTGACCTCGGTGCGCAGCGCCAGGGCGTTGGGATCGGGAATCGCGGCAGCGGTGGTGAGCACGGGCCCGAGTGGTGCGAAGGTGTCGAAGCTCTTGCCGCGGCACCACTGGCCGCCGCCGAGTTCGGGGCGCTTTTGCCAGTCGCGGGCGCTGACATCATTGGCGCAGGTATAGCCGAGCACCGCTTCCAGGGCCTCGTCCACCCCCACGTTCTTGCAGCGCCGGCCGATCACGACCGCCAGCTCCCCTTCGTAGTCCACCGCTTCGCTGGCCAGGGCGGTGGGCAGCTCGATCGGAGCGCCGGGATTCTGAACCGCGGCAGGCGACTTCATGAACAGCACCGGCCGGGCCGGGATCGTCGACCCGAATTCGGCCGCATGGCGCCGGTAGTTGACGCCAATGCAGAGGAAGGCGCGCGGTTCCAAAGGGGCGAGTAGCTGAGCCACGTCCGCCTCCTGGCCGCTGGGCCGCAGCCCAGCGAGGCCATCGGACCCGAAGGGCTCCCCCAGCAGCGCCTCACGGCGGCCGTCGTCGTGGAGCTGGCCGTAGCGGCAGGTGCCCAGGGGGTCGCGATAACGCAGGATCCTCATCGAGCGGCGGCGGGCCTGAAGCCAGGCTGCCATGACACAGGAATCCCCCTTCGCCATGCCCTGGTTCATCAAGCACGAAACCTTCCGTCTCCCCCAGGCCGAGCTGCGTGACCCACTCGGAGCCCACCGCGACTGGGTTCGCCAGGAGCGCGCCAAGGGGCTGCGGATCAGCAGCGGCTACCTGGTGGACGCCCAGGGCCGCCCCGGGGGCGGCGGGCTGCTGCTGCTCGAAGCCGAGGATTACGCCAGCGCCGAGGCCCTGGTCCGCCAGGATCCGATGGTGCGCAGCGGTGGCGTGGACTGGACGTTGCACCAGTGGATCGGTGCCGTCGGCGATCTCGCGGTGGACTGAGAGCCACCGCTGCCCCGGCGGACCGCTACCGGCACCCTGCCGGCTCAGCCGCGCAGGTGGCGCGACAGGCTGGCGGCAGAGAATTGAAAACCCGCTGCCTGGGCGATGGCCACCACCGCAGCAGGATCGGCAGCAGCATCCACTTGGAGTTTGAGGGCGGGATCAAGCTCAACCTTGGCAAAAAATGCGGTGAGCTGGGCTTTTGACATGGGAGATTTTTTATGTTGACATCAAAACTCTAGGCCTGGATCGGGGCGTTGGTTTGGCTGGCGCGTGCATCACCATCTTCCCCTCGCCTGCGCTGCGGTTGCGTCGGGTGCGGTGATCAGAACCGCACGCCGATCTGGCCGAGGATGCCTTGACCGGTCAACCATTCGGTGGCCAGACCGATGACAAATCCGAGCATCGCCAGGCGGCCATTCCAGATCTCAGCAAAGGGCACAAAGCCAAAACGGGGTTCCTGGCTGTTCATGGTTCGATCAGGAGTAAGGAATCATTGGATCGGGCTGCCCAGGGATCACTGGGCGGAATGATGCAACAGGGCCTTCAGTCCGATCTGCTGCAGGATGCCCTGACCGCTGATCAACTCCAGCAGCACTCCGGCAGCAAAACCCAGCATCGCCAGGCGGCCATTGAGCAGTTCGGCACGGTGATGGAAGCCCCAGCCCTGGTCGCGGTCCACGATCCGCATCGGCATTTCCAACGGACGCGGATCATCGAGGCCGGGCTCATCGGAACACCATCCCTGGCCTTCCGATTCGGAGAAACTGCGTTGGGCCAGGGTTGTTTCGCTGTCGCTCGTCATGGTGGCTCTCCCAGGGCAACGATCAGCGAGGTGGTCATCAACCGCTCCGATCCGCTGCTGACCAGGCAACCAACAGCGCGTTCCCGAGCGTGTCACCTCACTGATCTCATCCTGGTTCTGCCGCCAGCGGGCGATTCACCCATGGCGGCGGCTGTTTTGCGGCGAATGCGCCGAACGGGCGGCTGCATCGCCCGTCGCACCGCTGGCGATGCTGTGATCAAGATCAAGACCATCCTCGCTCTGCACAGCAGCTTCGTCCTGGTCCCTGGCGCCGCCCTCGCCGAGGCGGCCAATGCGTCCTACAAACCCTTCGGTGACCATCGGGTCGGAGACCACATCGGCACCCTGATGACCAGCGTCAAGGCCGAAAGCAGCGTCTCAGAGACCCTACGGGGCCAGATCAGCGGCGATCCCAAAACCATGGGCAATCAGGTCGGGCTGGGCAGCAACACCAGCAACAGCGACCGCAGCTCCTCCAACGTTGACAAGGGAACCCTGGCAACCGGCAGCAACCCATCGGGTGGGGCTCAATCGGGGCGAGTCTGGGCGATCGCACCGGCACCAATCTCGCCAATCAGATCACCTCCACCGGCGGCCTGCTCGGCATCATGGGCGGCCTGCTGGACGGCAGCGGTGGTAGACGCATCATCGAGCTTCCGGCCCAGTCGACCCATGGGCTCAAGATCCGCAAGCCGGCGATGGTCGTCGCCCAGCTGATTCAGCTCAACCGCGAAACCGCCGCCGGCAATCAGCGGGCCATCGCCACCATCGGTGGCCTGATCCGCCAGGGCGAGACCGGCGCTGCTCCCCAGGGCCGCAGCAACGGAACAGCGGACCAGGGATGGAGCCAGACCGCGCGCCAGTCCTGAATGTTCAGGCCCCACCGCTCATCGCCCTGCCGCTGCCTCCTGGCTGAGGCTGAGGCTGTAGACCCGTTGCACCTCCTGCCCCCGGATCGGGAATTCCCCAAGCGAGAGGGGAGCTTCGCCGGAGCCGAGCAGCTCCACCACCGCCGCCGAGGCCACGATCGGGGCCCCTGTCTGTTTCGCCACGGCCTCCAGGCGGCTGGCCCGGTTCACGGCATCACCGATCACCGTGTAGTCCTGCCGTTCCGGGGAACCGATGTTGCCGCAGATCACCGTGCCGGCACTGAGCACGACCACCTGCTGCCAGGGCTCGAGCCCTTGATCAGCCCAGTGCCGGTTGAGTCGCTCCAGCCCCTGCACGATCCTCCGAGCCGCCGCCAACGCCGCCTGGGCATCGGCCTCGATGCCACGCGACAGGGGGGCCCCGAAGTAGGCCAGGGCTGCATCGCCGATGAACTTGTCAACGGTGGCCCCCTCAGCCAGCAATTCGGTGACCACCATTGCGAAATAGTCGTTGAGTCGCCTGACCAGCTCCGCCTCCCTTCCCTCCTGGGAGTAGCGGCTGGTCATGGCCGTGAACCCCCGCACATCGGTCATCAGCACCACCACCTCACAGCGACGCCCCTGCAGCGCCTGGCTCCAGGAGTCCTCCTGACGCATCACCTCCTCCGCCACCGCCGGCGACAAATAGCGCCTCAGGGTGCGCCGCAACCGCAACCGATCCCACTGCAGGCGCACGGTCGCCTCAGAGGCGCTGGCTGCGGTGACCAGACCGGTGCCCAGCAACAGGGAGACCAGCGGAATCCCCACCCCCAGGCTCATCAACAGGCCCCCATCCAGCGCCGCCAGGGCCAGGCCAACCCCGATCCCGGCCCCCAGACGCCCCAGGGGGCGGTTGAGCTGCTGCAGCGCCAGGCCGAAGCCCAGGACGGCAAGGGCCAGCGGCACGGCCCAGAGGGGTGCGGGCCGCAGCAGGCGCCAGAAGGAGCCCAGGCGCAGGTTGGCGAACTCCGTGGCGTGGATCTCGACCCCCGGAATGGTGACGCCCTGGCCCCAGCCGATCGGATGGAGATCCTGCTGGGAGGCGGAGGTCGGGCCGATGAACACCACCGCGCCCCGCAACGCCCCAGTGGCCAGCAGCTGGCGGTAGCGATCGTCAGCCAGCAGCGACCAGATCGACACGGTGGGGATGGTGCCGGTGGGGCCATGGAAGCGGAGGTAGGACTGCCAGAGCGGACCCGCAGCCGGCGGTCGCTGCCCACCGATCTGGCGATGCAGGGTCTGCGCCAGCGAATCGGGCAGCGTCGGCGAGGTGGGGTCCCGCAGCAGGTCGGCACGGTGCTGGGGGGGGCGGCGGATGGTGTCTCGCTCGGCATTGGTGAGACCAGCGACGGCTCCGGCCTTTAACAATTCCGGTAGGGGCAAGGTTGGAGTGAATCCGGCGATGCCATCGCCGGCTCCTTCCTGGGCGGTGGGCTCCAGCACCTTGGCCGCCAAAACAACCGGTCCTGGGAAGGCGCCGATGGCCCTGGCCAGGATCCTGTCGTCAGCATCGCCCTGGCGGCTGGGAGCCGTAAAGAACAGATCGAGGGCCACCGCCCGCGCCCCCGCCGCCCCCAGCCGATCCAGCACCCGGGCATGGGCCTCCCTTGGCCATGGCCAGGGGCCGAGACGCCGTAACAACGGATCCTGGAGTAAATCGGCGTTGGCCGCCTGGTCCAGGCTCAGATCGTCGATGGCAATGATCCTTAGCTCCTTGGGCCGCGGCGGCACCGGCAGCAGCTCCTGCCAGAGGTCGAGCAGGGCCTCCTCGCGGCGGAGCAGGGGGTCGCTGGCCAGGGCCATTCCCAACCCACAGACCGCTGCACAGACGGATGGAATCGCGATCGTGACGAGTCGGCGGCGCCAGCGCTGTCGATCAGCGGGCCAGAGAGGCAGGGAGTAGGGGAACAACAAGGTGCTTTAGGGCAAAGAATCCGGGCGGGGTTGAGGGCCAAGGGAGATGCACAGCGCCGACGCAGGGAGAGGGGGCTGGCGCGGCTGGATTCTCATGGCAGCAGGCCACGCCGCTGAAGCGGTTGCAGGGAGGCTAGGCGCCAGCCTTCGCCGGCATCAATCACGATCGAGCGGCTGCGCAACTTGCTGAGTGTGCGCGACAGCGTCTCCCGTGCCAAACCAGCAAGGATCGCAATCTCAGCCTGAGCAAGCGGAGGGATCGGATGCAAGGGATCCTGATCCAGGCTGCACTTCACCGCCAGATAGGCCAAGGCGTCGAGCACCCGCGTGGTGGCATCACTTTTCTGAATCGCGAAGCGGCGGTTGATATCCCGCAACCGACCAGCTTCCATCCGGGCCAGTCGCAGGGCCAGGGATGGCTGCTGTTGCAACAGCCGAAGGAAGGGGGCTCCCTGCAGCTTGAGCAGCCGCACCGGGGTGAGCGTGACCACATCGGCGGAGCGGCTGTCGCCATCGAGCAGCGACAGTTCGCCGATCAAATCGCCAGCACCGAGCAGCGACAGAACGACCTCATCACCATCGGCCGTGAACAGGCGCACTTTGACGATGCCACTGAGCAAGACCATCAGATTTTCTCCCCAGTCACTCTGCATGATCAGGGTTTCCGCTGCGGCGAGATCGGCCAGGCGATGGCGATCCAGCAAGCTCTCGAGCAGCGGCGCATCGAGATCCTTGAAAAAGGGAATCTCCTGCAGCTCAGCAGCTGAAATGAGCGCAACCATGCACGGGCCATGAAGCTGCCCTCAATGTAGGGGTGGAAACCTATTCATGCCACACCTACGATCAAAGTCTACAGACAGGATCGCTCAGCTCCTTGCCCTTGCCTTTGGGAGGAGATCGCCGCCATAAGCCAGATCAACCGGTTGCCTGCCCGGTACAGTCCCGGGGGGGGGGGGGATCAGAGCAGAACCAACAGAGTGAACCAGAGCCCCTTGCAGATCAGGTGCAGGATCTGATCGGCTGCAAAAGAAATCTTACCCTGGATCTTCAGCCAATCGATGCAGGCGTGGCTGAGGGCTTCAGCCAGACCCAGGATCCAGCTACCGGAGAGCAGCAGGATCAACAAGCCATGGCAGCTGGCATGGGCGGTGAGCCACCAGCCCCAGGCCACATGGGAATCGCCGCCAGGCGCCTTACCAACAGCCATCGCGGCCGATTGCAAGACGAAGTCTCCAACAAAATGAGCAAAGACAAAGGCCAGCAGTAGAGTGGCACCCGACCAGGATCCAGGCGCGGGCAGCAGAAGCAGGCTGCTGTCAGCAAACGCGGTCATGGGGGCCCAGAGGTTGTATAGCCAGATTAGGACTGAATTGGTAGGGCAATGGCTTCGCCGAGGATGAAGGCAACCCTTTGGAGCCAAAGAGGACCCGAATCCCTGCCCGAGCGACCGCCATCGCCGCAGTCCCTCAGCGCCGCGAGCCGGGCGTCAGCAGAGTGCACCCGTGTCACCCACTTTGGAGCTGAATCGCCGGCTCAGCGGCCAGGGGGCTTGGGCGCAGAAGGCGGCATCCCCTCTGAAGGTTCCGGGCTGGGGAGGGATCGCTGGCCTACGGGCTCGACAACGGCGGAACCATCGGAGCGCTGGGGCTTGGCTGGAACCCTGGGAAGGATCGAGCCACGCCGTCCACCGCTCGGGCGGGGCTCGGCTGGGACGGCGGCGTCGAACATGGATTCGATACGAGCCACAAAACCGTTGATCCTGCGCACCAACACCATCAATTCCTGCAGACTCTGTTGGCTCTGACGTGCCGCCAGACCTGCGCTGTCGCCAGTCTGGCTGATCACGCCGAGGGTGCTGCGAACCTGGGCCAAGGTCGGCGGCAATTCCCGCTGGAACAGCTGGGTGGTCTGCTGGCCCTGCTTCAGCGTGCCCTGGAGGTGGCTGACCGTGGGGGGCAAAGCAAGATTCACCGTGGCTCCAACCTTGTTGGCCACCGCAAGTACCGCAGCCAGCTCCTGGATGGTCTGCGGCAACTCCTTGGCGGCGATGCGATTGGTCGAGCGAATCAAGGTTTGAAGATCCGCTTGCGTGGTCGCCGCACTAGCCAGAAATCCTTCCAGATCAGCTGTGCTCTGTGCAGGAATGAAGAAGTGATCGGGTACACGCCGCGCTTCCATCGGTGCTGGAGTGATATCAACACCACCACTGGCAAGCAGACTGGGACGAGCCAGAAAAGCCCGGCTGCGAGGCGTGACCCAAGCACGATAGCGATCATCGACTTTGAGATCGAGCCTGACCTTACCGTCGGCCAGCAGCTCGACAGCATCGATCACGCCAACATGCATACCAGAGACTCGCACGGGAGTGCCAGGAACAAGCCCGAGGCTGCTGCTGCTGATCAACGCCACCCTCAGACTTCGCTGAAACCAGCCGAGCTGATGCCCCCACAGCGTCACGACCCCAACCAGCAGACCAAGTCCGGTCAGCAGAAACAGGGCAGATCGGGTTCGGAAGGATCGAAACGGAGATCCGTTGTTGGGAGGTCGCATGATGCCGCAAATCAACCCAGGGGAAATCTGAACAATGAGAGAGGGTGATGCCGCTCAACGTTCATCCCAGGAGGCAAGCTTGAGGTCATCGACGCTAATCCTAGTCCAATCCCATGGACCTGCAAGTGTTGCTGCATAGGGAACCAGTGCCAGCCAAGCAGCAGAACCGAACAGGGCCTCCATCACCTCAGGGGCTACGCAGCTTTCCTCTGGGCTAACCGGGAAAAACCAGGCCGCATCAATCACAAGGCAGCGAGGGCTCAGCAGCGCGGCTCGGAGCAGGACTGCCCAGCAGTACTGCAGGGTCGGAAGATCATCAGGATAGGCACTGAAAAACGAAGTATCATCTCGTGAACTGAAGGGTATTTCCCCTGGAAGGCTATCTATCAGAGCGGCAAGTTTTCGTTGCAGCCGCTGGGAAGAAAGCGGCTTGCGCCAGGCCAGTGGCAGCCAAAGATTTTCGTAGACTGTGATATTGGACAACAATGATCCGCGCTGTGGCGAGAGGTAGGCATAGGCAGTGCCCGCGCGGTGCATCATGGTGCACACGCGATCGATCCACAGGTCAACCTCGTCCGCCGGGCAGTCGAGCCGAGATCGGAGTTGGGGCACAAGCCATGGCAGTCCGGCGGAGATGGCTGTCATGAAAAGGGAATAATAGTGAGACTGATCAGTTGATAGATCACCTCGGCAAGGAGATAAATCAGCATGACGCGCAACACCCCAAAGGATGCCGCTCTCGAAACCTGCGGAAAGCTGGAGTGCCCTCTGGCTTCAACCCGATACACCCAGAGAATGGCGATGGCTGCCAGCAGGGCAGAGCGGATCAAGCCCACCGCCAGATCGAGGGGCTGGATGTTCTCAAATGTAGAGAGAATGCGGAAGGGATCAACCGGCACACCAGCAATCAAGGCGCTGATGGCAAAAGCAGAGATCACGGCCGTTGCCAAAAACACCAAATACAGCACCATCATCGCCAGAGCAGCAGCCAGGAGACGAGGAAGTATCAGATATACAAAAGGATCAATTCCCAGTCGCCTCAGAGCTTGCAGCTCACCCGTGACCGACATGAGGCTCAATTCAGATATGGTCGCCGTAATCGAACGGGCGCAGAAAATGAAAGCGGGCACCTGCACGGCGAGACCTCTCACCGAAAGCAAGGCCAAGGCATCGATGGCCCCGCTGGTGAGGCCGGTACCGGCTATCCCCCGAAAAGCGAGAACAAAACCTGAGGCGATCAGCGCGGCAGCAAGCGCGACCACCAGGGCCGACTGATAACCACTGAAATAGATTTGCCTGCTCAAGACGAGCATGACAGGAGAGCCGGCGAGCAAGCTTAATCGGCTCAGGCGTGGCCAGGCCATAGATCAGTCGTGATCAAAAAGCAAGGAAGTCAACACAGTACTTGACCAAGTCAAAGATTAGCACAGTGTGACAGATGCCCAGCCGCCACAGTGGCGACTGGGCATTTTTGGGGTAGTGTTTGCAGAGTTCATCAAAGTAGCAATGATTAGGCTTGTATCTATGCTTGCCTCTAAGCTTGTCCATCGATATGCGGATTGCTCTAAATTCAGCGATGCCGTTTCTGAGAGCGCTCATACATCCAACCAAGTGCTGCTGCGCCGGTGCTCCTCTCTCCACCTGCTAGCCCTGGTTAGCGTTGGGATCGCTCACCCAGCCATGGCAGCACCATTCCGGCAAGCGCGAGTGATGAAAGTGATTGATGGTCGACAACTCTTCATCAACAACAAGCCAGCTACCGTTAACCAAGTGGCCCTCACTGGGAGCGTTATCAAGACACAACAAAGCCGCGCCCAGCTCCTTTTTGATCGTCGAGCCATCGGTCTGCTAGGCCGCAATTCGATGATCAAGCTCGGGGCAGCGTGTTTCCAGTTAGATCAGGGCAAGATAGTCGTCAATGGTCGGCAGAAAACATGCTTTGGTTCCAGAATCCTGGGAATTGACGGCACCACTTACCTGCTCAGCCGCGAGGCCGATCAGAGCTACACCGTGGACCTCATTGCCGGCGAGGCCGTCATCAGCAGCGCACCAGCTTCGATTGATGATGCCGAGTTCGCCCAAGCGATCCCTTCCCGAGATGGCAAGCCCATCAGCGACGATCCAGACATTCTTGCTACCTACCCACGCATCGCTCCATGGTTGGGGGCGAACGCCGGCGGATTCGGTAGCGCCTATCCCAGTGGCGGAGGCAGCTTCAGCGGTGGCTTGAGCTATTTCCAGCCAATTGTGCAGACGGGTGCCCAAGAGGTGCTCTATTCCTCGGCCACTCTCGGCAGCTCCTTCCAGGATGTCTGGGGTTTCTCCACCGAGATTGGCTACCGTTGGCTGACTCCGTCCATCCAATCGACCAACAGTGTTTATCTCGGCTACGCCGGCTACAGCGCGCCTGGCTGCTATACCAACATGCTCAACGGTGGTGCGCAGTGGGAGCGGGCGCGCTGGCGGATTGGAGCCAGCGGCGGCCTGAAGATGAACGACTGTAGCTCCAGCTTTAATTTTGCAGCCCTGAATCTATCGATTCCTGTTGGCCGCGTCGATTCACGCCCTGTTTATTTCTCGATCTCGCCCTACTTACTAAATGGCAATGTTGTCAGCTCCGATCTTTTGCAGACGGACAGCAATCCCGACAGCTTCCCTGGTTTGCGTCTGAGTCTGGAGATTCCTTTTACCCCCTGGTTCTCCCTGAAGGGTTACGGCGGTGCCGACAGTGTCTTCGGGGTTACGGCTGGAGGTCAGTTCAGCATCAAAATACCCACAGCCGGCCGGATTCTCAAGGATCCCAACATCCCCCCTGTTCTGAGCACCACCACCAAGGCTGAGGCCATGCCTCCGTCCAGCTCCGGGGCTGCATCAACCCTGTTGAGCCGGAGCGTTTCCCCAGACTTGCTGGCCATGGCCAACACGGTCGCCACGCCAGGGTCAGATCAAAATTCCGGCCTGCTGACGCCGGCATCGAGCCGGTTGGCTCAGCAGATCGGCACGACGATCACGATCAAACAAGGACAAAGAGGCCGGTTCAGCCCGGATGGTGATCTGCTGAGTATTGATCCGATCAGCGATCGCGATTTTGTGCAGCTGTTACTAACCAACTTCAAGGGCTACGCCCCCCTTCCCGAAAGCCATCGCATTGCCAAGATCGCCGAGCAGCGTGGCGTTCTGACAACCCGGCTCGCCGGTGTTCTCGGCACCGACTTCCTTGCCAACGCCTCCCAACCAATCAGCGTGACCACGGACACGCCATTCAGTCCGCTCACCCAGATGCCCGCCGGCCGTTTCGTGTGTGCGGCCACCAAGATGGCACGAATGGTCGGAGCTGAAGAGGCCAAGAAAGGGCAATTTGATTACAGTGGCGGTCCCGCCTACTTCGGCAAGGGTTCTGAAACGTCTCAGGGCTATCCAGCGACCTACAACAAAGCAGACGCGTTTGTATTCGCGGATGCTGGGATCTGCCGCGAACTCAATCGGTTCGCCGATCAGGGTTACGACGTTGTCGAGGCGGAGCAGATCTGATCGCGCTGGTGGCCCCTGGCGACCGTCACCCTGGACCCCGCACCTGAGGTGGTGCGGGGATAGCAAAAAGGGTTTGCAGGCGAGGCTTCAGCCATCCTGAGTGGCCGTGCACCTGTGCCTCAGCGTCTCTGGCTTGCGCCCACCGCACAAAACTGAACCTGCAGCGTCAGCCGCTCGGTCGGGAGCGGCAGCTCCGCCGGATCAAACGCTGGGGGGGCGGGCGGAGCCATTTCGGCCCGCATCATCACCGGCCCCGCCGCTCCCTCCACCTGAATCTGCAACGGCCGAAGCTGGCGATGGCCGATCAGCGCAGCAAGGGGTCTGACCTGTGCCTCCGCATCCTGGTAGGCGGCAGCCAGCAGGGTGCTGCGGCCCGCTCCCACAGCGGCCGGATCCGCCTCCGCAGAGACTGGGGAGAGGCGAACGCCTGGGAGGCCGCCGACCTCCCGGACCAGCCCCTGCAGGCGCTGGGGGTCCAACTTGCCGCTGACCGCCAGATCCGACTGGAACGAGGCCCGCTCGCCCGCGGCTGCAGGCCGCGACCAGGTTGAGGGGGAGCCCACCCGCAGATCCCGCACCCCAAGCCGCTTCAGGGTGGCGCGCACCGAGGCCAAACGCACCTGGAGCTGTTCCAGCGCCCGATCGGCGCTGGCGCCCCTGGCTTCCAGACCGAGGGAAAAGGCAATGCTGGCCGCCGGGCGCTGGCGCTCCGCCGTGCCACGGGCCTCCAGCAGCGTTCCTTCGCAACGGAGTTGCACGTCGGCCGATGCGGCGCCACCCGGGCTGGCCAGGAGCAGCAGAACCGCTGCGGCGCCAATGGATCGCGATCTCGAACGGGGCCTGGCGCGCTGGCGTCGGGGGTGGGGCATGACGTCGGTGCGGTTCTCTGCGGTCAGCTCTAACACCCGCCGAGGATCCCGCCCAAGGGTCTTATCAGCTGGAGCCGCCCATCAGGAGCCGCCCCAGTGTGTCGTGGGGCCTGACGGCCATCGGACCGACCGCAGCAGCGACCGCCACGGCTCATTCAGCCAGGAAGAGCGGATTGGCAGCCGTAGGCTCCAGCTGCAGCTCGGCCCTCAAGCCGCCGGACGGGCCATGGCCCAACAGCAGCCGACCGCCCTGACTACGGCAATAGCGTTCCACCAGGAGCAACCCCATCCCCTGATGACGACTGCGCTGTCGGTCATTGGCATGGGCAGGAGTGGGCATGGTGAGGAGTGTCGGCGTAGGCAGACCCTTGCCGTGGTCATCAAGGCGAATCCAGAGACGCTGTCCTTGGCGGCCGGCAGACAGCAACAGGGGCGGGGCGCCATATTCGATGGCGTTATCAATCAGGTTGCAAAGACTACGTTCCAGACCCGCCACATTCAGCCGCACTAACAGACGGGGAACAGCGATCTCAAGGGCCACAGATCTGGGATAGCTGGCGGCTAGTCGACCGCTGAAATCATCCAGTGCCACCATCTCATAGGTGGCCTCCGACTTATAGCTATCCGCCAGGATCGACAATTGATCGGTCACCTGCACCAGGCGGTACATGTCCTCCAGCATTTCTGTAGCCACCGCGCGGGGATGGCCCTCCAGAATGTTCGCCAGTTCCTCGGCCTGCAGCAGCAGGCGGGTCTGGGGAGCGCCGAGATCATGGGCGAGGCCGCGCAGCAGCAGGCGCCGTTCCGAGCTGTCGGCATTGATGCGTTCCAGCAGACGGTTGATCCGCAGGGTCAACAGCCGCAGGGGCGCGATGCCTCGCTCCGGAAGCAGATCAAGGGGCGGGATGGCCGTGTCGGGGATCGCTGACACCACCTTGCGAAAAGGCTGCTCCACTTGGGATCGCACAAACACACCAAAACCGACCAGCAGGCCCAGGGCGATCGCGGTGCTGCGCAGGATCGGTAAATACCAGAGGGTCATGCTGGAAAGTCGCTCGGGCTGATACAGCCAGAGCGAACCCGAGCCGGGGTGACGGAGGCGAATCCAGTAGCCGCCCCATGGATCCTGGAGCGGGGGGATGTCGCGCCTGATCTCACGATTCAGCCGCTGGGTCGTCGCCAGGGTTTGCACCACCTCGGCATCGAACCCTCGGAGCCTCTTTTCCGAGGCGTCCTCAGGGCTCAACCACTGGCGAGTGATCACGCCAGGTGGAAGCACGGGTGAGCGGGCACTGGACAGCACACCCTCCACCAGGCGCACGCTGCGGGTGATGCGCAACACACTCTCCTGGACCAGCTGGGGTTCGAGGACTGTCCGCAGCAGCAGCAACAGCACCAGGAAGGCCAGGGTTGCCCCCATCAGGGAAGCCAGCAACAGGCGGGTCCAGTCCGGTGCTCCCAGGCGCGGCGAGAGCGACATGCGATCAGGCCTCGGCCAGGGGGGTGACAGGCACCCGCAGGCGATAACCGATGCCTCTGCAGGACTCGATCACGTCGCCTTCCTCAGGCATCAGCACCTCCAACAGCCGCCGCAGGCGGCTCATGCGCACGTCGATGCTGCGGCTCTGGCGGGCATCCACCAAACTGCCACTGGACCTGGCAAGGATCTGGCGTCCGATCACCTCCCCGGGACGCTGGCACAGGGCCTGAAGCAGGGAAGCATCGCCGCGACTGATCCGGTTCACCGATCCGCCGGGGCTGCGCAGCTCGGCCCTGGCGGGATGGAACTCGAGCGAGCCCACGCGAAAGCCAGACGTGATCGAGTTGGGCAGGCCACGAAGCCTGGACTGCAGATCCAGCAGCTTGAGGATGCGCAACTGCAGCTCGCGGAATTCAAACGGCTTGCCGAGGTAGTCGTCGGCGCCAGCCTCCAGGCCGGCGATGCGATCGGAAGACGACCGCAGCGCCGACAGCATCAGAACGGGAAAAGTGTGACCCCGCTGGCGAAGGCCTGCGAGCAGATCACCGCCACTGCGGCCGGGGAGCATCTCATCGAGGACGAGCAGATCGGGTTGGTCTTGCTGGAGAGCAGCATCGAGACCGCGAGGCTCGAAAAAGCAGCGGGGCCGCCATCCGAGCTCGGCGATCCGCTGGCTGAGCATGGAGCAGAGGCGCTCGTCGTCGTCGAGGATCCAGATCTCTTGCCCCCCGTTGACGCCGGCCTGGAAAGGCTCGGACGGGGTGGTCAAGGCCGACGCTGGCGTCAACCGTTCTGCTCGCGCAATCTCCCGCTCCGGGTGGGAGGTGGAGGGCACGGCCTGAGGCAAGCGCGGCGATGGCATCGAAGCGTCAAATCCCGTTCAACCTTAAGAACCCCATCCAGCCCGGAGTTCGCCTATGCAGCTGATCGGCGAGACTGACCAGCCGCGCCGGGCCGTCCTCCCCGCAGCGCCCGACCCGTCTCCCCGGGCTCGTTTCTCGCACCGCTCCCCATGGTCGCCAGCGCTCCCGCCTCCAGTCCCGACCCCACCGCCAGCCCGTCACCAGCGTCCGGTGACTGGGCGGCCCGCGCCTTCCCGCTGGCCGCGATCACGGGCCATGGCACCTTGAAGCTCGCCCTGCTGCTGGCGGCCGTGGATCCCGGCCTTGGTGGGGTTGTGATCGCCGGTGGCCGGGGCACCGGCAAGTCAGTGCTGGCCAGGGGTCTGCATGCCCTGCTGCCCCCGATCGACAGCCTCGACCTGGGGGCCGGAGCCACGGCCCTGCATGTCGATCCCAGGCGTCCCGAGGACTGGGATGGGCCCACACGCCAGCGGATCACGGAGCTGGGCGGCGATGCCAGCGGCGCCGATCCCAAGGCCCTGCTGCCCACCCGGGTGGAGCCGGCGCCTTTTGTGCAGGTGCCGCTTGGGGTGAGCGAGGACCGGCTGCTGGGCTCGGTGGATGTGGCCGCCTCCCTGGCGGCGGGGGCGCCGGTGTTTCAGCCGGGGCTGCTGGCGGAAGCGCACCGCGGGGTGCTTTACATCGATGAGCTCAACCTGCTCGACGACGGCATCACCAATCTCCTGCTCGCGGCGGTCGGTGCGGGCGAGAACCGGATCGAGCGGGAGGGGCTGAGCCTCTCCCATCCCTGCCGCTGCCTGCTGATCGCCACCTACAACCCCGAGGAGGGAGCGGTGCGCGACCACCTGCTCGACCGCTTCGCGATCGCCCTCTCCGCCAACCAGACCCTGGCCCTGGAGGAGCGGGTGGCGATCAGCCGCTCGGCCCTGGAGTACGGCGAAGCGGTGCAGGCCTTCGCCTCCCGGCACCAGGAGGACACCGACGCCCTGGCCACCCAACTGCTGCTGGCACGCCAGTGGCTGCCCGATGTGCGCATCAGCCGCGAGCAGATCGTCTATTTGGTGCAAGAGGCGATCCGGGGCGGTGTGGAGGGACACCGCAGCGAGCTCTACGCGGTGCGGGTGGCCAGGGCCCACGCCGCCCTGAGCGGCCGCGATCGGGTCGAGGCCGAGGACCTGCAGGTGGCCGTGCGGCTGGTGATCGCGCCACGGGCGCGGCAGCTGCCCCCCCCGGACCCGGACCAGCCGCTGCAACCGCCACCGCCGCCACCCCAGGGGGAACAGGAGCCGGAGCAACCGCCGCCGGAGTCCGACCAACAACCCGACGACCCCGAAGAGGACCAACCCGACGACGACGAGGACGAGGACGACTCACAGGAGCAGGCCCCGCCTTCGATTCCTGAGGAGTTCCTGCTGGATCCGGAGGCCACCGCCATCGATCCCGACCTGCTGGTCTTCTCGGCGGCGCGGGCCCGCTCGGGCGGCAGCGGCAGCCGTGCCGCCGTGCTCAGCGACACCCGGGGCCGCTATGTGCGGCCGATGCTGCCGCGGGGGCCGGTGCGCCGCATCGCCGTCGACGCCACCCTGCGGGCGGCCGCCCCCTATCAAAAGGCGAGGAGGGAACGCCAGCCCCAACGCCGGGTGATCGTGGAGGACGGCGACCTGCGGGCCAAGCAACTGCAGCGCAAGGCTGGCGCCCTGGTGATCTTCCTGGTGGATGCCAGCGGCTCGATGGCCCTGAACCGCATGCAGAGCGCCAAGGGCGCGGTGATCCGCCTGTTGAGCGAAGCCTACGAAAACCGCGATGAGGTGGCCCTGATCCCCTTCCGGGGCGAACAGGCGGAGGTGCTGCTGCCGCCCACACGCTCGATCACCGCCGCCCGCCGGAGGCTGGAATCGATGCCCTGCGGAGGCGGCTCACCCCTGGCCCATGCCCTCACCCTGGCGGCGCGGGTGGGCGCCAATGCGCTGAGCACGGGTGATCTGGCCCAGGTGGTGGTGGTGGCGATCACCGATGGTCGCGGCAACGTGGCCCTGGGGCGTTCCCTGGGCCAACCCGCGCTGGAGGGGGAGGAGCCGGTCGACCTGCGGGAGGAGGTCAAGCAGATCGCCAGCCGCTATCGGGCTCTGGGCCTGAAGCTGCTGGTGATCGACACCGAGCGCAAGTTCATCGGCAGCGGCATGGGCCGCGAGCTCGCCGAAGCCGCCGGCGGCCGTTATGTGCAGCTGCCCAAGGCCAGCGACCAGGCGATCGCGGCGATCGCCCTGGAGGCCGTGACCGGACTCTGATCAGGCCGGTTCAGGGGGCGCCAGCAGGCCGGGCCGTTCGGGCGGGCACTGGCGTGGCCGGGGCTTTGCTGCGGGGCGCCATGCGGTCCTCCAGGGTGTCCCGGCCTCGCTCA
The DNA here is from genome assembly GCA_044360135.1 of Cyanobium sp. Classification (GTDB taxonomy): domain Bacteria; phylum Cyanobacteriota; class Cyanobacteriia; order PCC-6307; family Cyanobiaceae; genus Cyanobium. The sequence goes on from JBIKKX010000007.1 coordinate 99,752, forward strand.
CTCGCCCTGCGGCCTGTGGAAGGGGACAGCGCCGGTTCTGGCCTGGGGGCCGGAGCGATCTCCCGCTCCTGGGCACCCGTTCCCCCTGGACGACGGGTCGGCGCCAGGCTGCTGGAAGAGCCGCTGGGGTAAACGTCGTCGAAGAAGCGGCCCAACCCCACCGACACCCGCTGCAGTCCCTCGATGAAACGAGGATCGTCGGTGAGCTTGCGCAGATCGCCGCCGACGGCGGTCCAGCGTTCGGTGAGCTGGCGGGCGTTGGTCAAGGTGGCCTCGAGATCGGCCGCGGTGGCGGGGTTATCGAGGCGGCGGGCGATGCGCTTCAACGACTGGCTGGCCTGGCTGGCATCGACGGAGGCGGCGGTGACATTGCGCAGGATCGGATCGGTGCGCTCCACCAGACTGGTCAGGGACTGGGTCAGGTTCTGGGCATCGCCCACGAACGCCTGACCCTGGGTGGAGAGCTTCTCCGCTTCGCGGGCGGTGCGGGTAAAGCTGGCGGTGCTCTCGGCGAGCCGTTGCACCAACCGCTGGCTGTCGGCCTGATCGAGCAGCTTCTGCATGGTGCTGGTGACGCTGTCGAGGTTGGGAGCCTGGATGCCCGCCACTTCACCCCGCTCGCAGACCAGGCGACGGTTGTCGCAACCGCGCTGCCGTGGCCCGGCAGCGCCGCGGGGAATGGCCGCGTCCGTGGTGAGCAGGGACACCACCGCATCCCCTCCCAATAACGAGGCCGTGCCGACCCGGGCCAGCACCGGCCGGGTGAGCCGCAGATCCGGGTCAGTGATCTCCAGGTCGGCCACAACCTGCCGTTCGTTCACCTGAAGAGTCTTGACCCGTCCCACCAGGACGCCGCGGTAGAGGACAGGCGATCGCGGCGCCAGGCCGGCGGCGTCCTCAAAGGTGGCCCGGATGATCCAGTTCGAGCGGGCCAGCGAGATGCCTTTCAGCCAGAGCCAGAGGCCCAGGCCCCCGCCGATCGCCGCCAACAGCGAGAACCCGACCAGAGCCTCTCGAACACTGCGACGCATGGGGTCAGGGTTCCGCCGGTTGCATCGGTCCATCCAGGCTACCGGTGCGGAATTGGCGGACGTAGGGATCGTCGCTCACCAGAAACGCCTCCAGGGAACCGTCCCAACGGAAGCGACCGTCGTAGAGCAAGATGACACGCTCGGCGCAGCGTTCGATCGTGCTGTGCACATGGCTCACCACCACGCCGGCGGCGTTGGTGAGTTCGGTGCTGCGCACGATCAGGTCCTCGACCCTGGTGCAGGCGACCGGGTCGAGGCCAGCGGTGGGCTCATCGAAGAGCAACATTGGAGCGCGGCCATCCACGGCGGCGGGGTCGTCGATTAGGGCCCGAGCAAAGCTGACCCGCTTCTGCATGCCGCCGCTGAGCTCGCCAGGCATGCGCTCCTCAATGCCGTAGAGCCCCACCTCCGCCAGGACACGGCTCACCCGCTGCCGGATCTCGGCCTCGCTGAGGCGGCTGAAGCGGTAGAGCAGAAAACCCACGTTCTCGCGCACGTTGAGCGAGGCGAGCAGGGCCGGATTCTGGAACACCAGCCGAACGTCGGGCGGGCGGCGCTGATCCAGGCGCAGGTAGGTCTGGGGCTCCCCGTGGATGCGCAGCTCACCGCTGCTGGGCAGCAGCAGCCCGGCCAGCAGACGCAGGATCGTCGATTTGCCGGCCCCGGAGGGACCGACCACCACCAGCCGCTCCCCGGCCACCAGCCTCAGGTTGACCCGGTCCAGCACAACGCGCGCGCCACGGACGATCGAAAGATCGACCATCTCGGCGACGAGCCCAGGGGCGCCGGCAGCGGCGGAGCCCGAACCGGGAGAAGGGGGCAGTGATGCGGCAACAACCATGGCCGCTGCGCGACGTTGGGCGATCATCTCCCATGCTCGCGGCTCCGCGCCCCGCCCGACGCTCCCTAAAGTTGTGGAGTTGCTGCGGCGCCCTGGCGCCAGCCCCTTGCCGCGCCGAGGCCCCACCACTCAGCAGCGAAGCCGGCCGACCCGGCCGAACTGGACCCCGTGGCCGGGCAGCGACGATCCCCGCCAGCGCGATCTGGTGACCCGTTCCCGTCGGGCCGTGCGCTGGCTGCAACCGGGTCTGGTGGTCAAACGCTGGATGCTCACCTCCGGCATCGGACTGGTTCTGGCCCTGCTCGGGGCTGCGGTCTGGGCGGATCTGCAGCCGATCTACTGGATCCTGGAAACGATTAAATGGTTGCTGGCCCGCGTGACCCAGGTGCTGCCCCGCGGCATCACCGGGCCCCTGATGCTGTTGATCGGCGGCGGTCTGGTCTGGCTGGGCCAAAGCCGCAGTTTCGGCACGATCCAGCAGGCCCTGGCGCCGGAAAAGGACACGGTGCTGGTCGACGCATTGCTGGCCCAGCGCCGGCTAAACAGGGGGCCAGCGATCGTGGCAATCGGCGGCGGCACCGGCCTGGCCACCTTGCTGAGCGGCCTGAAGCGCTACAGCGGCAACATCACCGCCATCGTCACCGTTGCCGATGACGGCGGCAGCAGCGGTGTGCTGCGGCGGGAGTTCGGCATGCAGCCCCCCGGCGACATCCGCAACTGTCTGGCCGCCCTGTCGACCGAAGAACCGCTGTTGACACGCCTGTTTCAGTACCGGTTCCAGAGCGGCAGCGGCCTTGAAGGCCACAGCTTTGGCAATCTCTTCCTCACGGCCCTCACCGCCATCACCGGCAGCCTGGAGACGGCGATCACCGCCAGCAGCCGGGTGCTGGCGGTACAGGGCCAGGTGGTGCCGGCCACCAACGCCGATGTGCGCCTCTGGGCTGAGCTGGAGAACGGCCAGAGGATCGAGGGAGAATCGACGATCGGACGCGCCCCCAGTCCCATCGTGAGGCTGGGCTGCACACCGGAACGGCCGCCGGCCCTGCCGCGAGCCCTGGAAGCGATCGCCCATGCCGATCTGATCGTGCTGGGTCCGGGCAGCCTGTACACCTCGCTGCTGCCGAATCTGCTGGTGCCCGAGCTGGTGAGCGCCATCCGCCGCAGCCGGGCCCCCCGGCTCTACATCTGCAATCTGATGACCCAGCCTGGCGAGACCGACGGACTCGACGTGGCGGGGCACCTGAGGGCGATTGAGGCCCAGTTGGGGAGCCTGGGGCTGGACGAGCGCCTGTTCGACTGCGTGCTGGCCCAGGAACCGCTGGAAAACGATGCCCTGATCGAGCACTACCGGCTGCGGGGCGCCGAGCCGGTCAGCTGTGATGCCCAGGCCCTGCGCCGCCAAGGCTACGAGGTGATGCTTGCCCCCCTGCAAGGCAATCGGCCCGGGGCCACGCTGCGTCACGATCCTCGCAGCGTAGCCTTGGCTGTAATGCGCTTTTACCGGCGACACAGGAGGGAAGGGTAAGAGATGGCCTCGAAACAGCAAATGCAGCAAAGTGGCCATCAAAAGCATCCTGTTATGAAACCACCCTGAGGCAGATCGCCCCTTCGTTCCATCGTTGCTGTCAGCACTCCCTACGCTTGAAACACCCTCTTCACCTGCTGCGACGCATCTACCACCAGGCCCTTGAACCTCTGCGCGATCAGAGACCGGCCTCGCGGCTGATCCGCCGCACCGCAAGACAGGAATGGCGCCTGCTGAGCATCAACATGCTCTGCAACCTGATCCAGGCTGCCGCTGAAGGCGCCACTCTGGGCGTGATGTTTCTGGCGGTCGATCTGCTCTCCAGACCAGCCGGCAACGGCATCGACTGGTCGACCAAGCCGTTGCTGGGGGGCCTGCCCCAGCTCACCGAGACCCTCAACGCCCTTCCGAGCAACCAGCTGTTTCTGCTGCTGCTCGGCCTGGCGGTGCTGCTGAAGCTGGGCCAGAGCCTGGCGATGTATCTGGGCGCTGTGGCCGTGGGCTATTACGCCAACCGCACCTCCGCCAGGCTCACATCGATGCTGCATTCGCAGGTGCTCGGCTTCAGCTTCGCCTGCGCCAGCCGCTACCGGGTGGGAGATCTGCAGTACATCAATGGCTCCGGCCCTGGCACGGTGATCACGGAGATCAACGTGTTCAGCGGTCTGGTGCTGAATTTGCTGATGCTGATCACCTATCTGGTGGTGTTGCTCAGCCTGTCGCCATGGCTGCTGGTGGCGGCGGTGGCAATGGCGGCGGTTCTGGCCTTAGTCCAGCAGCAGCTCCTGCCGCGGCTGCGGGGGAGGGCCTTGCAGGCTACCGAGCTGGGTCGCGAACTGGCAAGCCGCATGACCGAAAACATTCAGGGACTGCGGCTGCTGCATACGAGTGGCCAGCTGGATCGTGCCGATCAGGAGGTGAATCTGCAGACGAAGGTGCTGGAGTACACAAACCGTGCCCAGACAAGGCTGAACGCGGTGAATGGGCCGGTGATTGTGACGCTGCCGATCCTGATGATCGCGGCCATCGCTGCCCTGAGTCTGCTGTTCTTCGGTGAGCGCAATTCTGGAGTCCTGCCGAGTCTGGTCACCTTTGTCGTGGCACTGCAACGACTGAATGGCAGTTATGGCAGTTTCACGAGTAGCCTGATGGCTCTGAAAAACAATTCAGCCAACCTTGACCTGCTGAATGGCTTCCTGATCGAAACCGACAAGCAGTTTCGTCGGCGGGGGGGCACATCGTTCCGCTCCCTTCAGGACGCCATCTGCCTGGAGGATTTGGGACTGCGCTATTCACCGGAACTGGAACCGGCACTGCATGCCATCAATCTCACCATCCGCAAAGGCCAAACCGTGGCGCTGGTGGGGAGCAGTGGTGCCGGCAAGAGCTCGATCGCCGATCTACTGGCTGGTCTCTACGATCCCTCTGAAGGTCGAATCCTTATCGACAGTACTGAACTGAAAGATATTGATCTGCAAAGCTGGCAGCAGCGGCTTGGGGTCGTCAGTCAGGACACCTTCCTGTTCAACGCCAGCATCGCGGACAACATCGCCTTTGGAACCGCAGATGCCAGCATGCAGGATGTCCTCCAGGCCGCTGAAAAAGCGCAGGCGAAGCGCTTCATTGAGGACCTGCCCGATGGCTTCGATACCCTGATCGGCGAGCGTGGCTACCGGCTCAGCGGCGGCCAACGCCAGAGAATCTCCCTGGCCCGCGCCATCCTGCGTGATCCAGAGCTGCTGATTCTCGATGAGGCCACCAGTGCATTGGATAGTGAAAGTGAGCGGCTTGTGCAGCAGGCGCTTGTCAAATTCGAACGCAAACACACCGTGCTGGTGATCGCACATCGCCTCAGCACGATCGTGAATGCCGATCTGATCTGCGTGATGGAGAAGGGAGAGATCGTGGAGTCAGGAATCCATAGCGAACTTATCGATCGAGGTGGCCGCTACAGCTCCCTGTGGAGCCAGCAAGCGAATCAAACACAGCAAGCCACCGGCATTCCGCAAGGATCATCAATCGGATCATGAGATACTGAGTGCATGCAGGTCAGGGAGCCTGGCCATGACCGAGCTGATCTGCCTGGCCTTCACGAGCAGCGCCTTCAACGAAGAGGCAGATCTCGAGGATCTCAACCGCCGCTGCCGTGTGGTGCATGAGGTTCTCCGGGATGAATTTTCCAGTAAACATGAACTCGATTTCTGCCTGCTGATGGCCGATAACGGCAGCGAGGATGCCAGCTAGGCGGTGCCGGAACCACTGAACAAGCAGGCCCCCGCAGTGCTGGCCGTGGCCAATCAGATGAATTACGGCGTTGAAGCCTCCACTTGCAACCTGATCGATCAGGCCCGAGCCTATGACCTGGTGGTGCTGCTCTGCTCGAATCTGCAGGATCCACCTGAGATCGCCACCAAGACGGTGCGCAATCTGCTTGAGCGGCCCGACCTTGAAGCGGTGCTGGCTGTTAACAAACGTTCGACCTGCGGCCCGTTGCTGCGCCTGGCGCAGCACACCTTTTTCCAGGCCCTGGGGCTGTCGTCGCGGCGGCAGATGGTGCCGAGCGGCTTCCACGGCTTCGGCTGCTGGCGGCAGGCGGTGCTGGAGGAAACGATGCGCTACTGGCACACCAACGATCTGAACCTGCGCCAGTGCCTGGCCAACGCTTGCCAGTCGCCCATGTTGATCGACGACGTGCAGGAGGAGCGGTAGCGGGGGGCCTCGTCATACCGGGGTTGGGGCTACTGGCCCGAAGCGATACGGGGCCTGCTCTCCGGTGATGCAGCCACCAGCCGCCTGGCGCTCAGCATTGGCAGCCCTGGATTGGGTGTGGCCGTGGTGATGGGGGTGCTTGTGCTGGTGAGTGAACACCCTGCGGGGCAGCAGCGGCTATGGCGGGGGCGTGCCCACCGTGATGGGGTTGGTGGTGATCAGCTTCGCGGTGCAGATGCTGATCTTCGCGGTGCTCTCGCGGCAGATTGAGGCCTTGCGGATTCGGGGATTCCGAAGCCGCGAGGTTTTCCGCAGGATTGGCGATGGCGGCTGAGCAGGTGCGTGGAAACAAGCGCAGCGCCTTGCTACGGTTTGGCCTGAGTGGCGTGGTGTTCAGGAGCGTCTGCCTGGCGTCGATCCATCTCCATGGCCCCTCCACCGTCTCACTCGACGATGCCCTGGCCCTTCAAGTCATGATTCCCAAGGGGGTGGCGAGTCACATCCGTAATGGCAAGGCCGAGCCGGGGCTATCCCAACAGTCTGGGGCGGTTTTCTTAGAGCCTGTTGCCGCTTCGCCACTATGCGATCGGGAAGGGGCTGAGAGTAAACCCTGCAGGAGATGGGTTTCTGCTCGCAGCCCCAAGCAAGCTGACAATGGAGAAAACCGTGGCCGCTGTTCAGGATTCCGGAAGCGAGGCTGCTGTCTCCCGTATCTGATCGATCAACGAAGGTGCGATGAGCTCATAGGTACTGAGCAGCTCGACGAACTGTGCGGGATCTGCGGCGTAATGATCAGGCGGCAGGGATGGATCAATGCTGCTGACCGCAGGGGGGAGGCTCCATAGAGTACTGATCAGCTGAGCGAGCTCAAGAAGGGTCACGCTATGGGTCACGGCATCAATCTGTCGGTATCCCGAGGGCAGCGGTTGCTTCAACATCAGCCAACACAGTCTCATCAGAGTGCCGACATGAACATAACTGCGAATCACAGGCCGAGGGCTGCGAATGGAAATGGCCTTGCCCGCCTGCGCCTGCTGGATGAAATTACCCAGCGCGAAAAGCGAAGGATCCTTGAGAAAACGGCCCGCAGCTGCATAGACACGGAAGACAATCGCCATCCGTGAGTCGGCACGACGCCGCCAGAGATTCTCCTCTTCCTGCTTGAGGCTGCCATAGGGATCCCCAGCCAAATCCAGGGGTTGTCCATCCAGGGCAGCAGCAGCTCCAGAGGAGGTGGTGATGATGGGCATGCCAGGGTTGTTTGCGATCAGGCAGGCTATTGTTTCAGTAATCAGGCGGTTGGATGATACATAGCGATCCAATCCAACGGAGGCCACCTGCTCTCGGGTGAGGAAGGCCAGATGGATCAGCCCGCTGGCACTGCTTACCTGATCGAGGTGAGCAAGCGAAACCGCCTGAATCGGCCCATGAGGACTGCCGAAATCAATCAACTTGGCTGAAGAGGCACAAGGGAGAACGTTCGACCGGAGGGCCTCAGCTCCGTAGAGTTGTTCGTACTCCCAGAGCGCTGTACGACCGAACCAGCCGCTGGCTCCTGTAAGGATCAGGGGCCTTGCCATGGCAAGAGAGCAGAGATGGGATTATTCGTTGCCAAGTACCTTCCAACGACTTTCAAGCATTTCGATACGGCTCTCATCTTCCTTATGTATGAAGCCGTAATAGTCTCGCTTATTGAGCAGCCAAAGCAACTCAAAGTGAACGGCATCCTTCAAGGCGAGCTCGAGTCCGTCACGATTGACTGCGTCGGCTTGGAAGACGACCTTGCGTGTCTCGAAGCGGGTGAGATGGATGGCATGGAAACGCTTCAGATTGTTGAGAGCGTCGATGGAAACAGCGCCGCCAACCACGAAATCCAGGCCGGCGTCACGACAGGCTGCCGCAGCCTGCTCCGCGCGTGAAGTCACCTCTTCTGACTCAATACCATGACGACCAAGACCCATAGAACCAGCAAAATCAACACGCCCAAACACGAGACCTTCACATCCAGGATCACCACTGGCGATCGCCACCATCTCCTGTAATAGATTGAAGGCGGTAATTGTCTCGAGGTTGAACAAAAAGTCAACGTCAGAGCATTCGTCCGCACTAAAGACCTTGTTTTTGGCCTGAATATATTTGCTCAGAGCATAGGGTGTCTCGACCATCGGAGCAATGATGTAACGCACACCAAATTGCTTCGCCTCCAAAAGGTCACGGATCGCTTCACAACCACCTACTTTCAGGGCAATGGACACACCAGCACGATGGGCGATTTCCAGCAGGCGAAGGAGCTCATCGGTACGGGTGCCTTCAGCTTCAAATTCCGCCTTGGTTGCGACTACGCCATGCAGTTCACGACCACGCTGTAGCAACTCACACATCTTGCGCTCGTATGCATTCATCGGGGCAACTGCTGGATCGGTACAATGTAGATCATAACAAGAAAATACCCCAAGAGTCAGGGGTCATCAACCGATCGGAGCCGGAAGATCGAGGATGAATCAGCAGGTTATGAAGGAGTTTCGGCAATGACGGGCCATAAGCGCTGAAGGCAGCTGGGAAGTTCGGCAAATGAGGTGATGGTATCAGTAGAATCAGAAGAATCTGACGTCCATTGGTGAAAACCATAGGTCGCCGCAATAAAGTGAAGACCACATTTAAATGATGAATTACGATCAGCCAAAGTATCACCAACATAGACTGCATTGGCGGCGGGACAATCGGCTAGGTTGAGTGCAAAACGCAGTGCCTCTGCTTTTGATGAGAAGGGAAGCCCGCCAGAGCATTGGTCGCGATAATCGATGCCAATGATCAATCTGAATACATCTAGCAGACCGGCGTCTGCGAGGATAGCACGCGTAGGCTGCGTCGGCTTGTTGGTGACGATCGATAACTCAAGCATGGGGTGCGCCGCCAGGGTTCGAATGGTGGTGGCTACACCATCAAACCAGGAAAAGAGTTTATAACCGGAAGAATCATAATCATGTCGGAATCGCAGGCGCAGCGACTCAAGTTCATAATCTGAGATGGCTGGGATCAAGCTCTTAGCCAAGACCTGTATGGGAGGCCCAATCTGTTTGCGGAAAACATCAATGGATGCTCGAGGAAGATTAAGATCAGTGCAGGCTTTTGAATAAGAATAGTAGATTCCCTCTGATGAATCAATCAGCGTACCATCAAAGTCGAGGAAGAGGTGTTTCACTGGAGAGACTTTAATTACTGAATAGCAGCGGCTTCGGCACGGAGAGCGTCGAGTATGTCATCCCCAAGCGAAGGGGACATATCCTCGAGTTCAGCTGTCACCATTGATCCATCCTCCAGTTTTTTACTGGCTAGCTTTGGAGCAAACTGTTGATCCAGATCAAGCAAGACTTCATAAAGAACCGCTCCTTCAGACGAAATAAAGCTGAAAAGATCCTGGTCAAGAGAATCCTCATTTTCGGTTCGAATATATTTCAAGCCAAAACCTCTAGCCAAATCAGAAAAATACGGAAATGGCAAACCAGACTCCACTCCACAACCAACTGGATTGGATGGAAAATAGTTCGCTTGGGTTTGCCGAATGGAATGGTAACCACGATTATTTAAGAGCAAGATTTTAATAGGTAGATTTAATCCACCAATATAAGAAAGCTCTTGCAGATTCATCATGATCGACCCATCACCCGCAATGCAGTAAATTGTCTGCTTACGGGCGTGGTAGGCACCAATGGCGGCAGGCAGGTCGTAACCCATCGAGGCGCAACCTGAATTGTGATAGAGCCTTTGGCCGGGCTTCACAATGGCCGCTTGAAAGCCCACAACACAAGCTGTTCCGTCTGCACAAACCATAATCGTTTCAGGCGGCAGCATGGCTGTCAACCGATCGATCAACCGGTAGGGATTAACGCAATTGGGCTTTACTGGGATAGCGTGGTGAAGAGCATTATATAAAGACAAGTATTTTTTGTTGTACGAAGTCCAGTCTTTCCAGTGCTGAATGAGCGCGGCTTGAGCTATTCCTTCATCAGCACATAGTTGCTTAAGTTTATCGGCAAGTCGGGGGAAAAAACCTTTGGCTGTCGCCTGGATTTTTAGGTCGGTACTGAGGGTAGGCTTGTCGAGTTCGGCGCGATCGATGTCCATATGACAGGTCCACGCTGAACGTGCAAAAGACTTCCAGTTAAAGCTCACTTGCCTAATGTTGAGCCTGCAACCAATCGTGACTACACATTCCGAAAACTGAACAGCAAAGTTTCCGGCACGGTTGCCAACTGTCCCAGGTCTACCGCAATAGCACGGATGATCGTCCCAGAGGAGGTCATTGCTATTCCAGCCTGTCACTGTTGCAATCGGCCACACCGACAGAAAATCAAGAAACTCTTGATAACTGCAACTGACACGAATACCACTGCCAACATAGAGAACTGGACGCTTCCTGGTCATCAGCGATTTTGCCAGCTCAGCGATCTCTTGGTCGCTGGCAATGGGATCGTCAAAAGACTGTTCAGGATCAGAATGCCAGCCTGGAAAATATACCTTGTCTCGATACTGGGTGGGAAGCGGGAAAGCCTGCACATCAATGGGAACATCAAGCCAGACAGGTCCGGGGCGACCAGTCGTTGATGATCGATAACAGACATCAACAATCTGATCAACGGCAAGAGGGTCGCTGAGGGTGACTGCCGATTTGCAGACACCTTGAACCATGCCAATAATATCAACCTCTTGATCGCCAAGTTGCCGAAGCCCAGGTATTGAATAAGACGCCATCATGGTTTCGCGCTTTGCCTGGCCCGAGACCACAATCATCGGTATAGAATCGACGTAAGCACCAAACACACCATTGATAGCATTAATGCCACCTGGGCCTGCTGTTACATTGACAATAGCCGGTATTCCAAGAACGCGTGAGTAACTCTCGGCGGCCATAGCACAGCTCTGCTCATGATGCAGGTTGTGTACTTTTCCGGGAAAAGCAAGACCGAAGGCATCATTAAGATGCATCGCCGCACCACCAGTGACCATATAGACATCACGGCAGCCGAGATGACGCAAACGCTCAGCGATATAATCAGAAACTCTCATGACTTGCTGGTAAGGATAAAGGCATCAATCACGTGTATTTCACGCTCCAGCATGGAGAGCGTAAGACCAGGATACGTCCCCAGGAAAAGCGTACTGTTCATGATTTCGTCGGAGCCGCACATCTCCCCCACCACCCGCAGGGCCTCTGGCCGATCCTGCCGCAGCTGCACAAAGGCCGGTTGACGCAGCAGGTTACCACCAAACAACATGCGGTTGCCGATCTGGTTTCTGTCCAGCTCCTGGGCCAACTCCGTTCGGGTGAAGGGGGCAGCCGGGCGTACCGCAAGTTTGAAGCCAAACCAGGAGCAGTCGGTGCGGCAACCGGTGGCATCCCAGGAAAAGCCATGCTCCGGATCCCAGGCGGTGGCATGAGTGGGCAGGGCAAACTCAAGCACGTCGTCATGGCCTGCCAGTCCGCGGCGCAGGGTTTCCCAGTTGTGCTTGCGGGCTTCGATGAATTCGGGCAGACGCTTCAGCTGCACGCGCCCGATGGCAGCCTGGGGATCGAGGGGCTTGAGGTTAAAGCCGAGGTGGCTGTAGGTGTACTTGTGATCGTAACCCTCGGGCAGTTCGCCCAGCTGCCAGCCGAAGCGCTTGTTGCAGGTGTTGTCGATGCCGCTGGGGCACCAGCAGTCGCGGCCCCAATCGCGGAAGCTTTCGGCGATCACCTTGAGCTTCTGATCCCGAACGATGTTCACCGCACCTCCCTCGCCCATGGTGAGGTGATGGGGAGGGTAGAAGCTCTGGGTGCTGATGTCGCCCCAGGTGCCGGTCCAGCGCACCACCCGATCAGGTCCTTCATCGAGGCCAGGACTATTCTCGCTGAAACCCAGGTTTTCGGCCTGGGCACGCGGCATCGAATAGCTGCAGCCAAGAGCATCGCAGTTGTCTTCCACCAGCCACAGGTTGTACTTGCGGCAGAAAGCCAGGGTGGTGGCCAGGTCGAAGGGGTTGCCCAGGGCATGGGCCATCATCACGGCCTTGGTCTTGCCCGGGCTGTAGGCCGCTTCGAGCTGGTCGCAGCGGGCGTTGCCAGTGATCGAATCGGCATCGATGAACACTGGCACGGCGCCCACCTGCACGATCGGCGCCACGGTGGTGGGGAAGCCAGCGGCCACAGTGATCACCTCATCCCCGGGGAGGAGGCGGCGGTCACGCGGCAGCTTCGGGGAAGTAAGGGCTGAGATGGCGATCAGGTTGGCACTGGAGCCGGAGTTGACCACCAGGCTGTGGCGCACCCCGAGGAAGGACGCCAGTTCTTGTTCAAATGCTGCCCCCTCGCTTCCCAGGGTGAGCCAGAAGTCGAGTGTGGCCGACACAGCGGCCTCCACCTCCGCTTCAGTGAAAACGCGGCCGGCATAAGGGATGGGGGTCCCCTCCTGCCAGGCACTACGCTCCCGATCGGCCGCTGGCCGGAAAGACCCGTGAACCAGCCGCGAGTAGTCCCGCGTGAGGACCAGAATCTGGCGTTTCAGATCTGCAGCGTCGGGATTCATGAGCAAAGGAAGTTGATGGCCAGGCCCCACGGACGGGCCGTATTGCCAATGACTTTAACACAAATCGGCAAAGACACCTGGCGACGCCTCAGAAAACCAAGCCAACCCTTCGCCACCATCCACGATCAAGGCTCATCAAAATCCGTTGTCAGCTAACGATGGCTTGATGGTGTCACGAACGGCTTAAGTCGACACTTTAAATCAAATATATATTGCTTGAGTTGGCAGCGAAGTGAGCGAATCTTTTCCGCCACTTGCAATGGCAGGCGACAGTAAAAGGGGAATCGAAACATGGGCGAATCAGGATCAAGCCGTAGAGATCGAAGGTACTGCTGAAGTGTGTAATCGTTCAATCGTGTGATCCTTGTCTTGTCCAAGCAGCCGCAAGCCGCTTGGATATCAGAGATGGCAGACAAGATCAGTTGCTGGGAGTTAGAAAAAGGATCAAGGTAAGAGCGAATAGAGTTGCGTGCACGCGATAGCCGTGATAAAGCTGGCCAACCGATCAGCAAGGCCAATCGATAGTTATTGGAAGCGTAGCGGATGGATTTGTCAAGAAACAGGAACACAGTGCGCAGATCCCTGAGATCGCCGCTGGAGGAAACTTCAGGCAGATAATAGCTGGCTCCATTTAGATGGTGGTCCAACACAGATACACACCAGCCCAGAGCTGTGGCGCAAAAAGGGTGGGTTACATATCTGCTATGCCAGTTGCCATCCGGCGAGATACTCCTGCAAATGCTGTAGGCCACTAAATTAAAAAGCAATGGGTCGGTTATTTCGCATAAATATTGCAAGTTGGCAATCCAGAAACAAGGACTTAAACCCTGCACAGTGCGATGATTTTCAAGCCATCCCCATGAATGTCTCTGCTCGGACATCGACAAAAATTCCTTGCCAAGGCGATGCACAGGAGTGCCCTTGTAATATGCATAGCGACAAGCAACCGAAGAGAATAACAATAACTGTTTGTAAACAAGCGAATAGATATTCTCGGAGAACCGATGCATCAAAAGATGCACCAGTACCTGCCTTGTATAAATGTGAGAACCAATATAAGCAACCCAATCAATAGGACCCAAAGCGCTAAGCAAGGCGGGAAAAGCAATGCGCGAAGACAAGACGCATTGATTAAATAACGCCTTGAATTCAGGGCGGCTTTGCAAAGTTAAGGCGTTATCTGGGATAGCGTTAAAATCATCATGGCCTCCATGGGGCAACTCTTGACGTGCCTTCACATTAATGGCCATAGCATCGAGATTAAGTGCAGAGAAATGTCTCACCGCATCAAACAATAGGATCCAGTCTATATAATCGTGCTCGCCACATATCAAAACCATGTCAGCCAGGGCGTCGACAAAGTCAGCAAGACGGAAAATATTTTCTTCGCAGCTTCCGAAATAACGATCACTGAAGATCTTTAGCGTTTCATGGGTTGGGGTCTGAGTTATCTCACTACCCCTCGAAGTCGAGCTCCCTCGCTCATTGATCAAGAAAACAAACTGAACATACAATGGAGGTGCTACAAGCCTCTCAAATGACGAAATAAGATTGCAATCATCCACCGAAGCGACAGCAGGTATGACAATAGTGAGCTTCTTTTGATGAAAATAAAGCGAAGGATTGTTAGACATGGCAGATAAACTCTTGGCTGATTGGGGTTAAACACAAATAACATTTTTGATTTCTTAAAACACTCGCTCTACCCTCGACTACAACGTTTATTTTATCTGCATACAATTAGCCAAAGCACCATGGGAAATGGTTGCCAATTAGATACTGCGGCTTCCATGAGAACCACACAACGATAGTGGACATCTAGAAAACTGTTGCTGCTCAACGATTATAGTGCCAAGCGTTCCAACTGTCCAGCCGTGGAGCATCAGTCGCCGGGAATTGGGTTGGAGCTGAAGCCGCTGCCTCGCAACCCTCCAATGGGTTCCTCGAAAATCACCTGGCCAAGGCTTTCAAAAACCCGGGTCTAGGCAGCACGATCTTGCCCATTGAGGTAGGTACCTTTTATTGGACAGCATTGGCTCCTGACATCGTTAACTCAGGACAGGTGGAACAAGGATGGACTTCACTGTAGACCGCGTGGGGCGTTTTGCCTCCAAGGGAACTGTGGGGCCATACATGGCAAGACCTCCACAGAAAGCGGGCCAGGCAGATTTCAGCGTCCCAGCCATCGCTGTATGCCCGAAGGTAGACATCCTCGTACTTGAGGGTTCTCCACAGCCGTTCAACGAGGATGCTGTCGTAGCAGCGCTTTCTGCCGGACCAGCTGATCTGGATCCCTTCTGCCTGCAGCCTGGACATAAAGTCAGCGGGCGTGAACTGACAGCCTTGATCGGAGTGGAAGATCTCCGGGCTACGGCCGCCTCCAAGGGCCATCACCAGCGCTTCCATGCAGAACTCCGTGTCAAGACTGTTCGAGAGCCTCCAGCTGAGCACATGCCTGGAATGGAGATCCATGATCGCCACTAGATAGAGGAACCCTTTCCGCAGAGGGATGTTGGTGATGTCCGTCGCCTAGACCTGATCCAACGCCATGATCTGCCTGAGGTCCACCAGGGAGGGGAACCGCACGGATGGATCGCCTGGAAACGACGTCCGGGGCTTCTGGTAAATCGCCCGTAAACCCATGCGCCGCATGAGGTTTCGCACTCGCTCACGGCTGATCGGGATCCCATCTTGGGCCAGGTAGTCCACCATCAGGCGGCTGCCGCTGCAGGGATGGCGCACACTGCCTGCTGATGGTGAGCTCGGGGTGGTCGTGATTAACCAACTTGCGCAGTTCACGGGCATCAGAGCAGCTGAGCCATTTTGTTTGAGCCACTCCAGCTCCATCTGCAGCCGTCCAATCTGCTGGAAGAGCTCCGCCTCCTTGGCCTGCCCCTCCTCCTTGTCCTTGGTCTTCTTCCCCCTCTTGAAGAGCTCGCTGGCGCCGTCCAGGAGCTGTCGCTTCCACTGGCTCACCTGGATCGGATGGACAGCGTAATCGGCAGCGATCTCCTGGATCGTCTTGCGGCCACTGATCGCCTCCATGGCGACCCTGGCCATGAACTCGGGACTGTGGGTGCGGCGCTTACTCATCGGTGGGAGCCCCTTTCAGGGGCGGTACCCCGCCTCAGAGGCTAACGATGGGCGCTGGCCACAAAAACCAGACTACCTCACATGGCTGCCAGGTGTGGAATTTGACAATTTATCGAGGTACTCCGAGGTACTCTTTGAAATTAAACCCTTAAATTACCGCAGGCACGGATATGCAACAGCAAGACCGAGGGCCTGCAGCACTCATATACCTGTGATCAGGCAGAGCTGATGAATCAAGCAAATCAGATACAAACATCATTGCTTATCAAGCGCCCAAAGGTGAGTGAGCGGAGTGCATCGGACTTAAGACTCAAGCGAATGAATATTAACGCACGGCTTTTAAAGTCGACGGGAACGATTCGATCAGGTAAAATCCTTCAGTCAGCGAGGCGCAGAACACCCGGCCCACATCGCTATCTAGGGCTTGCTGAATTTCGTTTGTGGGCTTTTCCGACGCGCCAAAGGCGAATCTCTCGGCCCGCAAGCCCAAGCAGTGGCGACCACAGTTTTACTCCTAGAAGCTGACCAAGCAGCTCACAGAAGCGCTGGATGGCGTCGGACAGCGCATAAACCAAGCATCAGGATGTACACAGAAATAAGAATAGACAGAAAGAGGCGCAGCAGCCTCAGGATCTTCTCGGCATTCATCACAAAGAACGCTATCGTGATCACCGTTCTTGATGTTTCAACTAACTTGGTTAGGATCCGATCCAGTCCGTATTTCCGTTTGCTCGTTCCGATTCTTCCCTCGATCACGGAACGCTTCCTCAAGTCTGATTTGAACAGCTCTTGTTGCGCTGCTGTCTGCACCTCGGCTTTGACTTGCTTCTTACGTGGGCGGCCACTGAGCCTGATGTTGTTGTCTGCACAGAACCTCTTGTTGTCTGATGTCATATAGATTGAATCGGCACAGATTCGGGCTGGATAGCATCCTCGCTCTTCTTTGTATTGCTCGGCACGTGCGATTAGGTCGTTGGCTTCATTGTAGTTGTCCCAGCTGATCCGATCCACATCGACAAAGCCATTGTCATCAGAAATTGAGATCTTGGCCCCGAACTCGGTTTTCTTGCCAGCCTTGCCTCTCACGATCGGTCGTACATGTGGCTTTGTCAGATTGACGATACTGTCATCGATGCGCCGGCTGTCAGCGTCATACATCTCCTGCTGCTGGCGGGTGACTTCACTCGCGATCAGCAGCTTGCGATACAGCTGTGTGCCAAGCTCCGAAAGCTCTGCACCGCAATGGATCATGCCGTCAATTGCTCTGAGATTACGGCTGATCTCGTTGAGCTGGAAGCATTTCGCCTCCCGGATCTCCTCGCGGCTTGGCTTTTTCTTTTTGATGATGACCAGAAATAGATGATGAGCTTTAACGCTATTGCAGCGCGGCTTGCGGGGAATCTTGCCCTGTAACTGCTTGAACAACTCGTTAATGACCTTCTCCGTTGTTTCCCGGGACTCAGCAAGCAGCCTCAAGTCCACTGGATAGGGGATGTCATCTGGCACGCAGGTTGCATCAAGGATCAGAGTTCCCCAGTTGCTGCCAGGGTCCAGCGATGCTGGCTTCACACCCAGCTTCTCCTCAATGGCCGCAAGCTGCTTGTGATCCTCTGCAGCCATGCCGTCCTCCTGCTCGCAAGTAGCCAGCATCTCCTGAATCATCGCGATCCCGTTGGCCTTGGTCATCGCATTGCAGACCTTGATCAGCTCAGGGCCAATGCGCTTGCGAAAGTGCACCATCATGGATGGGTCAAACGGCGGCAGGGGCTGGTAACCGCTCAAGCCAATGAAATATTGCAGATAGGGTGATTCCGTGATCAGCTCCACCGTCTCTCGATCCGTCACTCCCAATCGTCGTTGGATGTACAACGCCCCGAACGCCATCTGGAAGGGCTTGGCTGGAGCTCCTGTCTTGGCGCTGAACTGGGGCGCGTAGTGGCTTTCCAGTTGAATCCACGGAATCAACTTGTGGAGCAGAACCCAGCGGTTGTTGGGATCGAGCTT
>JBIKKX010000024.1:0-44714 GCA_044360135.1 Cyanobium sp.
CTCCCCTCTCAGGGAGTCGCGGCCTGTCGCCTCTCGGCGACCTCCTTAACCTACAACATCGGCGGCTCTCGCCCCTCCCTTGTAGATCGGCCCTTCAGCTCCGGCTCTCGCCGGTCCTTCAGGGCAGGGCTTAACCTAGCAGATCGCTCGGTCTCGCCCTTTCCACCGTCTCTCGCGATCTGGTGGCCGCTCGGTTCCCCGAGCAGTCCAAAACAGTAGCACACCCTTCCCGCCCTATTCCGCAGCTCCCCACACCACCGCTCACCCTCCCTGCCCTAGCAGCGGGCCCACGGCCTCGGGGTACGGCGGTTCAGCGCCCGCCCCCCCCCTGGTCCAGGGGCCGGCTGTCCCAAACAAAGGGCCAGCGACAGGTTCGAATCAAGACA
Source organism: Cyanobium sp. (assembly GCA_044360135.1). Taxonomy (GTDB): domain Bacteria; phylum Cyanobacteriota; class Cyanobacteriia; order PCC-6307; family Cyanobiaceae; genus Cyanobium. The sequence continues at coordinate 387 of JBIKKX010000024.1, forward strand.
GGCTTTCTGGATCGCCGCGACTCCCTGACCGTGGCGGCGCCCCGTCCACTCCAGCTGCGATCGGTGCCAGGGCTTCCAGCTGTCTGCACTTGTCTGCGCCGGCTCAGGAACCGAGAAACCGGAAGCCTTCAGACGGGGGAGCTCTGGATCAGGGCGTCGGCCCATGGCATGAAGCGGGCCAGGGTTTCAGGGCGATCGGCGACCAACATCGGGAAATCGACCGACCCAAGATCGGTGCCTGGTGCGATGGCGGTGGGGTTGCGCTGGAGCCAGTGCATCGAACAGGAGAGCTCGCTCAGAACCAGCCAGGACGCGGCGAGATCCCAGATCTTCGGGGTGGCTTCGAGGGCCGCGACGGTCTGACCCATGGCAACGCTGACAAGATTGAGGCTGGCAACCCCGAGCAGCCTGATCTTGCCTGGAAAGCGCCGGTCAGGCAGGCGCTGCAGCACCCGGATCGATCGGCTGCAGAGCGATGCGCAGCCGACGGGATGGGCATGACGGGATGGGGGTTGCAGGGGTTTGCCATTGCGCCAGGCCCCCTTTCCCTTCACCGCCACGATCCGCTGACGCAGGGGAGGCACATCCAAGACAGCCAGCACCGGCACGCCCCCCTCAAAGCGCGCCAGGGAAATCGCCCAGTAGGGAATGCCTGCAGCGAAGTTGGTGGTGCCATCCAAAGGATCAACAACCCAGTAGGCCGGGGTCTGCGGCACCGACTGGGATCCCTCCTCACTAAGCACCCCCTCGTTCGGGAAGAGGTCGGCCAACCCGCTCACCAGCGTGGCATCACTCCATCGATCACAGGCGGTGATCAGGGACCCATCGGGCTTGAGGCTGGAGGCCATCTGGCCGAAATCAGCACGCTGGCGATCGCCGACGCGATCGATCAAGGCAGAAAGGGCGGGATCGAGGTCCGCACTGGCTGGACCGGATGCACTGGCGGGACGGACAGGGGATTCGGCCATGCTTCAGAGAGACTCCGCCAGCAGAACCTGCTGGAGCCGGGCTCCAGCATCCTCGCGGAACTGGCGCACATTCACCCGGTCGAGCACCAGCAGGGCCGATGCGGCAACGATGCACTCCACCCCGAGCACCACGGCAAAGGAGGGATAGGCCTCGGGAACGGTACCGCCGCCCAACGGCGGCAGCAGACGTCCCAGATCGAGAAGCCCGCCACCGATCACCTTTCCAAGGGCCCGAGAAAGAGCCTGGGCCAGACCCCAGACACCGACGAAGGTGCCGGCGACTTCGGGAAGGGTGAGATCGAGCATCAGGCATAGAGCGCTGTTGGTCGCCAGGCCGGCGGCCAGGCCGAACAGCAGCAGCACAACCTTGAGCAACGGCACACTGGCGGTGAGGCCGCAGAGCAGCAGCAACAGCAGGGACGCCGTAATCAGGCGGCAGCCCAGTCGGGCGGTTTGGAGTTTGCCCAGCCTGGGGATGACGACGATGGCCGCCACCAGCAGCCCGAGCAGGGTGCCCACCCCCCAGAAGGCATTGAGCTGGGCCGTGGCGGCGATCGGCATGGCGAAGACCTGGGCCCCGTAACTCTCAAGCACCGGATCCTGAAGGAACAGGCCGAGGGTGAAGAGGATCAGAAAGGAAAAGAAAATCAACACCTGACGGCTGGATCGGATCAGGCTCCAGGCCTGGGCCAGGCTGACGCCATCCTCACGCGGGGCGGCGGCGCTCCGGCGGACGGACCTGGCGGGGTCCATGCCCCAGGTGGCCAGCACAGTGAGCAAGAAAACGGCCACGGCCACCCTCACCATGAACGCGGTGAGCCCTCGCTGGAGAACGGCAGGATCGGTGACGCCATCGAGAAAGCGCAAGCTGGTGCCGATCATCACGGCACCTACGACGATGCCGACGGTCAGCATGCACCAAATAATGCCGACGGCCCTGGGGCGCTCCTGTTCATCGGTGCGATCGATCACCAGGGCGAGATAGGGCGTTGTGGCCAGGGAGACAGCCAGGCCATAGAGGGCGAACAGGCCACAGAGGGCGGCGATGGCCAGGGCCAGGCCAGGCTGGGCTCCAAGCCGCAGCAACGCTCCGACCCGGAAGATCAGGGGCACCGAAAGGACCGCCAGTCCGCAGAACAGAGCGGTGCCCAACAACACATAGGGAACCCTGTGGCGCCGTGCGATCGGGTGGGCATCGGAGATCTGGCCGAACAGCACCCGCGAGGGGGCCACGAACTGTTCACAGGCCAGGGCGAAACCAACCAACAGCCCTGGAAAGTCCAATTCGCTGAGCATCACCCGATTGAGCAGCCCCGAGAAGATCACCGCCAGGCACCCCAGACAGCCCTGGAACAATCCCAGCCGCAGGGTGGCAGGCAGGGAGAGGGTGCCCTCGGAACGACCGGACAGGGGCGGAGGCGGAGCGACCGTGGTCATCAGGATCTCGGGGTGGCCGGCGTCGAGCGGAGGTTGAGGGAAGGACAGGCAGGGAGCAGCGGCAGCGGCTCGACCGGCACATCGGTGGCGCCAGCAACCTGCGGTTTGTTCGGCGGCAGGGAAGCGGGTTGGCAGGAGACGATCTTGTCGAGTCCGGTGCGGCGGCTGAGCTCGATCAGACGCTTGTTGTAGTCGGAGATGGCGTTGGAGTAGCGCACCTCGGCCTGGGTGAGATCGCGCTGGTTGTCGACCACCTCCCGTTGGGTGGTGACGCCGGCCTGGAAGCGGAGCCGCGCCAGGCGCAGGGCTTCACGGGCGGAGATGACCTCGCGGGAGGTGGTGAGAATGTTGCGGTTGTTCTTCTCGAGCTCGTAAAAGCTACTTTCCACTTCCTGGCGAATCAGATCGCGTGTATTGGCAAAACGGTAGCGATTCTCCTCAGCCAGTTGTTTGTTGCGACGGTAGGTTGCCCGAGCTTCGCCACCATCGTAAAGGGTCCAGCGCAAGTTGAGGCCAACTGCATTGCTTGCATTCCAAGCACCGTTCGATGGCCTTTCAGCGGCCTGGATCGAGGTCTGGGAGTAACCATAGGAACGTCCCACACCGAAGCTGTTGAAGATCCTCAGCAGCGGTTGCACGCTGGCCAGGGAGGCATTGGCGTTGCTATTGGCGATCGAGATGTCGAGCAGGGCCTGGTCGAGCTCCTCCCGGAACGCAAAGGCCGCCACGATGCTCTCCTGCAACGAGGGCATCCAGGTGCCGACGACCCGGGCCGGGTCTGCGGCGGTGGGGCTGACCTCCTGGGGAAGATTGAGCAGCGAGGCCAGGGCACGCCTGGCGATCGCCTGCAGGGCCAGGGCATTGGTGAGCAGCTGCTCATCGCGAGCCAGCTGGGTTTCGGCTTCCAAAACCTCCAGCTTGGTGGCGACCCCGGCTTGGAAACGGGCGCGGGCATCGCGAAGACTCACCAACGAAGAGCGCACACCCTCCTGACCGATCTGTACCTGGTCGTCGGCAGTCTGAAGATCAAAATAGGCCTGGGCGGCGTCCAACCGCAGCTTGCGAAGGGCGATCAGGTACTGGTTCTTGGCCCTCTCAAACTGATCGCGAGCGGCGGCGATCTTCGGCGTGCGGGCGGGATCAATCAAGGCCCAGCTGGCCTCAAGGGAGGCATCCATTGCCCAGATGCTGGTCAGGGTGCTGTTGGAGCCCGAAGACTGAAGGATGGACTGCTCAGCTCGGGTGAAGCCAGGAAACTGGTTGATGTTCAGGGCGACCTGGGGGTACCACAGGGAGATCTGAGCCCGCAGGGCCGACTGGGCCTGGTCGACCTCGCTGGCAATCGCCTTGAGGTCCGGATTATTGACCTCGGCCAGGATCTGGGCCTGGTCATAGGTGAGGGGACGAAACTGGCGGATCCGCACCTGTTTGGGCTGGTCCGGCAGGGCCAGGGAGGATGGAGCGATCAGATCCTTCAGCCCCTCCGGCAGCTTGGTGGCAGCGGGCGCCAAAACATCAGGCCGCGACTTCGGACGGTTGCCCCGCTGGGCAGGAGCCAGGGGCAGGGGCTGGTTGATCCGCAGTTCGGGAGAAATCTGGGCGGATGTTGTGGAGGGATCGGCGACTCGGGTCGGAGCCGGACCAGCGGCTGGCGCGGAGCCTGGGCCGGGTACCGCAAAGGCGGCGCCCAGCGGTGAGGCAAGGGCTGAGACCACCGTGAGCGGGGCGATCAGGGGGTGGAAACGCCGCAAGATCAGTGCAGGAAACGCATGACGGAGCTTAGGCATCCCCACCGTCAACCCCGAGGCAGGCGGCCACCAGATCGGCCGCCCCACCGATCAGCTGTACGGGAACCGGCAGGGCAGCGCGGAGGGCCTGGAGGGGGGTGTCATCCAGGAAGACATCGGCGCCATCGCGGAGCATCACCCGCGGCAGCAGCAGCATCTCGCCAAGCTCCCGGCCGGCCAGGCCCTGCTCCAGATCCGAGCCGGTGAGCAGACCAGTGACCACTTGATCCTGACCCCAGTAGGGACTGGGCAGGCCATGCAGCAGCAAGGTGAGGCCCTCAACCCGATTGAACCGCTCGACCACAGGCTGCAGGGCGGTGGCGACCAACTGGCCCACCACCCAACTCAGACGGCGGGGACGGTCGATCCGGGGGGGCAAGCAGGTGGTGGCCCCATCCAGTTCCTCGAGAAATCCACGGATGCTGCCCACCCCGTTTTCCTGCTGGGGCAGGTCCTCATAGGCGGCCCGGGGCGGCAGGGGACGGCCAGCGATCAGGTACCACTCATCGGACAGCCAGGCGAAGCGGCTGCCGAGATCCGCCCTGAAATCCGCCTGCAGGGCCTCAACCCGATCGATCACCGCCGCCGCCGCCGCCGCATCCACCGGGCGCAGGGCATCTCCGGGCGGGCGGAAGCGGGTCAGGCCTACCGGCACCACGGCGGCGGAGAGCAGGGCCGGCCACTCGCCCCTGCCAAACCCCGCCAGATCGCGAAGCGTGCGCTCCAGAGCATCCCCGTCGTTGAGACCGGGACAGACGACCACCTGGGCATGGATCTGGAGCCGGCGCTCGGCGAACCAGGTGAGCTGATCGATCAGCAGGGCGGCGCGGGGATTGACCAGCAGGCGGCTGCGCAGCTCGGGCTCGGTGGCATGAACCGAGACATACAGGGGGGACAGGCGCTGGTCCTCGATCCGCTGCCAGTCGGCGGCGGTGAGATTGGTCAGGGTGATGTAGGAGCCGTAGAGAAAGCTCAGGCGGTAATCGTCGTCCTTGAGGTAGAGGCTGGCCCTGTGGCCTGGCGGCTGCTGGTCGATGAAGCAGAACGGGCAATGGTTGTTGCACTGCCGCAGCCCATCGAACAGGGCCTCGGTGAAGGCCAGGCCCAGGCCATCATCGGCATCCTTTTCGATCTCAAGCACATGCAGCTCGCCGTCGGGGTCTTCCACCTCCAACAGCAGCTCCTCCTCGCCCTGGAGGATCTGAAGGTCGATCAGGTCGCGGGGGGGAACCCCGTTGATGCGGAGCAAGCGATCGCCGGGCTGAAAGCCCAGCTCCTCACCGATTGAGCCAGGCTCCACCGACGCCACCACAGCGGGGTCTGGCCGGCGGGCGGCGGCAGGGGCGGGATCGACCGGTGGCGGATCAGCGCCAACCAGCCCGGCTGAGGGCTCCTTCCACACGGATCGCGATGGCGACAGCAGCGTCAGTCTGGTGCCGTCCGGTCCACGCCGCCGCCGATCAGGGGGGGGCGACGCCGAGATCCCGGAACCAGATCAACAGAACCACTCCGAAGATCAGCCGGTAGGCGACGAACAACCAGGTGGTGTTGTTCTGCAGGAACCGCAACAACCAGGCGATCGCCAGCCAAGAGACCACCGCCGCGGACACAACCCCGACCAACGTGGGCAGCAGGCCACCGTTGTCGCTCTGGCGCAGGGCATCTTTCACCTCGACCAAACCCGCCAGGGTGATGGCCGGGATGCCGAGCAGGAAGGAGAGCCGAGCAGCGGCCGCTCGCTCCCAACCATCAAACAGGGACGCAGTGAGGGTGCTGCCCGAACGGGAGACCCCCGGCACCAGCGCCAGGGCCTGGGCCAGGCCCACCAGCAGGCCGTCGCGGGGCAGAACGCTGCTGAGCTGTCGCCGGCGACTCCCCACCAGCTCCGCCAGAGCCAGCAGGCTGGCCATCACGATCGAGACGATCGCGATCGAGGGAACGCCCCGGATCACCGAATCCTCGTAGCCAGGAACCCAGAGCTTCAAGGCCATGCCCGCCAGCACGATCGGCAAGGTTCCCAGGGCGATGGCGACGCCGAGCCGGGCGGAGGGATCATTCCAGCGCCCGTCACGCATCGCGGCAGCCGTGGCGCGAATCACCGCCTGGAGGTCGTGGCGGAAGTAGGCCAGCACTGCCACGATGCTTCCCAGCTGGATCACGGCGGTGAAGGCCACCCCCGGATCCCCCCACCCCAGCAGCAGGGGCACCACCTTCAAATGGGCGGTGCTGCTGATCGGCAGAAACTCGGTGAGCCCCTGCACCACCCCCAGCACCAGGGCATGCCATAGCGATGTTGCGAAAGAGGAAGCGGCGGCTGTGGCCAGCGGCGGGACCAGCACCGGGGTGAGGGGAAGCATCGAGGCGGTTCACCAGGCCCAAACCCTATGCGGCCAGAGATCGCGGGCCAGGGGCCCCACCCCTTAAGGTTGGCCAACTTTCTTCACAGTGTCGTGATCGGGACCTCCGCCCCAGCGCCCTCCCGATCCCGCTCTGGTGCCGTTCCAGCTCTCGACCACCAAGCCAGTCTGACCCTGCTGGCAGTCGCCCTGGTGGCCCTGCCGGTGTTTGTTCAGGCTCCCCTGGTGCGCCTCAACCCCTGGCTGGCGGCGCTGCTGACTGCCCCCCTCCTCGGCGCGGCCCTGCTGCTGGAGCGTTTCGGTGGGGAGCGCTGGCGTGATGCTGGCGCCGTGCTGGTCGGATTCAGCGGTAGCTGGCTGGCCGGCAGCCTGTTCTGGGGCTGGTTCCGCATCCACCCCATCTGCCACCTGCCCCTTGAGGCCTGTCTGCTCCCCCTGGCCCTGGCCGGCCTGGGGGGACGCTGGCGGCTGGCGGGGGCCTTTTATCTGGCGTCCCTCGTGGGCACCGCCGCCACCGATCTGGGAATTGCCTCCACCGGACTGATGCCGCTCTGGCCGCAGGTGATCAGCGCTCCCCTGACGGAGGCCCCCTGGTTGCTTCAGGAGGCGGCTGCCCTGGTGTTCCAGCCACTGAATTTGCTCCTGATCACCTTGCTGGGGGTTCTGCTGCTCCGCCTCTGTGGCCGGCTGTGGACCCAGGGCCCCTGCGCCAGGGTCGCTGCCGCCACCCTGGCCGCCACCCTGGCCGTCGACGGCCTGTTTCTCGGCTCGGCCCTGCTGGCCCCGCGCTTCAGTGGCCTGATCTGAGCGGCAACGCCCTGGGAGACGACCCTGATCTGAAGAACTGCGAAAGGCGGTAAACCGGCCGAGGGCCGGGCGACCAACGTTCTGTAACGTTGATCCAGACTTCGGTCGACCCTGAGGCCCTGGTCCGGTTCCCCTTTCCCCTTTCGCAACGGAGTGATGTGATGAAGCGGTTGCTTGCCTGGCTCATGAGTGGCGTTGTGGTCGCCGGCCTGCTGGCGACCCTGCTCCTGCCCTCCCCAGCCATGGCTGATCTGCGCAATGAGGCGGACGACAAGATCGCCGCGATCGGGGGGAAGGTCGATCTCAACAACTCCTCGGTGCGCCGCTTCCAGCAGTACCCCGGCATGTATCCCACCCTGGCCGGCAAGATCGTGCTGGGCGGTCCTTACCAGTCCGTTGACGACGTGCTGAAGCTCGATCTGACCCCCCGCCAGAAGGAGTTGTTCGAGAAGTACAAGGACAACTTCACCGTCACCCCTCCGGCAATCGCCCTCAATGAAGGCTTTGATCGGATCAACGACGGCGTTTATCGCTGATCCGATCGCATCCCGGACAGCCCAACCTCCAACCGCCGCCCTGCGGCGGTTTTTTTGTGCCCTGCGTCGGGCGTCCCATAGGCTCGCCTGCAGCTGGCCTCACCCATGGTTCAGGAACTCGCTGCCGAGTGGGACGTGGTGGTGGTGGGCAGCGGTGCCGCCGGCCTGATGACCTGCCTTGAGCTGCCAGCCGGCCTGAGGGTTCTGCTGCTCAGCAAGCAAGATGGACCGCCCTCGGCCAGCCGCTGGGCCCAGGGAGGCATCGCCGCAGTGACGCGCCAGGAGGACAGCCATGCCAGCCACATCGCCGATACCCTGCGCGCCGGTGCGGGCCTTTGTGACCGCAACGCCGTCGAGCGTCTGGTGCGGGAGGCCCCCGGCTGCGTGGAGAGGCTCGTGGAGCTGGGCATGGCCTTCGACCGTGAGGCCGGCGAGCTGAGCACCACCCTGGAGGCCGCCCACAGCCATCGGCGGGTGCTCCACGCCCAGGACCGCACCGGCGGAGCTCTGGTGGATGCGCTGGAACGGGAGGTGCTGCGTCGACCGGCCCTGGTGCAGCGCAAGGGGGTTCCAGCCCTGCAACTCTGGGTGGAGGCGGGACGCTGCCTCGGCCTGCAGGTGCTGGATGGCCCGGTGCTGCGCTGGCTTCGCGCCCGGGCGGTGGTGCTCGCCTGCGGTGGCGGCGGGCATCTCTTCGCCCACACCACCAATCCCGCCCAGGCCAGCGGCGACGGCGTGGCCATGGCCTGGTGCGCTGGCGCGGCGGTGCGGGATCTGGAATTCGTGCAATTCCACCCCACCGCCCTGATGCTCCCCGGGGCCCCCCATTTCTTGATCAGCGAGGCGGTGCGGGGGGAGGGGGCACGGCTGCGGGATCGCCAGGGACGATCACCGGTGGCCCAACTGGCAGGCGGCGACCTGGCTCCCCGCGATCAGGTGAGCCGGGCCCTGGCCCGACGCATGCAGGAGCTGGGGGAGGACCATCTCTGGCTCGATCTGCGGCCTGTGGGTGAACCCCGGCTGGAGAAACAATTCCCGACGATCCTGGCCCGCTGCCGCAGCTTTGGCCTGGAACCCACCCGGGAGATGATCCCGGTGGCACCGGCCGCCCATTACTGGATGGGCGGGGTCAGCACCGACCTGGACGGAGCCACCGGACTGGAGGGCCTCTATGCCGTGGGCGAGGTGGCCTGCACGGGGGTGCATGGGGCCAACCGCCTGGCCAGCAATTCGCTGATGGAATGCCTGGTGTTTGCCCGCCGTCTCAGCGGCATCTGCCTGGGGGCCACCCCTGAGCCGGGCCCCACCCGGGAACCGCTGGCCAACCTGGAGGTGCCTTCGCGGGATCCCGTGCTGCTGGAGCGGCAGATCGCCGATCTTCGTCAGCTGTGCTGGCAGTCGGCGGGGGTGGAGCGGCAGGGGGGCGTGCTGGGCCACGCCCTAGCCGAGGTGCGACGGCGGCGCAGCCAGGTGGAGCGCGATCCTGTGCTCTGCCGGGCGATGGATCTTGCCCGCGGAGAACGGCTGGCCCTGCAAGGGGAGGGCCGGCAGGTGCTGTTGGGTCTGCAGAACCTCCGGCAAAGGCTGGTGCTCGCCGAACTCCTGATCGAGGCGGCCGGATTCCGGACCGAAAGCCGGGGCGGCCACTTCCGAACCGACGCTCCTGCCATGCAGCCCTTCTGGCGCTGCCACAGCCTGCAGCGCCGCGGCATGCCGATCAGCACCCAGGCCGTGGTGGATCAGGGCGATGGCAGAGCGCCCTTGTAGCCAGTGCGCTCAGCCAGCACCGACAGTGGCTTGACACCGGATTCAACGCTGCCCTTGATCTCCCAGGAGGGATAGCCCTGCAACTTCTTGCTGGTGCAGAGGGCAGCCTGGCTGTTGCGGCCGTCAGGGGCGCATTCGACCACCTTCAGCCGGGAGACGGCTTCCTTACCGAAAAGCTGCTTCTGCTCGAAGCAGTGGGGGCACCAGTAGGCGGTGTAGAGCACCGCGCCGCTGGCGGTGAGATGGTCGGCCAGGGCGATGGCGGCGGGGCTGCTGACCGTCGTCACCGGGGGAGGCAGGCCTGGACCGGTCTCAGCCATCGGCCGATCCATGGCCGTGGCCCAGCCGATCCCGGTGATTGCCACCAGCAACACGGTGAGCACCCCGCGAAACAGCAGCTGGCCCCTGTCCTCCCAGTCGCCGCTGAACAGGGACAGCACGAAAAGGCTGAGGCTGAGCAGGGCCGAAAGGATGCAGAAGGCGCAGAGCGCCTTGATCTTGACCACCATCACCGCCATCAGCACCAGGCTGAACACCGCCATGGCGGCAGTCAGCAGGAACAGCAGCCAGCGGCTCCGGGCCAGCAGATCCCGGCGTGCCTCCCCCCGCAGCAGCAGCGGCAGCAGGGCCAGCACAAGGGCGCTGGCATAACAGAGGAAGCCGAACAGGGAGAGAGGCTGTCCCAGCAGGGTGCCCCACGGGCTGTTGAGCACCTTGTCGCAGTCGCCGCCGCCGCCGGGGCAGAGCAGCGGGCCGAGCAGGCCCCAGCGCTTCAGCGTGATCGCGCCGGTGTCGATCGCACCGATGGTGGCCAGGACGGCCATCGCCAAGGAGACCCAGCGGCGTCCGGGATCGCTGCGGCGGCGCTGGTTGAGGCGACTGGCCAGATCGGTGGAGGTCACGGCGTCGGAAGCACTACGGCGATTCTCGCAGCCCCATTCACGCCTGGCAGCCAGGCAGCCAAGGATCGCCGCAGCATTCGACGGCCCACGGAATCGCCCGCCGCGGCCGGCGGAGCCAGAGGGCGTTTCCATAGGGTGGAGCAGGGCCCAGCCTGAATCGGGAGCATGACGTCAGCCACCAGCCACTCCAGCAACCACCCCGAGGGTCCCGCCGCCATGCCGGCTCGCCCCACGGTGGCCTTTGCCCATCTGGGCTGCGAGAAGAACAGGGTCGACACCGAACACATGCTCGGTCTGCTGGCAGAAGCCGGCTACGGGGTCAGCGCCGATGAGGCCGATGCCCGGGTGGTGGTGGTGAACACCTGCAGCTTCATCCAGGACGCGCGCGAGGAGTCGGTGCGGACGCTGGTGGAGCTGGCTGAGCAGGGCAAGGAGCTGATCATCGCCGGCTGCCTGGCCCAGCACTTTCAGGAGGAGCTGCTCGAGAGCCTGCCGGAAGCACGGGCGATTGTGGGCACCGGCGATTACCAGCACATCGTCAGCGTGCTGCAGCGGGTGGAGGCCGGCGAGCGGGTCCGCCAGGTGAGCGCCACCCCCACCTTCGTGGCCGATGAACACCTGCCCCGCTACCGCACCACCGGCGAGGCCGTGGCCTACCTGAAGGTGGCCGAGGGCTGCGACTACCGTTGCGCCTTCTGCATCATTCCGCGGCTGCGCGGCGACCAGCGCTCCCGCCCGATCGAATCGATCGTGGCCGAGGCGCGGCAACTGGCGGGGCAAGGGGTGAAGGAACTGGTGCTGATCAGCCAGATCACCACCAACTACGGCCTCGACCTCTACGGCGAGCCGCGCCTGGCGGAGCTGCTGCGGGCCCTGGGGGAGGTGGACATCCCCTGGATCCGGGTGCACTACGCCTACCCGACCGGCCTGACCCCGGAGCTGCTGCGCACCTTCCGGGAGGTGCCCAATGTGCTTCCTTACCTCGATCTACCCCTGCAGCACAGCCACCCGGAGGTGCTGCGAGCCATGAACCGCCCCTGGCAGGCGGGGGTGACCGCCGGTCTGCTCGAGCGGATCCGGGAGCAGCTGCCCGAGGCGGTGCTGCGCACCACCTTCATCGTCGGCTACCCCGGCGAGACCGAGGAGCACTTCCAGCACCTGCTCGATTTCGTGGCGGAGCAGCGCTTCGACCACGTGGGCGTGTTCACCTTCTCGCCGGAGGAGGGCACAGCCGCCGCCAGCCTGGACAACCCGGTGCCGCCGGAGCTGGCTCAGCAGCGCCGGGACCGGCTGATGGCGCTGCAGCAACCGATCGCCGCGGCCCGCAACGCCGCCTGGGTCGGTCGGATCGTTGATGTGTTGATCGAACAGGAGAATCCCAGCAGCGGCGCCATGCTCGGGCGTTGCGCCCGGTTCGCCCCGGAGGTGGACGGTGAGGTGCGGGTCAGCCCCGGCGAAGGGGGGCTGTGTGCCGCCCCGGGCACGATGGTTCCAGTGCGGATCACCGCTGCCGACACCTATGACCTGATCGGGGAGGTGGTGGGCGCCCGGGCGATGGTCTCGGAGGCACTGGCAGCCCGCAGGGCGTCGCCTTGAGCCCACCGCCAAAGCAGCCAGACAAAGGTCGGCCGGAGGGCGACGGACCGGAGGACGACGGACAGGAGGGGAATGGCGCCAGCCGCCGGGGGAGCCAACAGCGCCGGCCCTGGACCAGCGCCGGGGGCTGGGCTCCGGGCCGACCGGCCCAGCGGCGGCTGTTTTTGCTGGCCTCCGGCCTGAGCACCTCCGGTTCGTTCGCCGGCCTCACCGCCAAGGGCTGGATCCTGCTGCAGGGCAGCGACACCCCCCTGGTGCTCGCCCTGCACTTCGCCACCCTCTCCCTGCCAAGCCTGTTGCTGAGCGGTCCTGCGGGGGTGGCGACCGACAGGCTCGGCAGCGGATTCGTGCTGGTGCGGGCCCAGTGGGGACTGTTCGTCGCCGCCGTGCTCGGGGCCCTGGCGATCCCGCTGCTGCGGGGCCAGGCCCAGACCCTGATGCTGCTGCTGAGCACCCTGCTGGTGGGGGTGGCCAGCACCTATGAACAGACGGCACGCAACAAGTACACCGCCCTGCTGGTGGAGGAACCCCGGCAGCTGGGGCCCTACATCGCCAGTTTCTCGGTGGTGTTCAACGTTGGCAAGCTGGTCGGACCGCCCCTGGGGGGCTGGCTGGTCGCCCTGACGGGCCCAACCACCGCCCTGGCGCTCGATGCCCTCAGCTACCTGCTTCCGATTGCCACCGTGCGCTGGCTGCTGAGGCCGGACCACAGACTGGAGCAGCGCAGTGGCGGCGGTCGGGGCACCAGCCTGGCGGTGGCCTGGCGCGATTGCGGACCGGTGCTGCGGCATGTGCTGCGGTTCACAGCCCTGGCCACCCTGGTTGGGTTCTTCCATCCCGGGCTGGCTCCCCTGATCGCCCGGGAGGTTCTCGGCCCGTCCCCCCAGGCCCTGGGACTGTTCACCAGCGTGCTGGCAGCCGGAAGCATCAGCGGTGGCCTGGTGTTACAGCGCCGCAGCGGCTGGCTCTCGCAGCGACCGGCCTGGTTGCTGGGCAGCTGCGCGGTGCTCACCGCCCTGGCCCAGATCGGGATGGCCGTCAGCAGTGGCGAACGGGCCCTTCAGCTGACCATGACCTTTCTGATCGGCGCCGGCACCGCCTGCCTGCTGGCTGGAACCAACCTGATCGCCCAAGTGGGAGCCCCGATGGCCCTGAGGGGGAGGATGGCAGGCCTGGGTCAGATCGCCTTCCTAGGGGGAGGCGGACTGAGCGGCCTGATCGCCGCCCTGTTGAGCGGGGCGATCGGCCTGGCCAGCACCTTCGCCCTGATGGGCAGCGCCGGGCTGCTGATCGGGGCCAGGGAACTCCTGCGCCGGCGAGGGCTGCGGCTGCAGACGCTCAGATGAGGCGGATGCCCCGCAGGATCACGTTGAGCAGAAACGCCACGGTGAGACCACCGCCCACCAGACCGAGGTAGATCGCTGCGCCCATGGGATTGCCTGTTGACTGGGGCCATTAGAGCAGAAGAGGGTCGGCTCCGGCGGGCGGGCTGGATCTGACGGCCTTGGCACAGCCGCATCGGCTGCACCCCTGCCGCAGCATGGATCCGGGAAGTCACTTAGGGTTGCAGCCACTTCGGGGCGAGCGCACCCCATGCGTACCCTCTTCATCTACCCGCGGTTTCCAAAGACCTTCTGGAGCTACGAGAAGATCCTCGAACTGGTCAACAGGAAGGTGTTGCTGCCGCCCCTCGGGCTGGTGACCGTTGCGGCCCTGTTGCCCCAGAACTGGGAGATGAAGCTGGTCGACCGCAACGTGCGCGAGGTGAGCCGAGAGGAATGGGAGTGGGCCGAGCTGGTGGTGATTTCCGGGATGATCGTGCAGAAGGCCGATATGGCCGAGCAGATCGCCCAGGCGAAGCAGCGGGGCCTGGCGGTGGCGGTGGGAGGCCCCTTCGCGAGTTCGACCCCGGATGCCCCCGAGATCGCCCTGGCGGATTTCAAAGTGCTGGATGAAGGCGAGATCACCCTGCCGCTGTTCATCGAGGCGATCGAGCGCGGCGAGCGTTCGGGACGCTTCAGCTCCAATGGCGAGAAGCCGGATGTAACGGCGACGCCGGTGCCGCGCTTCGATCTGCTCGAGCTCGACGCCTACGACTCGATGAGCGTGCAGTTCTCGCGGGGCTGCCCGTTTCAGTGCGAGTTCTGCGACATCATTGTGCTCTATGGACGCAAACCTCGCACCAAAACCCCCGAGCAATTGATTGCTGAGCTGCAGCGCCTCTACGACCTCGGCTGGCGCCGCGCCATCTTCCTGGTGGATGACAACTTCATCGGCAACAAGCGCAACGCCAAATTATTGCTGCCAGCCATCAAGCAGTGGCAGATCGAACGCGGCTACCCCTTCACCTTCACCACCGAAGCATCCGTTGATCTGGCCGCTGATGACGAGTTGATGCGGATGATGGGAGAGGCCCGCTTCGAGGCGGTGTTCCTGGGCATCGAGACCCCGGATGAGGCGAGCCTCTCGGTGGCGGGCAAGCATCAAAACACCCGCAGCTCCCTCGAGGACTCGGTGGATCGCATCACCTCCTACGGGATGCGGGTGATGGCGGGTTTCATCATCGGTTTCGATGGCGAAGCCAATGGCGCCGGCGATCGGATCGTGCGCTTCGTGAGCCGCACCGGCATTCCCGCCGCGATGATGGGCATGTTGCAGGCGCTTCCGAACACCGGCCTCTGGCACCGGCTGGAGAAGGAGGGACGCCTGATCCAGGACAAGACAGACGCGAAGGGGGTCAACCAGACCAACCTGCTCAACTTCGTGCCGACCCGTCCGATCCGCGACATCGCCAACGAGTATGTGGATGCCTTCTGCCGCCTCTACGAACCGAACGCCTATATCGATCGAGTGCGCCACTACTACCTCAAGATGGGCGCTCCGCGCTGGAAGGCTTTCTACCGCCCCGAGAACTCCGACAAACCACTTCTACCCCCCATCAACGACATCCGGGCCCTGGCGATTGTGATCTGGCGTCAGGGCTTGCGGCGCGACACCCGCTGGCGGTTTTGGGGGTCGCTGCTCACCATCGCCCGGCGCAACCCCGCCAACCTCGAGCAGTTCCTGGTGGCCCTGGCCCACAACGAACATTTTCTCGAATACCGGGGCATCGTCACCCGCGAAATCCAGGAGCAGCTCTCAGCCCTGCCCCCCGAACCCCCAACCGCCTCCCGGTCGAGCGATCGCGAATTGCAACCGGTCTGAATCAAGCCTGATCAATCCTGGCAATAGGGCAACCCTTCGATCAGGCAGCGCTCCGCCTTCTGGAGCTCGCGGCCCAGATAGAGGGCATGGTCGAGGCGGCTGATCGGATGGGGTTCCTCACCTTCGGTGAGCTGGATCCCCAGCTCCTTGGCCGTGCGGCCGCGGAACACAGCCACCGGAGTGCGCGGGCCGGCCTTGCGGCAGGCCAGAACCTCCCCGGTCTCCGGGTTGGTTGCCAGGCCGCGCGCGTCGATGGTGTTGCTGTAGAGCTCAGCCACCAGCCCCTGGGCCTCGGCATCCACCTTGATCAGCACATAGCCGGAGGGATCAAGGGCGATGAAACGCCGCGACAGTTCATCGTCGAGGCTGCTGGCGGTGGCGTCTGGAGTTGGCTGCATGGCTCGGATGTTACCGATCCGGGCCACCCGAGTGTTCAGGGGATCGCCCCCGGCGGGGGCGGAATCAGCGGAGGCAGGCCACCACGAAAGGGAAGCTCGGCGTTGACCGCCGCGATCTCTTCGAGGGCCGCCTGGTTGGCGTCCGGCAACCAGCGCCCGAGGATCTGGGCGAAGCGACGATCACTCCAGAGGTGCAGGCTGACGCGGGGCTCGGCGAGAAAACCGCGCCGCCGTTTGTGGCTACCGCCCGCCCCTGGATCGAAACGGCGCAGCCCCCGCTCGATCGCCCAGGCGATCGGGGCGTAGTAACAGACCTCGAAATGCAGATTGTCCAGATCAAGATCACTGCCCCAGTAGCGCCCCCAGAGGTGGTGTCCGTCCTGGACACACAGGGCCATCGCCAGGGGATCGTGGGGATCGCCGCGGTGGGCACTGAACAGCACCAGGTCGGTGTTCAGCCCGGCCGCGTCGCGGAAGAAGGCTTCGCTCAGATACTTGCTGCCCCAGGGCCCCCAGCGGGCGCAGTGCTGGGCGTAGAAGTGGTGCATGCGTTCCAGTAACGCCGGGGGGATCGCCTCTCCCGCCACGGCGGTGACGGTGAGGCCGGCGGCGGTAACGGCGGCCCGCTCGCGGCGGATGTTGCGGCGCTGATTGGCATTGAAGCTGGCGAGATAGGCCTCGAAATCAGCAAACCCGGCATTGCTCCAGCAGGTCTGCTGATTGATCCAGGCGGCACAGCCCGCCGCCTCGGCAAGGGGGCGCCACTGGGGATCCACGTAGAGGAAGTTGCAACTGAGCACACTGTTGCGCTGGCAGAACTCCCTGATCTGATCGAGCAGCAGGGCGGTCAGCAGGGCCTCGTCCTCGCCGGGGGCGATCAGGAAGCGATAGCCCTCCACGGGGCTCAGCGGGCTCATGCCCACCAGCTTCGGGTAGTAGCGCAGCCCGAGCTGGCCGGCGAGCTGGGCGAAGGACTGATCGAAGACGAACTCGCCGTAGCTGTGGCCCTTGAGATAGAGGGGGGCGGCGGCGACCAGATCCTGACCGCGCCAGAGGGTGAGATGGCAGGCCTGCCAGCCCTGGCGCGGGACGATGCTGCCGCTGGCCTCGAGCCGATGCAGCCAGGACCAGCGAAAAAAGGGAGCCGCCGCACTGCCGGCCAGAAGACTGTCCCATTGGGTCGCTGACAGCTCGGCCATCGCACGCAGCCAGCGGGCCTCAAGCTCCGCCATCGCCTCAACCTCGGGGGCACAGGGTCCAAGCTATCGACGGTGCAGAGGTTTCCAGCGATCCGGCCTCAACCCAGGGGACAGGCCGGATCCCGATCCAGCTCAGCACCAGGCCGAGGGGGGCAGGCCAGCCAGCCATGGGGTGGCCGGGCAGAAACCCGGAAGGTCTGCCATCCTCCTTGGCTTGGCCATTGGGCCTGACAATGGCTTGGTCATCGGCAGCCACAGCCCAGCCGATGATGATTCGCCCGACTCGCACCGCGACGCTGCTCAGTCATCCGGCACCCCCCTGCACCCCCTGCCAGCCGCCACACTCCCCATGCGACTCCCACGATGGGCCGACGTTGGGCAAACGGCGGTGGATCCACGCCCCTCTCTGGCCCCTTGCCGTGGGGGTTCCGGCCAGGAGGCAGGGTTGCGTGCCGGGCCGTTGATGGCCAGGGTCAGGCCCGGACGACACCATCGCCAGCACGATTCCGTCTGGAGCATGGCGACAGCCCTGGTGGTGGCAATGACAGCCACGCCTCCCCCTGCCCAGGCGGGCCTGCTGGCGCCGATGCTGCAGTGGATCCGGCCCCAGCTGGAATGGAGGCTGGTGGTGCTGTGCCTGGACAACACCGCCGGATCGAATCCCAACCTGCGCCGTTATCTCCAGGATCCCTGCCAGAAACTGGCGGGCCCCACCAGCCGCTGCCTGATTGAGGAAACCGACCAGAGCGGCAGGGGATTTGAGGTGATGCGGGACATGGTCGGCGGCCGCTTCGGTGACGCCAGCGAAGCGGTGGTGAAACGCTGCCTGGCCCGGATGTTCGGACTTCCCCCCGAGAGCCTGCGGGAGGTGCCCCTGCGGGAGCTCGGCCGTCGCTTCGGCTCCGGTCAGGCCGGGGGCGCCGCACCAGCCCCCTGAGCGCCGCGTCCATAGCGCAGCAGCAGCTCACCATCGCCCAGGTCCCGGCTCTCGATCAGTCGCCATGGGCCAGCGGGAGGGAGGGAACCGCCGCTCGGCAGCCAGGTATGGCCGCCACCCAGGAGCCGCGGGCAGAGGGTGAGCTGCAGCTCCTCCACCAGATCCTCAGCGAGCAGCGACGCAGCCAACCGCGCCCCACCGAGCAGCACCAGCCGCTCCAGCCCCAGGCAGACCAGCTGGCTCAACAGGGGACGCCAGGCCTCCAGGGGCAGCTGACGGTCGAACCCCGGGGGCGGTGCCGGGGCAGCCCCCCCGCCAGCGCGGCTGGGGGCCAGCAGCCAGCGCTGCAGCGGCTGGCGAAAGAACGGCAGCTCCGGCGGCAACTGGCCTGAGCGGCTCACGGCCAGGGCCAGGGGCTGGGGGCCGAGGCCCCGCAAACGGCGGCGTTCCAGCAGATCGGGGTGATGGATCAGGCAGGTGCTGCCATGGAGGCGAAGCGTCTGGGCACCCACCAGAGCACCATCAGCCCAGGCCAGGGCCTCCTCCAGGGCGCGGCGATCACCGGCGCCGCCCAACTGGGCGGCGCCACCGGCGGGGGGGGCGAGACGGCCATCGAGGCTGACCGCCAGCACCAGGCGCAGGCGGGGAAGGGGAACCCCAGCCGCGGCGCCGAACGCGCCAGCCTCACCAGCACCGTGCCGGGGCTCGGGGGTCTCCAGGGCGTTCAGCCTGCCGCCGCCAGGGCCTCCAGGGCCGCCGGCGCCATCTCCAGTCGGGGCGCCTCCGCGAACACCTCAGCGGCATTGTTGGGGCTCTCCTGAAGGCGCACCTTGTGGAGGCGCGCACCGCTGGCGGCGATCGGGGCGGTCAGCAGGTCAGCGATGTGGAGGGCGATGTTCTCGGCGGTCGGGACGCAGGTGGCGAAATGGGGCACATCCTTGTTGAGGAAGGTGTGGTCGAAACGCTCCACCACCAGCTCGTCGACCAGGCGCTGCAGGGCGGCCAGATCGCAGACCATGCCGGTGCGGGCATCGATCGCCCCCCGCACCGTGACATCGAGGAGATAGTTGTGGCCATGGCCGTGGGGGCGGGCGCACTTGCCATAAATGGACTCGTTCTCCGCCTGGCTCAGCTCCTCACGGGCGAGGCGATGGGCGGCGGCGAAATGGGTGCGGATCGAGAGGAAGGCTTCCATGGGATCGATGGTGGGACCGGCGAGCACATCGGCCCAGAGGTCGGGGTGTTCGTAGAGGCGCAGACCCACCACCGGCAGATGGGGGGCCAGGCGGCGACGGATGGCCAGGGCCAGGGCCTCGGTGGTGGGCAGACAGCCCTCGGGCCTGGAGAGGTCGAATTCCGGCCAGACCTGATTGAGGAAGCGGAAGTCGAGCGGCTCGGTGACCTCGCGTCGGATCGCGTGCTTCACGTCCGAGAGGTTGAGCACCATGCCATCCGCATCGAGGGGGCCGGCCATCGCCACGATCAGCTCGTAGTTGTGGCCGTGGCCGGGTTCGACGCTGCAGGGACCGAAGCGCTGCTGGTTGGCGGCGGAATCAAGCTCCGGCAGGCGGTAGAGATGGCTGGCGCTGAAGCGGGCCCGGCGGGTGATCACGCAGCCGCGGCCGCGGCCGTGGGGGGGCTTGGCCGGTGCCGCTGGAACCGCGGCGCCGTCGCCGGCCACCGACAGCGGCGCAGGGGGGATGAGGGTTGCCGGCAGGGCGGGCCCTGAAACTGGCATTGCGGTGGACCCGAGGGATTGCATCCTAGAAACGGGCCACCGCCCCAGGGTCGTGGCCCACCCCGACGGGTTGCCGCCACCCCGGCGAGCCCGCCGCACCGACCGCTCCCGATCCCCCCAGCTCCGAGCCGATGGATCCGCGTCACCCTTCTGCCGCCGCCAGCGCCGATGCCCAGGAGCCGGGGGATCGAGGGGAGCCGCTGGCCCGACGCCTGCGGGGCCTGAACATCTATTTGGTGGGAATGATGGGGGCGGGGAAGAGCGCGGTCGGCAGGCCCCTGGCCGCGGCCCTCAGCTACGGCTTTCTTGATGCCGACACGGCCCTTGAGCAGGTGGCCGGCCAGACCATTCCCAGCCTGTTCGCTGAGGCTGGGGAGGAGGGGTTCCGCGAGCTCGAGACGGCCGTGCTGGGGCAGATCGCCGGCTTCCACTCGCAGGTGGTGGCCACCGGTGGCGGCGTGGTGAGCCGGCCGGTGAATTGGGGCCATCTGCAGCAGGGGGTGGTGGTGTGGCTGGATGCGCCGGCGGCGCTGCTGCTGGAGCGGCTGCGCCGCGATCCCACGCCCCGGCCCCTGCTCCAGGCCCCGGACCCGGCCGCCCGCCTGGCTGAGCTGCTGGCCCAACGCCAACCGCTTTACGCCCAGGCCGACCTGCGGATCGTCCAGGAGGGCGACTCCCCGGATCTGGTGGCCCGGCAGGTGCTGGCAGCGCTGCCGACGATCCTGCGCGATTCGCAGCCAACCGAGCCCCCGCCGCCGCTCCATCTGGTGAACAGCAACGGTCAGCCGGTCGACTCCCTCAACACCGTGCCCCACCGTGGCCCAGCAGCAGGCCAGCCCTGATCCCCCAACCGGTCGACGGGGCAGGGCTCGACCAACCCGCTGCCCCGGGGAGGGCGCCGTCAGCCCGCAGCCCCGGGCGGTTCGAGGCGCACGGCAAACCAGCTGATCCGGCAGCCGGGCTCCAGCTCAAGTTCACAGGCCGTCTCCAGCAGCCGCACCGCCCACTCTCCCGGCGCCCCCAGGCCCCGCAGATCGGCCGGCGGATCCGAGAGCTCCGCCAGCCGGATCTCCAGCCAGGCCAGCGTCTCCTCGCGGCTGAGGATCCGCTCGGCAGCCCCAGGCTCCAGCACCACGTAGTGGTCGAGCTCGCGCAGCAGCGGATCGGACATGGCGCTCTCCAGCGGCCCCCATCCTGGCCGAGCTGGACCTGTCGCCGGGGTTCAGAGGCGATGGACCTCGGCCAGGATGCGGTCGCGCCAGCGGAACAGGGGTTCGTACAGCGGGTTGTCCGCCACGCCCTCCACCCCGCGACCCGCCAGCGGCGCACCGGCGGAGGCCGGGAAGAGCAGCAGCGACAGCTGGGCCACCACCGCCAGATCGGCCAGGGAGAGGCGATCACCGCTCAGATAGGGCTGCTCCCCCACCAGCCGGGTCAGCTGCTCCAGATTGCGGCGCAACTGGCGGGCCTCACTCGGGGCGATCAGATCCCCCACCGCCTCGCTCACCGGCGCCATCCAACCGCCGGGCAAGGCGCTGACCAGGCGGCGCAGGGGATCGGGGGTGGCCTCCGGCAACAGGGCACCGCGCAGCACCGGATCGGCCGCGGCAGCCTGGAGCAGGGCCTGGCGGGCCCCGGCCGCCAGGGCGGTGTCGGCCCAGTCCTCAAGCAGCAGCACCCGGGCCCGCGCCAGGGGGTCGGAGGGCAGCAGGGGTGC
Organism: Cyanobium sp.; assembly: GCA_044360135.1. GTDB lineage: Bacteria > Cyanobacteriota > Cyanobacteriia > PCC-6307 > Cyanobiaceae > Cyanobium. Next base: position 21,737 of record JBIKKX010000024.1, read on the forward strand.
GGTGGGGTGGCGCTCTTCGAGGTGGAGGGCGATGGCGGTGGAGTCGCTGATCACCTCGCCGCCATCGACCAGCACCGGAACCTGGCGCTGGCCGGAGAGGCGAAACAGGGCCACCTGGCCCACACCGGGGGTGACCTCCACGAAGGTGGCGTCCAGCCCCTTGACCGCCAGCACAAGACGCACCTTCTCGCAGAAGGCGGAGTGGCGGAACTGGTGCAGATCCATCGGGGTCCGGCGTGGGGAAGGGCTGGCGGGCGACGGCAATGCGCCTCCCCGGGCGGCAGAGTAGCCAGCGCTCCATGGATCGGGTCGCTGGGCTGATGAGGGACTTCCTGGTGAACGTGACGCGCTACCCGCGCTATTTGGTGGCGTTCAGCCTCGGGGTGCTGAACTCGGTGTTCGAGCCCCTGGCCCGGCGCCGCAGCAACCCGATCACCGCCGTGGCCCTGGTGGGAGCGCTGGTCAGCGGCCTGCTCACCATCGCCCTGGTGCTGCGTGCCATGGTGAGTGGGACGGCGATGGCCTAGGCATGGCGCAGGGACGGCGGGTGGAGAGGCTGGCGGCCCTGATCCGGCGGGAGATCAGCGAACTGCTGCGCAATGGCATCAAGGATCAGCGGGTGCAGCAGGGGCTGGTCAGCATCACCGAGGTGGAGGTGGCCGGTGATCTGCAGCACTGCCGCGTCTTCGTCAGCGTGCTCGGCAGCGAAGCCGAGCGCAGCGAAGCCATGGCCGGGCTGCGCTCGGCTGCACCCTTCGTCAAGGGTGAGCTGGCCCGCCGTCTGCAGTTGCGACGCACCCCGGAGGTGATCTTCCAGCTCGATCGCGCCCTGGAACGGGGCAGCTCGGTGCTGGGGCTGCTGCAGCGTCTGGAGCAGGAACGCAGCGAGGGTGGTGGTGGTGCCGCCGAAGCGGACGGGGAGGTGGAGGGGGAGGCGGGCTGAATCGCAGCTCCTGCGCTTCGATGGAGCCCGCCCCCACCGCCATCCCCATGGCCCCTGCCGATCCACCCGCCAGCGCCGCGCCCTCCCCAGAAGCGCTGCGGCGCCTGGTGGCCAGCCTGCTGGTGGTGCGCGGCAGCGGCCATCTCAGCGATGGCCAGCGCCGCTACCCCCGCTGGGAGCTCACCAACGCTGACCTGCAGCGCCTGCTGGCGGCGGGGGTGGGCGGCGTGATCCTGCTGGGGGGCAGCGCCGCCGAGCTGCGGCTGCGGACCCGCCAGCTCAGGGCCTGGGCCGGCGCTGACCTGCTGCTCTGCGCCGATGTGGAAGAGGGGGTGGGACAGCGGTTCGAGGGCGCCAGCTGGCTGGTGCCGCCCCTGGCCCTCGGCCGACTCCACGGCGAGGATGCCGGCGCCGCCCTGACCCTGGCAGAACGCTACGGCCGCTGCACGGGCCGGGAGGCCGCGGCCCTCGGGCTGAACTGGGTGCTGGGCCCGGTCTGCGACGTGAACAACAACCCGGCCAACCCAGTGATCAATGTGCGGGCCTGGGGGGAGGATCCAGCCAGCGCCGGCGCCCTGGCCGCCGCCTTCCTGCAGGGTGCCCAGGCGGAGGGGGTGCTGTGCTGCGCCAAGCATTTTCCCGGCCACGGTGATACGAGCACCGATTCCCATCTCGCCCTGCCGGTGCTGCCCCACAGCCGCGAGCGGCTCGAGGCGATCGAGCTGCCGCCCTTCCGCCAGGCGATCGCCGCCGGCGTGGCCGCGGTGATGACCGCCCACCTGCAGCTGCCCGCCCTGGATGCCCACCTGCCCGCCACCCTCTCGGCCCCGGTGCTTACCGATCTGCTGCGCCGGGATCTGGGCTTCGGCGGACTGGTGGTCACCGATGCCCTGGTGATGGAGGCGATCGCCGGTCGCCATGGCGCCGGTGAGGCGGCGGTGCTCGCCCTGGAGGCGGGGGCCGATCTGGTGCTGATGCCCGAGGACGCCGATGTCGCCATCGACGCCATCCTGACGGCCCTGGCCACCGGTCGGTTGCGGGCTGATCAGCTCGAGGCCAGTGCCGAGCGGCGCCGCGCCGCCCTGGCCCGGGTCGGTCGCGGAGACGCGGGCGACGGCGGCGGCGCGGAGCGGCCCCTGGGGATTCTCAGCAACGGACCGCTGCCCGAAGACCGCGCCCTGGCCCTGGAGCTGGTGCAACGCAGCCTGCGGCGGCGCGGGGTCGACAAGGTGGCGGTCGCCGGCAACGGCCTCAACCTGATCCGGGTGGATGGGGCCCTGGGCTGCCCCTTCCTGACGGCAGCCGCCCCGGCCCTGGCCTGGCCGACGGCAGCGGGCCTGCGCACCGTGCTGATCGACGGCAGCGGCCCCTCACCCTGGCGGGCCAGCGACGAGGGCCCGCTCGACCTGGAGCGTCTCGGCGACGGACCGGTGCTGCTGCAGCTGTTCGTGCGGGGCAATCCCTTCCGGGGCACCGCCTCGGGGCAGGAGCCCTGGCCGGCGGTGATCCAGCAGCTGCAGGGGGCGGGGCGGCTGGCCGGGCTGGCGGTCTACGGCAGCCCCTACCTGTGGGAGACCCTGGCAGGGCTGCTGCAGGAAGGCATCCCGGCGGCCTGGAGCCCCGGCCAGATGCCCCTGGCCCAGGCGCACCTGCTAGCCAGCCTCGGCCTCGATCCCGCTGCCGCTCGTTCGCCCCAGGGCAGCGCCAACTCCGGCACTGACGCCGCCAACGCTCCACGGGCCGCCGCCGCGGTCGGGGCCTGCCACGACGCCCCGGCCGACGTCGACTCCGGGAACGGCGCCCTCCCAGCCAACGCCCATTCGGGCTTCACCGACTGATGTTGAGCCTGGCGATGCTGGTCCGCGACGAGGCCCCCCGGATCGAGGCGGCCCTGGCCTCGGTGGCGGGCTTCGTGGATGAGATGGTGGTGCTCGACACCGGCTCCCAGGACGACACGGTGGCGATCGCCCGACGCTGCGGCGCCGAGGTGCACCACATGGCCTGGCCGGGTGATTTCGCTCCGGCCCGCAACCGCAGCCTGGAGCTGGTGCGCGGCGACTGGGTGCTGGTGCTCGACGCGGACGAGCAGCTGCGGCCCGAGGCCCGCCAGCCCCTCCGGCAGTTGATGGCCCAGCCCGATCTACTGGTGATCACGCTGCTGCGCCGGGAGATCGGCGCCGTGCAATCGCCCTATTCCTGCGTCAGCCGGCTGTTCCGTCGCCATCCGGCGATCCGCTGGAGCCGCTTGTACCACGCCATGATCGACGACAGCGTCACGGCATTGCTGGCGGCGGAGCCGGGTTGGCGGATCGCCCAGTGCGACGAACCGGCGCTGCTGCACAGCGGTTATCGCCCGGAACTGCTCGCCGATGGCCGCAAGGCGGGGCGGCTGCGGCAGGCGATGGAGGCCGATCTGCGCGACCGACCGGCCGATCCCTACAGCTGCGCCAAGCTCGGCGCCCTGCTGGTGGAGGAGGGGCAGCGGGCACGGGGGATCGCCCTCTTGGAGCAGGGCCTGGCCGCCTGTCCCAAGGGGGCCGATCCGGAGCGGTTCGAGCTGCTGCTCCACCTGGCCATCGCCCTGGCGCCGCGGCATCAGAAGCGGGCCATGGCCCTTTACCGCCAGGCCCTGGCGCTGCCCCTCGACCCCCGCCTGACCCTGGCGGCTCGGCTCAACCTGGCCGCCCTGCTGCTGGAGGCCGGCGACCTCGATGCCGCCGCCGGCCTCTGCAGCGAGGCCACCCGGCTCGCCCCCAGCCTGGCCCAGGCCTGGAGCCAGCTGGGCCTGGTGGAGCGGCGGCGCGGGGCGATCGCCGCGGCGATCGCGGCCTACCGCGAAGCGCTGCGCCTCGATCCGCTCCACACCCCCAGCCACCAGAACCTGGCGGTGGCGCTGCTGCTGGCGGGGGACATCCCCGGCTGCCGGGCTGCCTTCCGCCGGGCGATCCAGGTGCTGCGGGAGCAGGGGCAGAGCGAGGCGGCCCTGGCGCTGGAGCGCCAGGCGGCCACCATGGTGCGGCTCGATGACGGCGGTGGCGAGGCAACGCGATGAACGACCCCGGAGCCCTGACGGGCCGGACGATCGGGATCACCCGGGCCGAAGGGCAGCTGGGGGAAGCCCGGCGCCTGTTCGAGGCGGCCGGCGCCCGGGTGGTGGATCTGCCGGCCTTGGCGGTCACCCCACCCGATCGCTGGGGCCCCCTGGACGATGCCCTGGAGGAGTGGCACGACTTCCACTGGATCGTGTTCTCCAGCGCCAACGGTGTGGAAGCGGTGCAGGAACGGCTGAAGCGACGTGGCGCCAGCCTGGCCCACCGGCCGCCGGGCCTCCGGCTGGCAGCGGTGGGCCGCAAGACCGCCGCACTGCTGGAGTCGGTCGGGGCACCAGCCGACTTCGTGCCGCCCGCCTTCGTGGCCGACAGCCTGATCGAGCATTTCCCGGTGTCGGCCTGGGGGCTGCGGCTGCTGCTGCCCCGGGTGCAGAGCGGCGGCCGCACCCTGCTGGCGGAGGCCTTCGGCGCCGCAGGGGGACGGGTGGTGGAGGTGCCGGCCTACGAAACCCGCTGCCCCGAGAGCTGGCCGAGCGGCGCCCTGCTGGCCCTGGAGCGCCGCCAGCTGGCCGCGATCACCTTCAGCAGCGGCAAGACCGTGGAGCACACGGCGCTGCTGCTGGAGCGGAACTTCGGCCCCAGCTGGCGCGAGCGGCTGGAGGAAGCGCGGCTGATCTCGATCGGCCCCCAGACCAGCCGGCGCTGCCGCGACCTGCTCGGACGGGTGGATGCCGAAGCCGATCCCCACGATCTCGACGGGCTGCTGCAGGCCTGCATCCGCTGCCTGGGGGAGGGCTCCCTCAGGGGAGGGTGAAGCTGCGGACCGTCGAGCCCCGGCGCAGGGTGAGCCTGGGCTGCTCGCCGTCGATGCCGACCACCCGCCAGCCCTGGGGCAACCAGGGGGTGCTGGGGTGCCCGGTCTCCCCCAGCTGCACCGTGCCGCTGTTCGGCCCGATCTGAACCAGCGCCCCGACCCTGCCGCCGCTGGCGATCACCCCGGTGAAGGCGAAGTCGGACGGCAGGGTCGGGGCGGCGGGCGGCACGGGGCGCCCGGAGCCTGACGGCGACGGGGAGGCGGGAGCGGGGACGGTGGCAGGAGCCCCTGGGCGGGCGGCAGCGGACGCAGCTGCGGGGGCAACGGCCGCGGCCTGCCCCCCTGCAGCGGCGGCCTGGCCGCCTGCGGCCGCAGGGGGCGACTGGGGCACGATTGGCGCAAAGGGATCGAGGCGCCCCTGGGAGACGGCGTTGGTGACCTGCCGGGGGGAGGGCAGAGCGAGCAGGCCATGCCTGGGGTCGACCCGCGGCTGGGCGCCGCTTGGGTCCTGCAGCAGGCGACGGGGACCCGCGGAGGGAGTAGCGTCCCCGAGCTTCGGGGTGCAGGCACCGGCGAGCAGGGCCAGGCTCAGCAGCGTCGTCGCCCTAGCCCTGCTCGACCACATCGCGAAATCGGTCAAGGTTGGCCTGGAGCTCCTTCACCACGATGCCTCCCATGATGCTTGCATCCATCAGGGGCGCAAGCACACCGGGCAGCTCGTAGCTGACGCTGAGCCGGACGATCGTGCAATCGGGACCCTGGGGGTAGAAGCGCACCGCGCCGCGGGTCGGCAGGCCGCCCACCGACTCCCAGTGCAGCTGCTGGGCCTCGACGCGGCTGGTGATCCGCGCCTTCCAGTGGAAGCGGAAACCCTGGGCGGCCAGGGTCCAGTCGGTGAGATCGGGATCGTCGAGGGTGACCACCGATTCGATCCAGCGCATCCAGCGGGGCATCGCCTCCAGGTCGCTCCACACCTCCCAGACCCGCTCCACAGGGGCCTGGATCTCCGTGGTGACGCTGTGCTCCAACCATCGACCCATGGTTCGTCCTCAGGCCCCGTGGGCCAGCGCGGCCACGGCGCTGGCGGGATTGCTGGCAAGCTCGACCGGCCGGTCGAGGATCGCCGCGGCGGCCAGGCGACCACTCATCGTGGCCCCCTCCATCGAATCGATGTAGTCCTGGCGGGTGTAGCTGCCCGCCAGAAAGAAATTGGCCACCGGGGTGCGCTGCTCCGGGCGGAACGGCTCTATGCCGGGTGCTTCGCGATAGAGGGACTGGGCCAGCTTGACGACGTTGCTCCAGACGAGCGTCAGGTTCCGCGCAGAGGGGAAGAGCTCCCGCACCTGGCGGTCGGTGTGGGCCACGATCTCTTCGCTGCGACGGGGAATCCAGGGATCGCCAGGGGTGAGCACGCACTGGAGCAGTGAACCGAGCCCCTCGCGGCGGTAATCGGCCGGGCTGGCGAGGGCGAGATCGGCGAAGCAGCTGAAATCGGCATCAGCCGTGTAGAGGAGGTTGTCCAGGCCCGCGGGCTGGGCGATATCGGAGCGGCGACTGGCAGCCTCGGTGCTGTCACCGAGCTCGGTCACCCAGCCGTCGTAGCGAAGCTGCACCGTGGCGACCGGCACGGCCTCAAGCCGGTAGAGGTTGTCGAACTGGGGCCAGCGGCGCCAGGCCTCGGGGATCAGGCGTTGGATACCGGGCACATCGCAGGCGGCCAGATAGGCGTCGGCCTGCACACGGATGTCGCCATCGGGGGTGCCGAGGGTGAGGCCGGAGATGCGCGTTTCGGCATCGGGGCCGTCTTCGTAGTGCACCGTGCTGACGCGATGGCGCAGGTGCAGGCGGCCGCCGCGCTGTTCGATGTAGGCGAGGATCGGGCCGGTGAGCCAGCGGTGCGGCGAGCCCTTGAGCAGATTCAGCTTGGAGGCCTCTGTCTTGGACGCAAACATCATGAAGATGGTCAGCATGCAGCGTGCCGAGATCGCCTGGCAATCGATGAAGCCAAGCGCGTAGGCGATCGGGTTCCACATGCGGCGGATGCTCTGTTCACTGCCGCCATGGCTGAGAAACCACTGCTCGAAGCTGATGCGGTCGAGATCGCGGATCACCCGCATCGCGCCCTCGTAATCGACCAGCCCCCGCACGATCGGGCTGGTCCCAAGCGCCAGGGCGTTGCGGAGCTTGTCGATCCAGTCGAGTTGGGGCGTGGTGAAGAAGGCCTTGAGGCCATTGAAGGGGGCACCGATCGGGAAGCGAAAATCGAGGGCCCGCAGATCGCCACCGCGATTGACGAAGAGATGGGTGTGCTGTTTGGGCAACAGGTTGTCGAGGGCACCGACCTTGCGCAGCAAGGCAAAAAGATTGGCGTAGTTGAAGAAGAAAACGTGCAACCCCATTTCGATGTGATTGCCGTCCGGGTCCTCCCAACTGCCAACCTTGCCGCCCATGAACGGACGGGCTTCATAAAGATCGACGCTGTGGCCGGCATCCACCAGATCCACGGCCGCCGCCAGACCCGCCAGACCGGCTCCCACGATGGCGACGTGCACCAGACCCTCCCGCGATGGCACCGACTCTATGGAGTGACAGGCCTGGCGGGGCTGGCCCAGGGAAGGGGGGTAACCGGCCCCTGGCCCCTGGCTCCGGCTGAGAAGACGCGGCAGGCGGGTGCCGGGCTCCATAGAGTGATGGGATACCCATCGTGGCGCTCCAACGGGTCCGCGATTCCCCGGGCTCATCCCAGGCTCCCTGAGGCGAGCTCCACTCAGCCAGGGCCGAGGCAGCCATCCCGGCCGCCTTGTCCGTGCTCTAGAGCCCATGCTCCGGAGTCCGGCCCACACCCGGACCCGATCGGGTCTGGCCATTCCAGGGCTGCTGAGCTGAGCCCAGGTCTGCTCAGTCGATCAGGGCTCTCAAGAGCGCCGCAGCGGTCTCTCCAAGACCGCCAAAGCCCCTCCACCCAGCCTGCGCCTCGGTCTCCCAGGCCGCTCCAGCGCCGACACCAGCCCCCCCGCGCTCTGCCACCAGCCCGCCGTGGCGGCGGCCCGAACCACCGGGTTCACCGAGGGCCGATCATCAGGCCGGCCACGCATCCCAGTTCCCCCACCTGTCCCAGCCCCTCCGATCCGATGAGCAGCGACACCGCCCCAGCCGCCACCGCGCCCCCGCTGACCTTCACGGGCCGCGATGGCAAGGGCATCCTGATCACCGAGCCCGCCATGCGCCAGCTCGGCACCCTGATGGCCCAGCAGGGTGGCGACACCGTGCTGCGGGTTGGCGTTCGCTCCGGCGGCTGCAGCGGCATGAGCTACACCATGGATTTCATCGCCGCCGCCGAGATCCGCAGCGACGATGAGGAATACATCTACGAACCGGCCGGGGCTCCGTCCTTCCGCGTCGTCAGCGACCCGAAGAGCTTGCTTTACATCTACGGCATGCAGCTCGATTTCTCCTCCGCCCTGATCGGCGGTGGCTTCAATTTCACCAATCCCAACGCCACCCAGACCTGCGGCTGCGGCAGCTCCTTTGCGGTCTGACCAGAGCGCAGGGGCAGGCGGCATGGGAATCTGAACCAGATCCGATTCGGCTGTGCCATGGCGGCCACCACCCCATCCCCCAGCAGCTCCGACCTCCAGGAGGGGTCCGACGACGGGGCGGCCTCCCTGTTCGATGCGGCCCTAGCCCGCTATCAGTCCGGCGCGGCCCCCGAGGAGCTGATCGACGATTTCCTGGCGATCACCGCCCAGTCACCCCGCCAGGCCGCTGGCTGGACCTGCCTGGCCTGGTTGCAGCTGTTGCTCGACCAACCCCGGGCTGCCCTGCGCTCGGCCCGCACCGCCGTGCGCCTCAACCCCCAGGACCCCCAGGCGCGGATCAACCTCAGCCTGGCCCTGCTTGAAACCGGCGGGTCCGGCGTGCGCGAGCACATCGAACTGGTCCAGAGGGTGATGGTGATGGCGCCGGAGCTGGCCGATGAGCTGCGGGCCTCGATCGCCGATGGTCTGGAGCGACGCCCCGGCTGGGGCGCCCTGGCCAAGGTCCGGAACTGGCTGGAGGCTTGAGCGCGGTCCTGCTGCTGAGCAACGGCCACGGCGAGGATCTCAGCGCCGCCAGCCTGGGATGCGCCTTGCGCGACCGCGGCATTGCCGTCGAGGCCCTGCCCCTGGTGGGCCGGGGCCAGGCCTACCACCAGGCCGGCATCCCCGTGCTGGGCCCCACCCGCGACTTCAGCACGGGCGGCCTGGGCTACACCAGTCTGGCGGCGCGCCTCACCGACCTCCGGGAAGGCCAGTTCACCTACGTGCTGCGCCTGCTGGGACGGCTGTGGCGGCAGCGGCGGCGGATCCGGCTGGTGATCGCCGTGGGGGATCTGGTGCCCCTGCTGGGGGCCTGGCTGAGCGGTCGCGACCATGTGATCTATCTGGTGGCCTACTCCAGCCACTACGAAGGGCGCCTGCGCCTGCCCTGGCCCTGCGGCTGGCTGCTGCGCAGGCCGCTGCTGCGGGCCATCTGGAGCCGGGACCGCCTCACCGCCGAGGATCTGACCGCCCAGCTGGGGCGCCCGGTGCGCTTCCTCGGGAACCCCTTCCTCGATCCGCTGTTGCAGGCGCTGGCCCCCGCTCCGGCGCCCGGCCCAGCGGCAGGCGTGCCACGACAGCTGGCGGTGGCGGTGCTGCCGGGCAGCCGGGTGCCGGAAGCCCTTGGCAATCTCGGCCTGTTGCTGCAGGTGCTGGCGCGGCTGCCCGAGGGGGCAGGACGGGTGGAACCACGGCTGCAGGCAGCGCTGGTGAGGGCCTTGCAGCCAGAGGCGATCGCCGCGGTGGCGGAGCCCTTGGGCTGGCGGCTGGAGCCACCCCCGCCAGGGGCGCCTGCGGAGGTGGGGGGCGCCACCCTGGTGCGGAAAGGACGGCGGCTGGAGCTCCACTGGGGCGCCTTCCCAGCGGTGCTGGCCGGCAGCGACCTGGTGCTGGCGATGAGCGGCACCGCCTCCGAGCAGGCGGTGGCGCTGGCCCGGCCGGTGCTTCAGCTGGCCGGCCCCGGGCCGCAGTTCACGGCAGGCTTCGCCGAAGCGCAGCGGCGCCTGCTCGGCCCCGGTGTGGTGTGCGCCCCTGGCCCCGTGGGCGCTCCGGCCACTCTCACCGCCACGGCGGACCAGCTGGCGGCGATGCTCGAGCGGCTGGCCGATCCGCAGGCGGGCCCCCTGTGGCGGCGGGAGCTGGAGGCGATCGCCGCCGAACGGCTGGGCGACATTGGCGGCAGCGCCCGGATGGCGGCGGCGATCATGGAGCTGCTGGCCGCCGGCCCCACCCGCTCTTCCCAGCCATGACCGCACCAAAGCCGGATCCCACCTCCAGGCCAGGGGCAGCCCCGATGGCCGCCGATGGCTCCACCACCCCTGCCAGGGGGGATGCGTCCCCCGAGGGCAACGGTCCCCTCCAGGGCCTGCGGCAGCTGATCGATCGTCTGCTGGTCGCCGATGTGTTCGTGGTGCTGGCTGGCGCCCTCTGGTTCGCCGTGGCGGTGGTGCTGCACAGCCAGGGTGTGGAAGCGCCCCTCCGGGGGTTCCAGGGGCTCTGGGAGCCTCTGTTCACGCCGGCGATCGGCGTGCTGATGGCCGGCGCCCTGCTCAGTGGCGCCCTGGGCTGGTGGCAGCGGCGAGGGCAGCGCTGAGCTCGGGATAGCTGAAGCCAAACCCCTGGCCCAACAGCCGCTCGGGGAACACCCGTTGACCGTCGAGCACCACCCGGGCGCCATCGCCGAGCAGCAGGTGCAGGATCGCACCGGGCACCGGCAGCAGACTGGGCCGTCCGAGGCTCTGGCCGAGGGCGGAGGCGAAGGCTCCCATGGTGGCAGGCTCGGGGGCCACGGCGTTGTAGGTGCCGCTGTAGCTGCTGTCTTCGAGGGCGGTGGCGATCAGGCGGCAGAGGTCGTGGCGGTGGATCCAGCTCATCCACTGGCGACCGGAGCCCACGGGTCCACCAAAGCCAGCCCGGAACACCGGCAGCATCTTGCCCAGGGCGCCGCCGTCGGGGCCAAGCACGATGCCGAGGCGCAGGATCACCAGACGGCAGCCGGGGGGCACCGCCGTGGCAGCCGTCTCCCAGTCGCGGCAGAGCTGGCCAAGAAAATCGGCGCCGGCCGGAGAGCTCTCGTTGAAGCGGGCCTCGGTGCTGGTGCCGTAGTAGCCCACAGCCGATCCGCTCACCAGCACGGAGGGCGGGGTGGGCAGGGCCTGGATCGCCGCCACCAGCAGCTCGGTGCTGCGCACCCGGCTGTCGCGCAGGCGCTGAAGGTGCGCGGGAGTCCAGCGGCGTTCCGCGATCGGTTCTCCGACCAGGTTGACCACCCCGTCCGCCTCCGCCAGGGCCTGGCGCAGCGCGTCCTGCTGCCAGGAGGCCGGATCAGCCGGATCGAAGACCAGGCTCTTCAGCCGATCGGCAGCCAGGGAGGGAAAGGGCTGGCTGCGGCGACTCACCAGGGTGATGCCATGGCCGAGTTCGAGCAGGTAGGGCACCAGCGCCCGACCCACGAACCCGGAGCAGCCCAGCAGCAGCAGCCTCACCCATTCCCCTTCAAGTGCCGCCGAGGCTAAGGCCAGAGGCGGGCCCCTCGGCGAAGCCGGGGAGCGACGGAGCGGGTGCCGCAGCTGGGCGGGGCAACGGCCGCCAGCGCCGAGGCAGGGGCCTTAGCCTCAGGCCACGTCCAACCAGCGCAGCAACCACCATGGCCGCGACGCCCCCCGCCGCTGGCAGCCCCCCGGCGCCCCAGCCAGCCCAGTCTGCCGGCCTCAAAAAGGGAGCGTTGGTGCGGCTCAACCTGGCTGCCTACCAGGGAAGCCTGGAGGCCTCGGCGAGCGACCCTGTGCCGCCCTCCTACGTGCTTGAGGGCCCCGGCGAGATCCTGGCGGTGAAGAACGGCTATGCCCAGCTGCGCTGGCGCCGACCGGTGCCGGATGTGTGGCTGCGGCTCGACCAGCTGGAGGCCTGGAGCGCCGGCTGAGCGCTGCCCAGGCTCAGAGCTCTAGCCGGCGCCTCTCCTCGTGCAGGCGCTGGCGGCGCAGACGCGCTTCGCGCAGCATCTGGCGGCCGTCGTGCAGGTAGTTGTCCACGTAGCCCAGGGTGTAGCGCTCCAGCTCGGCCACACCGTCCTGCACCTGACCCAGGCAGTGGTAGAGACTGAGCCCGAAGCCCCGGGCGCAATCGGGGCAGAGCCTGGAGCGGTAGAGCGTTTCGGCCCGGGCCACACGGGCGCGGCTCTGCTCCAGGAAGCTGCAGAAGTCGGCCATCAGGGCGTCGTCGTAGGGATCGGCGGCCAGGGCCTTGATGGCCGCGGGGAAGGAATTGATCACCTGGCCGAGCAGCCTGTCGAGGGGTCCGTAAACGGCCTGCAACCAACCGCGCAGGTCCTCCTCGGAGGCGCTGCTGCGGCGGCGGGAATCGACGCCGGCCCCCGCGGCTGAACCCTCACCAGCCCCAGGCCCCGCGCCGCTGCTGCCGCGGGCCGTTCCGCTGCTCCCCAGGCCGGTCTCGGCGTCGTAATGGCGGCGACGATCCCTATCCCCCAGCACCTCCCAGGCGGCGTTGAGGGCCAGGATCCGCTGGGGATCGCCGCCGGCATCGGGATGGTGCGTCTTGACCAGGCTGCGGTAAGCCGCCTTGATCTCAGCGGCGCTGGCGCTGGGCGCCACACCGAGCGCGGCGTAATGATCCGCCGCCCGCAACAGCGACGGCTGGGACGAGGACTCGCGGCGGGCGGGGGCCAAGGGGCTGGGATGGGCAGCGGCCATCATCAGCCAGGCCGTACCGGGGCCTGGTTAAGGACCAGGCCTTGGGATCGGAGGGGGGACAGGCATGGACTGGAAGGACAGACCACCACAAAAAAGCCCCCCTTGCGGGGGGCCTGGGCGTGTGTGTGAGGGGGGATGGGCCGGGCGCGAGCACCCGGCGCGAGCATCAGAACTTGAAGATCGTCTGCACCAGGCCGCCGAGGGCGTTGTTGGTCTCGCCGTTGCCGGTGTACTGGCCGTTGGGGCGGCTCAGGTAGAAGATCGCCGGGGTGATGCTGATGTTGTTGGAGACCTGGAACTTGTACCAGCCTTCGAGGGCGTAGTTGCCGTCGTTGGGGCCGTCGGGCGAGGCCGCATTGCCGATGCGGTTGTTGGTCAGCGCTGTGGCGAAGGTGGGCTGTCCGACCGAGAAGCCGGCGGCGTTGCCCTTGGCAAACAGGTTGCTCCACTGGAGACCGACCTGCCAGGACTGGGTCTGGGTGATGTTGCGGCTGTTGCCGTAGGCGGGGAAGCTGCCAGAAGCGACCGAAACCCCGCTGGCGTTGGTGTCGTTGTAATCGGCGTGGCTGATCGCGCTGATGCCCCAGCCAAGGCTGATCGAAGGAATCAGGCCGCTGGCGAGGGGCTGCCAGGAGGCGCCAAGGGCGAAGTTGTTGCTGTAGGAGTTGCCGTTCCAGGCCGAGGGGGTGCCGGGCGTTCCATCGCCATCGCAGGCCAGGGTCTGGCGGGCGAACTGGGTGCCGCGGCGGGAGAGGGGATCGCTGCACTGGCCGTAGCGCCAGGCGGCCGAGAGGGCGAACTGGGGGCCGGCCCAACCGATCTGGCTGAGGAAGCTGCCGCCGCTGTTGCTGTTGAACAGACCACCGGTGTTGGGGTCGCTCGTGTCGCCGCGAGGGGCCACGTAGCTGGTCGAAGCGGCGAAGTAGGGATTGCCCTTCTTGACGTTCTGCTTCCAGATCAGACCGAAGGCGGAGCCGGTGGCCTTGTTGTAGGTGGCAGGAGCCCCATTGAGGGTGAAGACATCAAGCAGGTCAGCCTTGTAGAACGACGGAGCGACAGCCAGCATCTCCGTGTTACGGGCCCGAGGTCCGACAACCGCGGTGAACGTCTTGCCAACGGGGAAGCGATAGTAGAGACGATCAATATTGACAACATTGTCACCACCTTGAGGGGCGAAAGCCCGATCAAGGGCTAAAACGTTGTAGGGGTTGCCGCCAAAAACGCTCTGAGTGAAGTTGCCGCTGCGCAGACGGGTGTAAAGTAGATCCTTACCGGTGAAGCTGGTATTCAGGTTCAGGCGCAGATCATAATTAAAGGTGAGGGCACCCCAGTTGGTATTGTTTGTTTGAGCATACTTAGCAGAGTTTGCGGTAGCCGGAGTTGGCCTTGGTGGGGCAACATAACCGGAACCGTTCGCGGTGCTGTCGGCATCCTGGCTGCCTCCGAAGTTGACGGCGCCAAGAACGAAGGTGGCTTCACCCTGCAGCTTGGTCGTCGTCGAGAACTGATTGGCTTCCAGCTTGCCGACGCGGGCTTCAATGCCGTCGACACGGCCGCGCAGCACAGCCAGCTCGTTCTGATACTCCTTGAGCAGGCGCTTCAGCTCGTCGGTGCTCTCGCTGACGCGATCCAGGCAAGCATTCAGCAAGGCGGCCGCTTCATAGCGGGTCATCGCCTGGCCACCCTTGAAGGTGCCACTGGGATAGCCAGCCACACAACCGTAGGTGTCGACCAGGTTGGAGAGGGCCTGATAGGCCCAGTCGGTGGGCTTGACGTCGGACAGCTGGGACACGCTGGTGACCTGGTCATTGCTGACCGGGGCGTAGCGGTTCAGGTCGGATTCGCCGGCATGGACCGCGAACGGGGCCGCCGTTGTGGCAGCCAGAGACGCGAGCAGCAGACGCTGGAAGGGTTGCATGAATTCCTCACACCAAAAGAGGACTTCCGTACTGGAAGCGTCCCCATGTTAGCGATTGCATGGGCGGCAAGATCCGGCCTGGATCACAGCTCTTGGTATCCCCCAGCACAAAAGCGAGCCGCCATCGCCCCCCCAAGCCGGATCGCCTTTCCCATAAAAAAACCCGGCCGCTTAGAGGCCGGGTCGTGTTCAAGCTCGGTGAGCGTGGAGCGGCTCGAGGCCGAAATCAGAAGCGGAAGGTGGTCTTAATCAGGCCACCGAAGCTGTCGAAGCTGTCGCCATTATCCTTCTGCAGGCCGCCCAGGGGAGCACTGAGGTAATAGATGGCGGGAGTCACACTGATGTTGTCGGTGACTTGCAGCTTGTACCAGCCTTCCCAGGCGTAGTTGCCATCGTTCATGCCGGAGCCGGTCACGAAGGTGGGTTGGCCGACAGCAAAGCCGAAGGTGTTGCCCTTCAGCAGGAAGTCACCCCACTGGAAGCCGAGATACCAGGACTGGCTGTTGTCACCGCTGATGTCGATTGCATCCGTGTAACCGCTGTCAGCAGTGGCGTAAGGGGTAACACCATCACCCACATAGGTGTTGATGCCCCAACCGGCGCTGATCGAGGGGAACCAGCTGGCCGAGAGCGGCGAGAAGTAGGCGCTCAGACCGACGGAGTTGGTGTTTCCGGCGCTCCCGAAACCGGAAACCGCCAGGGGGGTGCCATTGCCGGGGTAGAGGCCGGCGCCACCGCTGGAGTAGGTGTAAGCCGCAGCAACGCCGTAGTTGGCGCCGCCATAGGCAAGCTGAACGGTGCCGGTCTGGGTGGCAGCGCTGGTGCCGATGCCACCACCGGTGATCGGATTGCTGTTATCGCCGTTGTTGCTGACGTAGTTGGCGCTCAGGCTGAGGCCACCGGCCTTCCACCACAGACCACCACCAGCACCGAGGTTGAGGCTGTAGGTGCCGGGGGCACCGGCGTAGGTGAAGATGTCGAGCACGGTATCCGCCGGGTAGGCGGAGGGCCACATCGCCAGCATGTCGTCCTGACGGACGCGGGGACCAACGGTGGCGGTGAAGCCGCTGCCGATCGGGAACTGGTAGAAGAGGCGATTGATCTCAACGACGTTGGGGCCAGCACCCGACTCAAACGCGGTCTCCATGCCGAGCAGGCCGACCGGAGCACTGCCATCCCAGGCGGTGTCGTTGAAGTTGCCGGAGCGCAGGCGGGTGCGCAGCAGGTCCTTACCGGTGAAGCTGGTGTCGAGGTCGAGGCGGAGGTCGTAGGCGAAGGCGAAGGCCCCGGCCTGCTGACTGGCGTAATCGGCGTACTTGCTGTCAAGCGGGGCACCAAGAGGACCGCCCGTATACTTTTTGAGATTGGGAGTGGTTCTCAGGTCGCCACCGAAGCTGTTGGCGCCCATCACAAAGGCGGCGTAGCCCTTCAGCTTGGTGGTGGTGGAGAACTGGTTGGCCTCCAGTTCGCCCACACGGGCCTCGAGGCCATCCACCTTGCCGCGCAGCACGGCGAGCTCCTTCTGGAACTCCTTCATCAGGCGCTTCAGCTCGTCGGTGCTCTCGGTGACGCGATCGAGGCAGGCGTTGAGCAGGGCGGCCGCTTCATAGCGGGTCATCGCCTGGCCACCCTTAAAGGTGCCACTGGGATAGCCGGCCACACAGCCGTAGCGATCCACGAGGTTGGAGAGCGCCTGATAAGCCCAGTCGGTGGGCTTGACGTCGGAGAACTGGGAGATGCTGGTGACCTGCTCCTGGCTGGCGTAGGCGTCAACGCCGGAGAGGTTGAGATCAGCGGCGCTGGCAGCCACCGGAGCCATCAGGCCCAGGGCGGCAGGAGCCAGCAGCAGTTGCTGGAAGAGTTTCATGGAGTCCTCACACGGAAAGGGCGCAATGCGCCGCAACGCATTGTCTCGCCAGTGCTGTGAAGCACCTCGATGGGTGTGACAGAAGACCCAACGGCCTCCAGCATGGGGGCACCAACGGATGCCGCCCGGCCGCGGCCCCCCCCCTCTGAACTCCTATCAGCCCCAACGTCCTGGCCCAGCCAACGGCGTCGCCAACCCGGCATCCAGGCCTGGAAGCGCCGCCCCCACTCCTACCACCATCACGCCAGCCTTGGAAGGGTCTCGGCCCTGGCCCCTCCCCGACCGCTGGTGGCTGGCCCTCGGGGGGCTCTGGCTTCTGGCCACGGCCGCAGACCGCCACTGGCTGAACCTGGATCAGCGGCTGCCGGCCTGGGATCAGGCCGACTACCTCAACAGTGCCATGGACCACGGCCGGGCCCTGGGCCTGCTGGCCGGGGGCGGCTGGCAGGGGTTCGACCATCTGCTCGACCTCTCCCCGAAGATCCCGCCCCTGGCCTCGCTTGTGAACGGCACGGTGATGGCCCTGGCCGGCGATAGCCCCGACCAGGCCAGCTGGGCCCTGGCCCTCTGGCACGGCCTGCTGCTGGTGGTGGTGGCCTGCTGGGGCCGGGATCTGGCAGGGCGTCGCTTCGGCCTGCTCGCCGCCGCCCTGCTCGCCCTGGTTCCCGCCCTGGCCGAGCAGCGGCTCGACTACACCCTCGACCTGGCCCTCGCCGCCACCACCACCCTGGCCCTCTGGCGGCTTGGCCGCTGGCAGGCGCCCGCGCCCCAGGGCGGCGGCCGCTGGGGCGTTGGCCTGGTGGCCGCCGCCGCGATCGGCGCCGCCCTCCTGGTGAAGCAGAGCGCCCTGCTGGTCCTGCTGCTGCCCTGCCTCTGGGCCGTGCTGCGCAGCCTGCGGCGGCCGCGACGGCTGGCCCAGCTGGCGGTTGGCCTGGCCCTGGTGCTGGGGATGCTGCTGCCCTGGCTGCATCACAACTGGATCACCACCCTGAGCGGCACCAATCGGGCGGTGCTGGTGTCGGCGGCTCGGGAGGGCGATCCGGCGGTGTTCAGCCTGGCCTCCCTCACCTACTACTGGCGGTTGCTGCCCCAGCAGCTCGGGCCGGTGCTGCTGCTGCCGGCCTTGGCTGCAGGAAGCCTGGCAGCCTGGAGCCAGCGCAGCCGGCTGCCTTCACTGCTGCGTCGCCCGCTGCGGAGCCTGCCGCCCGGCTGGGCCTGGCTGATCGGCTGCACCATCGCCACCTGGCTCTGCACCACCTTGAGCCCCAACAAGGACGGCCGCTACATCGCGCCCCTGCTGCCGCTGCTGGTCCTGCTGCTGGCGCGGGGCTGGTGGCAGGCGGGTCTGGAGCTGCGCTCCAGGCTCGGGGGCCCCTGGCCCGCGGGGTTGCTGGCGGCGGGCCTGCTCAGCAGCGCCGCCGCCATTACCCAGGCCAGGGACACGGCCCTGGAGCGCCAGCCGGGCTCACCCGCCCCGGCCGTGATGGCCGAACTGCGGGGGCGGGTGGGGAACCAGCCGGTGACCCTGATCAACCTTCCGGATGGGCCCGATCTCAACGAGCACACCCTCACCACCTTCGGCCGCCTCAACGGTGGCCAGATCCTGGCCCGCCGCCTGGGCCGACGGACCGAGGACCATCCGCTGGTGCTGCAGCGCAGCACCTGGGTGCTGCTGGCCAGCGGCGGTGACCAGGGCAGCCGCGACCGCAACACCCGGATCCTCAGCGAGCGGCTGCGCGGTGATGGCCGCTTCCAGCAGCAGGCCCGCTGGCCCTGGAGCAAGGGGCGGCAGCTGGAGCTCTGGCAGCGGCGCCCCGAAGCAGCGGCCGAGCCCTTCGATGCCGACTTCATCACCCTGGCGCGGGACATGGGGCAGGGGCCAGCCGGGCTGCGCCGGCTGTTCGGATGGATCGGCGCCGAACACCAACTCGATGGCCACTTTCTTTATCAGAAGCGGGTGCAACGCTGGGCCCAGGAGCGGCTCAGCCGCAACCCCGGGGATTCCGACGCCCTCTGGAGCCTGGCTTTGATCGAGACCCTGCGGAACCGGCCCCAGGGGGCCCAGAGCTGGTATGCACAGCTTCAGGCGCTTCAGCCAGGAGCCCCATGGCCAGCCATCTATCGAACAGTGGTGCTGCTGGCCGACTGGCGCCCGGGTTCCGCCGCCAACGTGATCTATGAGAGCACCGATGACGTGGGTCAGCACCCCGTGATGCGGGCCCTGCACAGCTTCGGCCGCGGCCTGGTCGGCCACCCCCTCTCGCTGGAGTCCCTGCGGGTGAGTGTGCCCGCGGCGATCGAGTCCGTCAGATCGGATCTGGACAGCGGGTCAGCCGTACCCCAAACCGCAGCCCAAACCGAGGCCCCGGCTCCGATCCCTTCGCAGAACCAGGCCCCAAATCGCCGCCAGGCCCGGGCCGCCCAGCCCTGAACACCCCCTCAAAAACGATGCCCCCGGTCAGCGTTGTGCTGACCGGGGGCTCTCGCCGGGTCCGCGTTGACGCGGAACCACATGATCGAAACAGGCGCCGACTCAGGCGGCGTTCTCCGCGATCCGCAGACCCTGGATGGATGGACTGGATTGCATGGACACCTCCTCCTTGTTGGATGATGCCAGCCGGTGTCGCCTTCGAAACCAGCCCCCGGGGGAGCCGCTTTCACGCCACTGCTGACGGAACGCGCCCAGCCTAACCAGCCTGACAAGGACGAGGAGAGCGTCTGCTGCAATGGGCTGGCCGTCAGCGCGGTTGCGACGGTGGGTGGGCTCGACAGGCGGCGTCTGCCCGATCGAACAGCAGCACCCCGCCGCGATCGAAACGGAGACTGACGCAGGGATCAGCCCGCAGGCGATCAATGATCGAGGCGACCAGCTTCGGCGAGGATTTCCAGCCCGGATGGCGACGGTCGAGCAACACCATTTGATAGTGCTCGAGCTGCTGAAGTGTGGTGTTGGAGGTGATGGCCAGCACAGGCCTGCGTGCCAGATGGGGGGCGATCTGGTTGGCGGTCAGCACGCTGGCATCGGGCCTGACCAGGGCGATGGCGGCACGCAGGGGCTCGGCGGTGTCGAGGCGATCGCAGAAGGAGGTGGCAAAGAAGCTCACGCGCGAGACGATCAGGAACGACAGCACAGCCCAGGCCAGGATCACGGGCAGCAGCCGAGCGCGCAGCCATGGCCCGTAACCATCCCCAGCGCCGCCGCCGGCAGAGCCAACCAGCGTCTGCTGCACACCAGCGACCAGGAAGGGAACAAGAAAAAGGGAATAATGGTGGACCAGATCCTTCATGGCTAGCGAGGTAGCGGTGATGTTGATGAGCAACAGCGGCAGGAACGGCAGCAAACCAATCAAGAAGCGACGGCGTTGGCGATGAAAAAAGACATACATTACCGGCAGCATCAGCAATAGTAAGTAGCCAAGGTTCGACCAAGAGAAAACATTGTCGACCGCGATCCTCCAAGCCAGCAAAGGATCAGCACTTGCCCCCAGCGCCCCTGGATCCAGCCCAAACTTTTCCCCATGGCGCTGCAGCCCTGCCGCCACTCCGCCGAAGGCAGGCATCAACACACCCCCGATCGCCGCCAACCAGGCCAGGGCGAGGCCCATCAGCACCAGGGCCAGGCGCCGCAACCCCCTGATCAGAGCCGCGAGGGCGAAACCGATCACCAACAGCGCCAAGGCCAGCTTGCAGGTGAGAGCCAGCAGCAGGCAAACCACCACCGCCAGCTGATCCCTTGGCCGACCGCGCTCAAGGCGGGCGATCGCCGCAAACACCAACGGGAAGGCCAGCACTTCCGGATGGAAGTCGAAGATCGCGGTGTTGAAAACAACCGGATACAACAGCAGGACCGCCAGGCTCAGCGCCCGTGCCGCTGGCCGCAGGCCACGGCGCTGGCCAAGGCGATCAAGGGGAAAGACGGCTGCGGCCAAAGCAGCGGATTGAAGGATGATCAACAGCCAGGGAACCGGCAGCAGCCGCGCCAGAGCGGCCAGGGGATAGAGCACCAGGGCACCATGGTCGCCGAGGATATGGAATCCCAGCAAACTGCTGTGCGCCGGTAATCCCCGCGCAATCAGATCGACCGCCTGGCTGAAGATGGCCAGATCCCAGGCCGAGGTCTGAAACCAGGTGTGGCGCAGCAGCAACGCACCCCCAAAGCCGAGCAATCCGGCCAGGAAAAACAGCCAGGCCATCAACAGCGTAGGGGTACAACATTGGCCTGGACTGTAAACGCGTCTCCTGGCATTGAGACCAGCGCAGCCCACCACCAGACCATGGCCCCGCTCCGGGGGCAGGCCCTCGGAGGCCCTCCGGTCATGACCATCACGCAGCGGCGTTGCAGGGTGCTCCACCTAGGTTGACGGCAGTTGGCTATCTCTGGAGTCCGTCCGGATCCACAGGCCTGAACATTGCGATGTCACCGTGCTGAGTGCTCCCTCTGCCCACCGCCCCTGGCGGGGCCTGCTGCTGATTTGGCTGGCGGCCCTGCTGCTCGATCTCTGGGGCATTCAGCAGGGACCCCTCCGGGACTGGGACGAATCCCTGGTGGCCCGCATCTCCCTGGAGCTCAGTGAGACATCCTGGCCCGATCTGCTTCTGCCAACGCTCTGGGGGGAGCCCTACGTCAACAAACCCCCTGGCGCCCACTGGCTGATCGCCGGCCTGATCCACCTCTGGCGCGGTGGTGCACCAGCCGAGGCCCTGCCGCCGGAATGGCTGCTGCGGCTGGCCCCAGCCCTGGGCTCCAGCCTGCTCAGCCCGCTGCTGGGCCTGGTGCAGTGGCAGCTGCGGCCCGGTCGCCGCGCCGATGCCCTCTGGACCGCTGCCATCGCCCTCACCCTGCTTCCCCTGGCACGCCATGCCCACCTGGTGATGCTCGATGGCCTGCAGCTCACGGCGGTGACCAGCCTCTGGTTGGGGTTGCTGCTGGCCAGGCCTGGACGGCGCTGGGCCCTGGCGGGGGGTCTGCTGGCAGGGCTGGCGGGCTCGGCCCTGCTGCTGCTCAAAGCGCCAGTGGCACCGCCCCTGCTGCTGGCTGGCCTGGCCCTGCGCTGGGCCGATGCAGACCTGTCGCGCCGGTCCTGGCGCTGGATCCTGTTCGGCCTGGTTCTGGGGCTGCTGCCGGGGCTGGCCTGGCACGGCTGGCATCTGGCCTGTCGCGGGGAGATCGCTCTGGTGATGTGGGGGAGACAGGGGTTGGCCCGAGTGGTGAGTGGCGTCGAGAACCACAGCGGCGGTCCAATCCCTCCATTGATACAGGTGTTGAGCGGTGGCTGGCCCTGGCTGCTGCTCTGGCCCGCCGCCATCGGCCAAGCCTGGCGGCAGCGGCGGGGCCGCTGGGGGCGCTGGATCCTGGGGCTGACGACCCTGGCCTCGCTGCTGGTGTTGCCGCTACAGACCCAGCTGCCCTGGTACAGCCTGCTGCTCTGGCCACCCTTCGCCCTGGGCTGCGGTCCGCTGATGGCGGAGATGCTCAGCGGCGCAGGGCTCGAACGGCTCCGGCACGGGATCGGCCGGATCTGGTTGGTGATGGCAGCGTTGCTTCTGACGGCGATCCTGATCAGCCCCCTCATCCCTGGCCTGGGGCCCATGGCTGGGATCGCGCTTCCCGGAGGCCTGGGCCTGCTGGCGGCTGGCCTGGTGCTGGGCTTCGGCAAGGCGGAGCGCCGGCAGCGCCAAAGGGCCGCCTGGGGGCTGGTGCTGGGCTGGAGCCTGAGCCTGCTGTGCTTGTTCAGCACCCCGCTGTGGAACTGGGAGCTCAGTGAGCAAGCCTCGATCAGGCCCCTGCTGCCGCTGGTGAGCCGCAGCAGCCGCGGCGGCGACCTCGCGCGGCTGCCCCTGCTGGTGGAAGGGGTCCAGGGGCACCGCCCCAGCCTGCAGTGGTACGCCCAGGACAGCCTGGATCCGAAGCTCAAGGGGGAACTCCGATCGGCGCAAGGGCTGTTGCTGGTCAGCGAGGCAGCCAGCGTGGAGCAGACCAGGCTGGCCAGGAAGCTGGGCAGCGATCGCATCAACAGCAGCACCTGCTCGCTGGAGCGTTCAGGCACGGAGGGATGGCGCCGCTGGCTCTGCCATCCGGGCTGATCGACGGCTGGCACTCCAGGCCTGTTGGTTGCGGATGCGGACCGTCCTGGCTGATCCAGAAGAGATCCCCCCTAGGCCGCAGGGCTTCTCAACCTGAAGCGGGCCGCGGGGCGCAACGATCTCTGCCCCCGGGCCAACCCCACAAAAAAGGCGCCCCGCAGGGCGCCTCGAGAAGCATGTTGCCGAACATTGTCTGGAATCAGAGAGCGTTACCGCGGGGCAGAACCTCTTCAGGGAAGACGAAGTTTTCGTGAGGCTGGTCCGCCGGGGCCATCCAGGCGCGCAGACCTTCGTTGAGCAGGATGTTCTTGGTGTAGAACGTTTCGAACTCAGGATCCTCAGCGGCGCGGATCTCCTGCGACACGAAGTCGTAGGCGCGCAGGTTAAGGGCCAGGCCGATGATGCCGATGCTGCTGGTCCACAGACCCATCACCGGCACGAACAGCATGAAGAAGTGCAGCCAGCGCTTGTTGGAGAAGGCGATCCCGAAGATCTGGCTCCAGAAGCGGTTAG